>JBBWZJ010000108.1:0-10688 GCA_039648985.1 Acidobacteriota bacterium | reverse complement strand
TGATGGTGCTCGAGGCGGGACTCTCGGAGCACTTTGAGGTCGACACGGCGCCCGATGGATGGAAGGGCCTTCAGCGGGCGCGCGAGTGGCGGCCGGACGTCGTGGTGACCGACAGTCTCATGCCCGGTCTTGACGGGTTCGGCTTGCTGAAAGGCCTCAGGGAATACCAGGAGACGGCGGCGATTCCCGTGATTGTGCTGACCTCCGAGCACATGCCAGGGACCGCGGCCCAGGGGGCGGTTCGCCCTGCCGCCATCGTCGCGAAATCGATGGATCTGTCGCCACTGATCCAGGCAATCCGGGCTGCGCTCGTGCCGCGGTCCTGAGCGCCCCACGGGCGCCGGCGGTGTCGGATTCTTGGATCGTGTGTGCCGAAACGGAACGCTCCACGGACCCTGACGAAAACAGCAGTGTCGGCTCGCCGGTTTATCGTTGATTTTCCCTGACATACGGGCCTCATCGCGTGGCGGGGTCCTTGCGTAGAAGCGTGCTTCCGGGAATCACGTGTCGCCCGCCTCGGGGATGGATCTGCACGCGCAGCTCCCCGGCGCGGAGGCACATTTCAGGACCAAGGAGCGTCTGTGATCAGGAAGTGGCTCGTTCCCGCGGCGGCGTTGTGGCTCGGCGCGCTCGGGTGGGCCGTAGTGGGCCCAGGCGTGTCCGCGGTGGTCTCGGCGGCAGCCGAGGACCGGGGCGCCAGGTCGAATCGCGAAGCCACAGAGCTCGATTCACAGCTCGCGACGGTTCTGGCACGCGCCGGATTCACGGGACGCATCGAGTCGACGCTCGAAGCGAGGCTTGGCCGCCCGATCGACCGGAAGCTTGCGGATCTCGGCCGGCTGCTCTGGTTCGACTCCGTCCACGCGCTCAACAAGGACAACACCTGCGGGGGCTGCCATTCGCCGACCAACGCGTTTGGCGACACGCAGAGCATCGCGATCGGCGTCCAGAACAACGGCATCGTCGGACCGCGCCGTACCGGTCCGCGCAACCAGCGGCGGTCCCCCATGGTCGTCAACACGGCGTTCCTCCCGGCGCTGATGTGGAACGGCCGCTTCAGCGCGACCTCCGGCGATCCGTTCGATGCGAGCCGGGGCTTCGTATTTCCGCAGCCTGAGGGCACGGAACGCTTCTCGCCCACAGCCGCGGCGTTCGCCGGCGTCCGGCATCTCCTCCAGGCGCAGGCCCATATCCCACCGACGGAGCTCGTCGAAGTCGGCGGGTTCACCGGCACGGCCGGGACGATCGGTCCGCGCTTCGATCAGTTCGACGACGGCCTCGGGCTGCCCGTGCCTGCCCCCGATGCGTCCGGATTCCGCAACGAGCCGATCCGCCAGGCGGCGCTGCGCGTGCTCAACGCCACACCCGCCTACCGGAGGCTCTTTCGCCAGCAGTTCCCGCAGGTCGCCTCGCTGCCGGACGGCCGCAAGGAACACGATATCGACTTCTTCATGTTCGGCAAGGCCATCGCGGAATTCGAGTTCACGCTGACGTTCGCGAATGCGCCAATCGACCAGTTCGCGCGCGGCCGGACCGACGCCATGGGCCAGCCCGAAAAGCGCGGCGCGCTCCTGTTTTTCGGCAAGGCCGGATGCGTCAGGTGCCACGGCGTCGGCGGCGCGTCGAACGAGATGTTCAGCGACTTCAAGGAGCACGTGATCGGCGTGCCCCAGATCGCCCCGTTCTTCGGTGTGGGCGAGAGCAACATGATTTACGACGGCCCGGGCGAGGACGAGGACTTCGGTCTCGAGCAGGTCACCGGGAATCCGGCAGATCGCTACAAGTTCCGGACGGCGCCGCTCCGCAACATCGCGCTGTCTCCGGCGTTCTTCCACGACGGCGCCTTCACGCGGCTCGACGACGCGATCCGGCATCATCTCGACGTGTACGACTCGGCGCGATCCTACGACGCGAAATCCGCCGGTGTGGATCGGGACCTGCGGATGCGGCTCGGACCCGTCGAGCCCATTCTCGATCGGCTCGATCCGCTGCTCCGGACTCCAATCGCGCTGAAGCACTCGGAGTTGAACGATCTCGTCAGGTTCGTCTCCGAAGGGCTGCTCGACGAGCGCGCCCGACGGGAAAATCTATGCCGGCTCATTCCCGACGTGGTGCCGAGTGGCCGCCCTGTCTTCCAGTTCCAGGGTTGCCGCTGACGCGGCGAAGCGTTTCAACGTGCCGGAACGCTTAAGGCTTTGCACCCTTGAGGTTCTCCCCCATACTCGTGACTTCCTCACAACGTTCTCGCGGCGTCTCGCGCGAGGGCCGGATCTCGCCCGCCTCCCCGTCCGACGGGACTGCGACAGGTCCGGTCAAGAAGGAGCTCGCATGAAATGTAGATTCGCGCTGGTCCTCCTGGCGGCGGTCGTGTCTGCGGCGCAGCCTGCGTGGGCCCGGCAGGACGACGTCGCCCGCCTGAGGGCCGAGCTCCAGCAGCAGCAGGCGATTGTCGCGCAGCTGCTGCAGCGCCTCGAGGAGCTCGAAAAGAAGCAGGCCGCGTCGGCCACACGCGACGAAGTGAAGCAGGAAGCCGACACGCAGCAGGAGGTCGTGAACTCCGTCCGCGAGTCCCTGCTCGGCCGCGTCAATCTGAACGGGTATTACAACTTCCGCTTTGCCGCGGACAATTCCGAAACGCCGGTCTCGTTTCAGCAGCACCACCTCGGTCTGCTCCTCAGCAAACAGCTCCGTCGATTCAATTTCCACATGGAGCTGGAACTGCAGAATGTCCCGCATCACCCCGAGATCCAGTCGGACTCCGGCGAAGAGGGCGCGGCCGCGGAGTCCTCGACGTCGTCTGGCGACATCAGCGGTGAAGGGCAGGTCGCCGTCGAGAATGCGTGGATGGAGTACAACCACAACCGCTTCCTGAACTTTCGCGTCGGCAAGCAGCTTTCGACCCAGTACTGGTGGCAGAACCATTACCCGAACCTGACGCTCTCGACCGACCAGCCGATTTACCTGCGCGAGCTCTTCCCGCCGGAGCTCGTCGGCGTGATGGCGTATGGCAACGTGACGAAGCCGTCCGGCGAGTCGGAGTTCGGCGTGGGCTACAAGGTCTACGTGTCGAACAACGAATTCGAAGGCAACAGCCAGCGGGACCTCCGCGACGGCAAATCGTGGGGCGGGAGAGTGCAGGTGCGATTGCCCACGGGCGGCGCGCTCAAGCGCTTCGACGTCGCCGGGGACCTGTACCGCGGCCAGATTGCCCTGGTGACGCAGGAGCTCGTGGACGACCACGTCTACGGCGCGGAGAGCCAGATCGAGATCGATCGTTTCCAGCTGCAGACCGAGTACGCGCGGGGGCGGACTCTCGGTCAGACGCGGTACGGGTATTACGTGCAGCCCGCGGTGCGGGTGACGGACGACTGGACGGCGTTTTACCGGGTCGAGCAGCTTGACAGCCCGCGGATCCGCCGCGCCGAAGTGCGGCACCTCGCCGGCATCAACTTCCGCCCCTATCCGCAGATCGCGATCAAGGGGGAGTTCTACCGCGCCGTTCCGCAGGAGCGCCCGTTCATTCTCTCGACAGACGACCGCCATCCCTACAACGGCGTCGCGGCCGCGGCGGTGTTCTTTTTCTAGAGATCGGGACCCGATGACCGGGCCTCATCCGAAGGTCTTCCGCGGGGGAGCGAGCCCCCGCCTGCGGGCAGAAGTGAGAGCTGGCACAGATCCATGGAGCGCGCGTGAGGCTATCGGCGTCGATACGAGCCTCGGTGATCGCGGCCGCAATGGTGCCGCTCGCCTCGACCCCTGTCCCTGCCGCTCCTCAGCCATCGTTCCGGATCATCGTGCACAGGGACAATCCCGTCACGTCGGTGACGCTGCCGGATCTGCAGCGGATGTTTCGCAAGCAGACCCGCATGTGGCCCAACGGCGAGTCGGTCGTTCCGGTCGAGTGGGATTCCACGAGCCCCATTCGCGAGGAGTTTTCCGACAAGGTGATGCACCATTCGATTCGCGAGATGGCCGACTTCTGGGTGCAGCAGAACATCACCCAGGGGCTCACGCCCCCCACGGCGTTGCGATCGGCCCGTGCGATCCTTCGCTTCGTGGCCAGCGTGCCCGGCGCGATCGGCTACGTCCCGGCCGCCGATCTGGACGAGACAGTCAAGCGGATCGACATAAAGGGGCTCCAGTGACCGCCCTGCCGCCCGGAGTCCGTTCATGCGATTGAACATCCGCGGGCAGCTGGCCCTCGTGTCGGTGGCCCTCTCGCTCCTGCCGATCGCCATCGCAGGCGTGATCGCGTACCGCAGCGCGCGTGGCGCGCTCGAAGAACGCATTCAGTTCAATCTCGAAACCCTGGCGGCTCTGAGCGCAGAGAAGCTGCAGCGGCTGGTGCTCGATCGGCATCAGGGGCTCCGCGGCTGGTCCCAGCTCGGGTTTCTCCAGGACGACGTCGTCACGGCGGATGCGGACGGCCGGATCCGCCAGTTCCTCGGCGAGGCCAAGCGCAATTTCGATTTGTATCAGGAGATCTGGGTCGCCAACGCCGCCGGGACCGTGATCGCCTCGACGCGCCCCGATCTGCAGGGCCGCGAAGTCGGCACGCGCGAGTGGCTGCAGGCGGCGCGGCGCGGCGAAGGATGGGTCGGTCTGCCCGAGCAGCAGGACCTCACCGGGCGGGTCGGCATGCCGCTCGCGTTTCCCATTCGCGCCAGCTTCGATTCCGGCAAGGTCGTGGGCGTCATCGTTGCCGTGCTCGACTGGCCCGGCGTCGTCGACATCCTCAACGCCGTGAAGGTCGTGCCCGAAGGTCAGAGCGATCGCGGGTACCTGATCCTCTCCGATACGAACGGCGCCGTGCTCAGTGCGCCTGCGTTCATCCCCGGGTGGCAGGCAGGCAAGACGAGCGTGGCATCGCTCGGACTCGGTGCCGTGCAGCAGCTGCCGGCCACCCCGGGTGCGGGCAACACCGGCTTCGATGTGCGGGAGACGCCTTACCTCGCCGGCTACGCCACGACCGAACGCCAGCCCTACCTGCCAGGCACCTGGCGCACGGTCCTGCTGATGCGCAGCGACGTCGCGTTCGCGCCGCTCCGCCGCCTGATGTGGTCGATCGTGATCTTGTCGCTGGCGCTGTCGGTCGCGGCTGCCGCGGGCGCGCTGTACTGGGCGAACCAGTTTGCGCGGCCCATTCTGTCGCTCGTTCCGTTTCTTCGCGGTGTCGCGGCGGGCGATCTGTCGCACGGCTTCGCGCTCGATCGCCAGGACGAGCTCGGGATGCTCGCGCAGGCGGCCAACGACATGGCGGCGCACCTTCGCGGGCTGATTCAGGAGCTGCAGCACGCCGGGTTCCAGATCACGTCGGCGTCGACGCAGGTGTTCTCGGCCGCCGAAGAACACGCGTCAGGCTCGGTGCAGCAGGCCGCCTCGATCGCGGAGGTCACCGCCACGATGGAGGAGCTGACCGACACGGCCAAGCAAATCGCCCACAGCGCGACCGCCGTGGAGAAAATCGCGGACGACAGCGCGCAGGCCGCGCACGCGGGTTTCGAGTCGGTCAACGAAGCGCTCGAGGCCATGGAGAAAATCCGCAGGCGCGTCGCAGACATCTCGGGCAAGACACTGCTTCTGGGCGAACGTTCGCAGCGCATCTCGGAAGTCCTGAATCTCATCAAGGACATCGCGGGCGAGATTCACCTCCTGGCCGTGAATGCCGCGATCGAATCGGCTGCCGCCGGCGAACACGGAAAGCGCTTCGCCGTCGTCGCGAGCGAAGTGCGGCGGCTTGCGGAGCGCACGAGGGAATCGGCGGAAGAGATCAAGGGGATCGTCGGGGAGATCCAGTCCGCGACGAATACCTCCGTCCTCGCGACCGAGCAGGGCGTGAAGGAGGTCGAGAACGGCGTGAGCCTCGCGACCCGGGCGCGCGGCAGCCTCGAGCAGATCCTCCAGATGGTGGATCGCACCACACAGGCCATACGCCAGATCACGTTTGCGACACAGCAGCAGCGGAGCGCGAGCGAACAGATCGTGCAGACGATGCGCGAAGTGGCGGAGGTGACCAAGCAGACCGCCGCGGGGATGAAACAGTCGGCGAACTCTGTCGCGGATCTGAACGTGCTCGCCGATCAGTTCAAGGCGCGCATCCGTGAGTTCCGTCTGTAGGCCGCCCGGACATGCGCATGCAGGACGACGCGCCGCCCGGGCTGCCCAGCGAGCTGACCCCTGCGCCCCAGGACGTCGGGGCCCCGCCTGATGGCGCACCCGCAGTCGAGCGCGTGTCGTATCTTGGCTTCCTCGTCGGCCTCGAGATGTACGGCCTCCCGCTCGAGCACCTGCGGGACGTATCCCGGCTGAAGCGCCTGCGGCGGATACCCGGCGCACCTGCCCACGTTGCGGGACTGATGAACGTGCGGGGCGAGATCGTCTGCGCACTCGATACACGCGCGATTCTGCTGCTGCCGCCGGCCCCTTCGCGGGCCGGAGGCTTCCTCATTGCCCTGCGCGGATTCCCCGACCCGCTCGGGCTCGTTGTTGACGCAATCACCGACGTGTACGCGATCGATCCGGCGGCCGTTGCCCCCCTGCCGGCCTCCTGCCCTGCCACGCGCGCGCGGTTGTCTATTGGCAGTGCCACTGTCGCGGACGGCGTTATGACGCTTCTGGACCTTCGGCAGATGGTGGCCCAGCCATGACCATGCCGAACGCGTCGGCGTTCGCCGGCAAGTTCGCCGAGGAGGCCCGCGACCGGCTCAAGACGCTGACTACGGCGCTGCTCCGCCTGGAGGAGGCGCCCGGAGATACCGAGGCGGCCGCCGAAGTACTGCGGCAGGGGCACAACATCAAGGGCTCGGCGCGGATGCTCGGGTTCCTGGACATTTCCGAGGTCGCGCATGTCCTCGAGGAACTGTTCGTGCGCGCGAAGCACGATCCTTCTGTGCTCGGCAGGGCCGGCTTCGACGCGGCGTTCTCGGCGGTGGACGCTCTCGCCAGGCGCGTCGAGCAGCTCGCGGCGGGTGTGATTCCGGCTGCGGACATGTCGGCCGTCTGCGAAACGCTGTCCAGACTCGCCGGCGTGAGTACGCCTTCACGCGCCGCTGGCAGTTCCGAGCAGCAGGAGGCAATATCACAACCGGCTGCGGCCGAACCGCCGCCGGCGTCGAGCGCGCCTCAATCGCTCCGTGTGCCCGTCGCGCGGCTCAACGGTCTGACACACCTCGCGGCGGAGCTCGTGATCCATACGCTGCAGACGACCCAGCGTCAGGCCGAGCTGCGGGGGCTGAACGGCGTCGTGGGGCGGCTGCGCGACCGGATGCGCGAGGCGAGGCTCGCCCGGCCCGCGCAGGCGGCAGCCGCCGCGCGGGAGATTGCCGAATGCGCCGAAGCACTCGAGCACGTCAGCCGGCGCCTCCGTCACTTTCTCGGCACGTTCAGCGATGACTGCGTGCGGCTGAATCTCATCACCGAGGAGTTCCGTCAGACGGTCATCGAATTGACAATGCTGCCGCTCAGCACGGTGTTCGACGCATTTCCTCGCGCGATTCGCGATCTGACGAGAGACGTCGACAAGGAGGTCGAGCTCACAATCACCGGAGGCGAGACTGAGCTCGACAAGCGCATCATCGAGCACATCGCGGATCCCATGATTCACCTCCTCCGCAACGCCATCGACCATGGCATCGAAGTGCCTGCGGAGCGGCTGCGCAAAGGGAAACCGGCGGCCGGCCGTGTGACGATCTCGGCCGAGCAGCAGGGCAACCGCATCGTGGTCACGATGCGTGACGATGGTCAGGGGATCGACCCTGACGCGCTCCGCGCCGCCGCCGTCGCGCGGGGGATCGGATCGGCTGCGGACATGGCGCAATGGACCGAGGCCCGGCTCGTGGAGCTCATTTTCGACGCCGGGTTCAGCACGCGCGCGTCCGCAACCGACGTATCGGGGCGCGGCGTCGGCATGGAGATCGTCAAGGACGTCGTGGTCCGCATGGGGGGCGCGGTGCGGGTGCAGTCGGAGCGCGACCGGGGGACGGCCGTTCTCCTCGACCTGCCGCTGTCGCTGGCACTGCTCCGGGTCGTGCTCGTCGAGGCGGCCGGGGAGCTATTCGCGCTCCCGACGGCCTCCGTCCGGCGCCTGCTGCACGTGCGCAGTGACGAGATCGCCGGCCCTCTGCAGAACGGGGCGGGCATCGACCTCGGCGAGGAGATCGTGCCGCTCGCGTCTCTCAGCATGCTGCTGAACGGCTTCATGCCCGAGGCGGCCGCGCGGCAACCCGTGCTGGTGGCGGCTGCGGGCGACCGCTCCGTCGGACTCATCGTCGAAGCCGTGCACGATGAACAGGAGCTCGTATTCGAAGAGTTGAGGGCGCCGCTGCGGGAACAGCGCACGTTCTCGGGAGCGGCCATTCTCGGCAACGGCGACATCGTGCCGATCCTGGACGTCGGCGCCCTGGCGGACCTGGCGGCGAATGCGTCCGCTCCGACGACGTCGCGGCCCGCCGTCCGGATCGAACGTCGCGGCGGCCGTGTGCTCGTCGTCGAAGACTCTCTCGTCGCAGGCGAACTGCAGAAGAGCATCCTCGCGGCTGCGGGGTACGACGCGCACATCGCACACGACGGAGCCGAGGCGCTCGAGATGCTGGCGGAGGGAGCCTGGGATCTCGTGGTAGCGGATGTGGACATGCCGCGCATGGACGGGTTCGAGCTGACGCTGCGGCTGCGCGCCGATCCGCGGTTCCAGGCGCTGCCGGTGATCATCGTGACGGCGCGCGAGGCCGCCGAGGACAAGCGGCGCGGGCTCGAGGCCGGCGCGGACGCCTACGTGCTCAAACGTGAATTCGATCAGCTCCACCTGCTCGACACCGTGCAGCGGCTCATTCTGCGGTCCGCGGGGGCGCATGTCTGAGACCTTGCGACCCGCCGACGTGCGCGTGCTCATCGCGGACGACTCCCTCGTGGTCCGCCGCGTGTTGAAGCAGATGCTGGAGTCCGAGCAGGGCATCCGTGTCGTGGGCATGGCCGAGAGCGGCGCGGAGGCGGTCGAGCTCACCGCCCGGCTGCGGCCCGATCTCGTCACGATGGACCTGATGATGCCGGGGATGGACGGGCTCGAGGCGACGGCGCGGATCATGGCGCAGCATCCGACCCCGGTGCTGTTCTTCAGCTCGTACTTCGACGGCGAGGGGCTGCACTCGCGCTTCGATGCGCTCGCGGCCGGCGCGCTCGATGTGGTTGAGAAACCGACGCTCGTCCCCGACGAGCGGTGGGACGCGCATGCGGGCGCGCTCGTCAGGAAGGTGAAGGCGCTCGCGCAGGTGCCGGTGGTCGCCCATATCCGCGGATCGCATGTCGTTGCGGGACAGCGGGCCCGGAGCGTCGGAGCCGCCACACCGGTCCGGCGACCCGTGCAGGTCGTCGCCATCGGTGTGTCGTCCGGCGGGCCTCGAGTCGTGGACGAGATTCTCTCGGCGATGCCCAAGGGATTCGAGCTCGCGGTCGTGGTCGTCCAGCACATGGCCGAAGGCTTCATGCCGGGCCTCATCGCGTGGCTGGAGCCCCGCTGTCCCGTGCCCGTCAAGGTGGCGGAAGAAGGGGATGCAATCCTTGCGGGCCGCGTGCTCTTTGCGCCGGACTGTGCCCACCTCGTCGTGATGCCGACCGGACGCGTGCACCTGTCCGGGGCAGAACCGGTGAACGGATTGCGTCCGTCGGTCGATGTGACGTTCGCGTCGATTGCGAGTGTCTACAGGGCCAGGGCCGCGGGAATCGTGCTCACCGGCATGGGGTCGGACGGCGCCGCGGGGCTTCTGGCAATCCGCGAGGCCGGCGGGATCACCATGGTGCAGGACGAGGCAAGCTGCGTGGTGTTCGGGATGCCAAGGGCCGCGATCGAACGTGGCGCGGCGGAACGCGTGCTCTCGCCGGCCGGCATCGTGGATGCTTTGAAGGCGCTGCACCGCGAGCGGCAGCGGGCGGAGCCGCGATGACGATCGAAGCGTCGGCCGCAGCACGCAGCGATGCGGAGGCACCGCTCAGCGCGTCGCAGTTCGCTCTGGTATGCGAGCTCGTCGAATCGCGTGCAGGGCTCGACTTTCGAGAGGCGCGCCGGTCACTGCTCGAGAGCTCGCTCCGCGCACGGATGCAGCAGCTCGATCTCGACACGCTCGACGCGTACGTCGCGAGGCTGTCGGGCGCCGACAGCGCGGTTGAGTTCGACGCGCTCATCAGCACGCTGACGATTACGGAAACGCAGTTCCTGCGGGATCCCGCCCAGTTCGCGCTGTTGCGGGAGCACATTCTTCCCACACTCATGGCGCAGCGCGGGGCCACTCGGGATCGGCGGCTTCGCATCTGCAGCGCCGGATGCTCCAGCGGCGAAGAGCCGTATTCGCTCGCGCTTTCCTGGCGGGAAATGGACCCGGCGGCACGCCATGGCTGGGCGCTGGAGATCGTCGGCATCGATGTGAACGTTCAGATGCTGGAGGTGGCGCGGCGCCGGCTGTACCCGGCGCGCGCACTCCGGAATCTCGACGCGGAAGTCACCGGGCGGTACTTCACTGCGGGGGACTGCGCGTTCGAGATCGATGCGGGTCTTGCCGCCGCCGTCCGGTTCGAGCACGGCAGCCTCCTCGACGAGGGGACGCTCGGGTCAGAGCGATACGACATCATCGTCTGCAAGAACGTCTCGATCTATTTCAGTCTGGAGATGACACGGCGGCTCGTCGAGCGTCTACACACGG
>JBBWZJ010000101.1:0-3575 GCA_039648985.1 Acidobacteriota bacterium | reverse complement strand
ATCGGATCGTCCGCGGACGGGGCGTCGATCTCGAGCGTGCAGCGCAGGATCTCCCACAGCGGCAGGCCATCCCACCGTCCGGGGCCGCCGTCGCGAAGGATCTGTTCGGCCACCGCGAGCCAGGCCTGCCCGACGGTGGTGGCGCGTACCCACGCGGGGCGGTTGCGGGATGTCTGCACGCGTTGGACGCTACCCGCCGGGACACCGAGCCACGTTGTCAGCGCAGCTCGGCCTGATCGATCCGTACCACCACGTCGCCGGGCAGCACCACGTCGACTCTTGGCATTCGCGAGATGATGGAATTCTCGATCGTCTTGAGCCTTTGGATGATCTTGGTCTTGGTGTCAGCGAGATCTGCCTTGAGCGCCTCGGCGCCACCCCCGGAGCCGGTCATGTCGATGACGACCCGGACATTGAGCTCCGGGTAAGTGGTCAGCTTGTCCGTGACGTCGGCACCGATGTTGTCGATCAGGGCCGTGGCGGGCGCAGCCGGCTTCTTGATCCGGACACAGTCACCGATGATGCCGCCGGCGTCGTAGTCGGGTTTCATATCGGCGGTCTGGCCCTTCTTGTTCTTCGTCTTCACCGTTGTTCCGGGCGTCAGCGACGTGTCGCCGCGTTCCCAAAGCAGCTTCGCGTTCACATACTCGATCAGGTTGTTCTCAGTGTTGGTTGGGAAGCTCGAGGCCGCCTCGTGGGCATCGGCTTTGCGGCAGACCGCGCGGACCGCCTCCAACTCGCTCCGGCAGGCACTCGCGGTGATCGCAGGGTTCTTCAGCTTCTTGCGTAGCTCCTCCAACGCAGGACCGAGCCCGGCGTATGTCTTCTTCAGTTTCTTCAGAGTCTTGGTGTCCAGCTCATCGATGTAGTCGTCGATCTCTTTGCCCCAGGTGGGGAGCCACGCCTGCATAGGCGGCTCTTGCGTTGCGAGCCCCGGCAGTGCGAGGCGGCTCCCCGACGCGGCGGCGGCATCCCTGTCCTCGGTCGGAGCGCGCTCGCTACCCTCTTGGGTCTTCGTCGCCGTCGGCGCCGGCAGTCTGTCGGGTTCCATCGTGCCCTCCCTGAAATGCGACATCCCGGACGATGCGCATCTTGATCATGCGGTCGGAGAGCGTGCTACGCAACGGCGTACCGCAAGCTGGGCGTTGATCGTCTGGACCGAGTCCGACGGCCGGGCGAGGAAGAAGTCGGACAGCGGGATCGACCGGCCCGCGGTGGGTGCGGCCGACCACGTGTCACCCGTCGACTCCTGCTGCGCTGCCGGGACGAACACGCGGTAGCTCCCGCTGCCGTCGACGTACAGGTACGGCTTCTCCCCGAGCAAAGCCCGAGGCAAGATGGCGGCGTGCGGTCGAGGTCGGATGATGGTGGCATGACCGACCCGTTCGACCTCGAGCGGTTCGTCGCTGCCCAGGATGCGGGCGGGACGTACCAGCGCGCGCTGAGCGAGATCCGCCGTGGCCGCAAGAGCAGTCATTGGATGTGGTTCGTCTTCCCGCAGATCGCCGGGCTGGGGTACAGCGCCACGGCACAGCGGTACGCCATCGCGGGGCTGGACGAAGCCCGCGCCTACCTCGACCATCCGGTGCTCGGGCCACGGTTGGTCGAGTGCGCCGCAGCCCTGACGAGAGCTGCCGAGCGGTCCGCAACGGAGATCTTCGGCGGGGTCGACGCCCAGAAGCTGCGCTCGTCCATGACCCTGTTCAGCCGCGCCGCGCCGGACGAGCCCGTATTCGCCCGCGTGCTCGACCTCTACTTCGGCGGCGAGGCCGACCCCGAGACCGAGCGTCGGCTCCCGATGCCCTAGCGGGGTGCGCGCCTCGTCAGCTGGCTCTGTCGCTGGCCAGCTGACGGGCAGCGAGTAGCGGAAGGCGTTGCCGGATCCCGTCGTCGGTCGGCTGCGAGCCGCCCGTCAGAGCGCCGGCAGCGTGCGCCCCGTTCGGGGAGGCGTGCAGGGGCTCAGGATTGGGGAGGAACTGCGGGCCGCTGACGTCCTCGTCGTAGTAGCGGTGGAACACCGGCGTCAGGGAGCCGGAGATGGGCGGGACGATCCAGCTCCAGTCCGCGGGGCACTCCCGCCCGGCTTTCTCTTCCTTGGCGACGTGTTGAAGGAAGCGCCGCGACTCGGTGTGGTGGTCGGCGATGGTGACCTCGGCAGCGTCGAACGAATGCAGGACGGCTCGGTTGATCTCGATGACGGCGCGATCGCGCCACAGCGTCTGCTCGCTGGACGTGTCTAGACCGATGAGATCGGCGACGACCT
Source organism: Acidobacteriota bacterium (assembly GCA_039648985.1). GTDB lineage: Bacteria > Acidobacteriota > Vicinamibacteria > Vicinamibacterales > 2-12-FULL-66-21 > JALZOC01. The sequence continues at coordinate 1,312 of JBBWZJ010000101.1, read as the reverse complement.
TGCTGAGGTTGTAACGGTCGCGGTCGACGAGGTTGCGTGCGCCGATTTCAGTGCCCATGTACCAGCCGTTGAACGGGGCGGCCGGGTAGGAGATGCCGCCGATGCGCAGCGTCATGTTGCTGATCGCCGGCACCGCATGCCACTTCAGCCCCAGTCCGGCGAACCAACGGAAATCCGGGTGTGACAGCGGCACTTCGAGGACGTCGTCCGCTGCGAGGGGATACATGGTCGGGGCCTGATCGCCCGACTGGATAACGAGGGGCAGCACGTCGAAGGCGGTGCGCTCACGGGGTGGTTGCCACCCCATCGCGCGGACGGAGGCGGTGAATCCGAGATATCTCGGATCGCCGAGCACGCTGCCGTCGGGCTGAGGGTATCCGGCATAGCGGATGAGTTGCTCGTTCCAGATCTGTGGTCCGGGGCGTCCAGGCTGGTCGGGCGCGAAGATGGTGACGACGGGTCGGATCTTTCCGCCATTGGCCGATATCCGCAGGTGTTTGCGGCATTCTCTGGCGACGGAGTCCGCGTCTCGCGTACGGCGTAGGTCGCGGACATGCAGGCTGTTCCAGTACAGCCGGCCGATACACCGCGCACTGTTGCGCCACGCCACGCGGGCGCCCCAGGCAAGTTCCGTCGTGCTGTGCTCGTACGTGCCCGTCTCCGCAATGGAGGTGGCCACTTGCACCTTCCGCGCGACGCGGTCGCCTGCTTCGGGATTCTCCGAGTGGAACTGCTCGATGAAATCGAGCGCCTCGAGCACGTTGATCTCGTACGAGTCGGGCAATCGCGGAGCCATTGAGCCTGCGGGAGCTTGGTGCGTTACTGGGCAGCCTTCGGGGGAGGCTGAGGGCATCGGAACACCAATCGTTGCTGTGGGGTCGTCCGGCTAACGGGCGGTGGTTATGTTCGAGCGGGCACGCACGCGCTCTAGCTCGCCATTTCGAAACGGTCAAAGTGGATCTTGCCCAGTGGTACGCCGCAATCGGCCAGCTCGGCGACGGTCATGGCGATCATCGAATCCGGTCCGGCGACGAGTACGTCGACTCCGAGCGTCGCCCAATCGCGCAGTCTCGGAACGAGATCTTCGACGCGGCCGTGGTACCCCTCGGACGTCGGGTCGTCGGAGAGCACGGCGTGCACCTCGGCGTTGAGCCAGTACCCGCCCGCGTGGATCAGCTTGGACATCCGCTCGACGGAGTAGGTGTCGCCGCGGGTACGGCCGCCGACGAAGGTGTAGAGGCGCGGTGGCTGCGCCCAGCCCAGGACGGACTCGACGACAGCGGTGATCGGGGCAGCGCCGGTGCCGGACGCG
>JBBWZJ010000155.1:0-18552 GCA_039648985.1 Acidobacteriota bacterium | reverse complement strand
GAGGACGTGAAGCGGATTTACCTCGGTGCCGAGTTCCGATTGGACTAAGATTGTAGGGTTGGAAGCGACCGGTTGACCCATGGCGATTCAGCAGAAACTCCATACTAAACTCGTTCAAAAGCTCATTCTGACGCCGTCGCTCCAGCAGGCGATCAAGCTGCTGCCGATGTCGACGCTCGAGCTGGCCGACCTGCTGAACCAGGAGATGGTGGAGAATCCTCTTCTGGAAGAAGTCCCGACCGAGGAGCTCCAGCCGGCCGAACAGCAGCAGCAGGCCGAGAAGCCGGCGGATCAGCCGGCCGCCGAAAAAGGGGATTCCTGGGACGACGCGGATTACGAGTACTTCTTCGGGGATTATTTGGACGACGGGTATCGGTCCCGAACGCCCTCGGAAGTGAAGGAGCTCCCGCCCATCGAGAACACACTCTCGAGCGCGGCCTCCCTTTTCGACCACCTCCTCTGGCAGCTTTCCCTCCAAACCGACGACGAACGGCTCAAAGAGATCGGCGGCGCCATTCTCGGCAACCTGGACGACGACGGGTACCTGGTCGCGTCGGTCGAAGAGATTGCCGCGATGGGCGAGTGGCCCGTGGCCGACGTCGAACGCGCCCTGCAGCACGTCCAGACGTTCGATCCGATTGGCGTGGCGGCGCGCGACCTCCAGGAGTGCCTGTGGCTGCAGCTGCGGCACCTCGGCCTGGAAGGCACGCCAACGGAGAAAATCGTCACCGAGCACCTGCGCCTGCTCCAGAACCACCAGGTCCCCGAGATTGCGCGCAAGCTCGGGATGTCGATCGAGGATCTGAAGGAACACGTCGAAATCATCCGGAACCTCGATCCGAAACCCGGCAGCCGCTACAACCCCTCGCAGTCGCAGTACGTCATCCCTGACGTCTACGTCGTCAAAGTGGAAGACCAGTACGTCGCGGCGCTCAACGAAGAAGGGCTGCCGCAGCTGCGCATCAGCCCGGTGTACAAGCGCCTGCTCGACAAGACCGGCGCCGCGGGGGCGAGCCAGGCTGAACAGAACGACGAGACGCGCGCCTACGTGAAGGACAAGTTCCGCTCGGCGCTGTGGCTGATCAAGTCGGTCGATCAGCGGCAGAAGACCATCCACAAGGTGGCGACGAGCATCATTACCTTCCAGCGCGAGTTTCTCGACCACGGGATCGAGTACCTCCGGCCGCTCGTGCTCCGCGACGTGGCGAACGACATCGGCATGCACGAATCGACTGTCAGCCGGGTCGTCAACAACAAGTACATGCACACGCCGCAGGGCGTCTTCGAGCTGAAATACTTCTTCCACAGCGGCATCAGCAGCTCGTACGGCGAGAGCGTTTCCTCGGTCACGATCAAACAGCGCATCCGCAAGATCATCGAGAACGAGGATCCCCGCAAGCCGCTGAGCGATTCGAAGATCGTCAGCATCCTCCAGAAGGAAGGGCTGATGCTCGCCCGACGCACGATCGCGAAGTACCGGGAAGAGCTGAAAATCCCGACATCCAACCAGCGCAAGGTGCTTTTTTAAGCTCTCAGCTTTCAGCTTTCAGCTCTCAGCAGAGAGTCAGATTGCTGACCGCTGACGGCTGATGGCTGACAGCTACTATGCGACTCGACATCACAGGCAGGCACGTGGAGATCACGGCGCCGCTCAAACAGCTGATCGAGAAGCGGCTCGCACGGCTCGAACGCGTGCTCAACGACGCCGCGGTCTCGGCGATCATCACGCTCACCAAAGAAAAGTACCGGCTGCGGACGGAGATCGCCGTGCACACCCGGGGCGACCACGTGCTGCGCGGCAACGGGGAGAGCAGCGGGTGGGCGGTGTCGGTCCGGCAGGCAACCGACAAGATCGAGCAGCAGGCGCAGACGCTCAAGGGCAAGTGGAACGACAGGAAGCGGCAGGGCGCGCGCGTCACGCGACGGGTCGGCGGGGACGGCGCGGCGCCCGCGGCCGCGGCCGCGCGCATCGTCCGCGCCCGGTATCCCGTGAAGCCGATGTCGATAGACGACGCCGCGCTGCGCCTCGAAAACGGCAAGGACACGTTCGTCGTGTTCCGCAACAGCGACACCGAGTCCGTCAGCATCCTGTATCGCCGCAAGGACGGTAACCTGGCCCTCATCGAGCCTGACTAGCGTGAGTGATCCCCGCGGCGGCCGCCCCGCGCTCCCGCATCCCGACAGCTGCTGCCGCCTGACACGACCCGCCCGAGGCGTGGAATGAAAGAGGCCGACGCGGAACGCAGCGTCACGGTTGCCGCCGTCCTGCGGGACGTGACCGAGTCGCGCACGTTCGACGTGGAGCTGCTCGCCGGGAAAGGCGGGCTCGAGCGCCGCATCACGATCGCCCATCCGCAGAAAACGGGCCTCGCACTCTCCGGCTTCGACTCCTATCTCCAGGGCGGGCGCGTCCTCGTGTTTGGCGGCAGCGAGGTCCACTACCTCGAGACGCTCGGCGCCGAGGAGCGGATTGCCGCCCTCCGGCGCGTCTTCAGCCACCCCCTCCCTTGCCTGCTCGTCACAGGCGGCGCCACGCCTCCACCCGAGGTGCTCGCGGAAGCGGATCGCGCGAACGTGCCGCTCCTGCGCACCAGGACGGCGACACCGGATGCGATCGCGAAGCTCTCCGCGGTGCTCGACACACATCTCGCGCCGCGGGGGACCGTCCACGGCGTCCTGATGGACATCCTGGGCCTCGGTGTCCTGATGGTAGGGGAGAGTGGCATCGGGAAAAGCGAATGCGCGCTCGACCTCGTCGTCCGCGGCCATCGCCTCGTGTCGGACGACGTGGTGGACCTGCACTGCCGCGCGGAGTCGTTCATCATCGGGACCTGCCCGGAGTTGACGCGCCACCACATGGAGATTCGGGGCCTCGGGCTGATCAACGTGCAGGACCTCTTCGGCGTCGCGTCCACGCGTTCGTCCAAGCGGGTCGAGCTCGTGGTGCAGCTCGAACGCTGGGAGCACGGGCGGGAGTATGATCGGCTCGGTCTCGATGAACAATCGTACGAAGTGCTCGGCTCCAGGATCCCGATGATCCGGATGCCCGTCGCGCCCGGCCGGAACATCTCCATCCTCGTGGAAGTCGCCGCCCGCAACCAGCTGCTGCGCGCGCGGGGACACCATGCCGCGCGGCGGCTCGTCAGCCGTTTGAACGAGCAGCTCGCGGTGGGCCCGCCCGATGTGGATCCTGGCGAGGATCTGTGATGCGGGAGAAGCGGCATTCGGCGCGGCGCGCGGCGAGGACTGCCGTCACGTCGCGGTTCGTGGTCCTCACGGGCCTCTCGGGGTCGGGAAAGTCGCAGGCGATTCGGGCGCTCGAAGACCTGGGGTATTTCTGCGTCGACAACCTGCCCGTGTCGCTGCTCCCGATGCTCGCCGAGCTGACCCTGAGAGCAGGGACCGAAATCTCCCGCGCCGCGGTGGTCGTGGACGTCCGCGAGGGCAAGATGCTCGGCGAGTTCCCCGGCATCTATCGCAAGCTCAAGAGCCGGAAGAACCTGCATCCGGTCCTGATCTTTCTCGAGGCCGCGGAGCCGACGCTCGTGCGGCGCTTCAGCGAAACACGGCGGCCGCATCCGCTCTCGCCGGACCGCTCGGCCATCGAAGGGATCAGGGAAGAGCGGGAGGCGATGCAGGCGATCCGCAGGCTCGCCGATCACGTGGTGGACACGTCCGAGATGACGGTCCACGAGCTGCGGCACACGTTCACCGGCGTGGGCGCGGGCACCGCGCCCGGCGCCCAGCTCGTCGTGACGGTCCTGAGCTTCGGGTTCAAGCACGGCATCCCGGTGGACTCGGACCTGCTGTTCGACGTGCGGTTTCTGCCGAATCCGCACTTCGTCCCGGCGCTCAGGCCGCACTCGGGGCGCGATCCGGAAGTCGTGCGGTTCCTCGACAAGTCGCCCGCGACGCACGAATTCCTGGAGCACACGCTGAACCTGTTGAAATTCCTCGTGCCGCAGTACTTGCACGAGGGCAAGTCGTACCTGACGATCGGCATCGGCTGCACGGGAGGGCGTCATCGATCGGTCGCGATCGCGGAAGCCCTGAAGAAGGGCCTGTCAGGCATCCCCGGCGTCCGCGTGCGGGTGAAGCATCGGGATATTGCGAACGAGTGAGTCTTGTCGGTTTTAGGGTTTTACGGGTTTTACGTTTTAGGGGTTATAGGGGTCGCGTTCTAGGTTCTACGGTTGTAGGTTGGCCCGTGAACCTCGACCCGTAAAACATAAACGCGTAAAACATAAAACGTAAAACCAGACCTAGAACCTCTATAACTCTATAACCCTAAACCCTTAAGACCCTAAAACCCGAGACCCCGGAGATCAGATCGCTTGAAATTAGGCGTTGTCGTCGTCACGCACGGGCAGCTCGCGACCGAGCTGGTCAACTCGGCCGAGATGATCGTGGGTGATCTGCCGCAGTTCGCCGCTGTCTCGATCGGCTGGCACGACGATGTGGACCGGGCGCGGGAAGAAATCGGGCTGGCGATTGCGCGGGTGGGCGAGTTCGCCGGGGGGACGGATGCGGACCCGGCAGACGTCCTCGTCCTGACGGATCTCTTCGGCGGAACGCCGGCGAATCTCGGGGTCACATTCGTCGGCCCTCACGTGGAGGTCATCACGGGCGTGAACCTGCCGATGCTCATCAAGCTGGCGCGTCCCCAGGCCGCGCGCGATCTCGCTGCGCTCGCGCGCGAGATGCGGGATCACGGGCGCAGCGCAATCTGGGTCGCCTCGGACCTCCTGCGCGGCGACCCGGCGCGGGCCGACGCGGCTCCGGGCGACAAGCCATGACCATCGGCGTGAACACGAACCGGACGCGGCACCCGGGCGGCATCACGGGATGACGAACTGCCGCATCACCATCGTGAATGTACTTGGTCTGCACGCCAGGGCCGCGGCCAGGTTCGTGCACACCGCCAGCGGGTTCGCGTCACGGATCACGGTATCCAAGGGTGGGCGGCAGGTGGACGGCAAGAGCATCATGGGGCTGCTCCTCCTTGCGGCGTCCCACGGCAGCATTATCGACATCACCGCGGAGGGGGCGGACGAGGCCGAGGCTTCGGAGGCCTTGTGCGCGCTCATTGGCCGCGGCTTCGACGAGGCGTCATGCGTCTGACGGGACTGGGAGTTTCTCCGGGCATCGGCATCGGCAAGGCGCTCGTGCTCAAGCGGGGCACGCGCGACCTGCGCTTCCGCGTACCCGCATCGAGAGTCGGCCGGGAGCTCGAACGGCTGGCGGCCGCGCGCGACCGCTCCCGCGAACAGCTCCTTCAGATCCGGCAGCGGATTGCGACATCCGCCGGCGCCGAGCACGCCTACCTGTTCGACGCCCAGCTGCTGATGCTGGACGACGCGATGCTGATCGACCGGGCGGCGGAGATCATCCGCACCGAGCGGTTGAACGCCGGGTCCGCGCTCGGACGCGCGCTCGACGAAATTTCGGCGCTCTTCGACCAGGCGGAAGACGCGTACCTCCGCGAACGGCAGGGGGACGTCGGCGACGTGGTGGGACGGCTCCGGATGAACCTGCGCACCGACAGGGACCCGATGGAGCTTTTCAAGGACCTTGAGGGGCCCCTGGTGCTCGTCGCCGACGAGCTCACGCCGTCGATGATCGCGCAGCTCGATGGCACGCGGCTCGCCGGGCTCGTCACCGATGCCGGGAGCTGGACGTACCACAGCGCGATCCTCGCGCGATCCATCCATGTGCCGGCGGTTGCGGGCCTGCACGACGCCAGCTCCGTCATCGCCCCCGGTGCCGTGCTGGCGATCGACGGATCGACAGGCGAAGTCTTCGTCGATCCGGACCCGGCCGCCCTCGAGCACGTGCGCGGGCGCCAGCAGCGCCGCGCCGCCTACGAACAGTCCCTCGACGAGTACCGAAACCTGCCGCCGGTCACCGCGGACGGCGTCCAGATTCGTCTCGAGGCGAATGTGGAATCGCCCGACGACGCGGTGCGGGCGAGGCAGGGGGGAGCGGACGGCATCGGCCTGTTCCGATCGGAGTTTCTCGTCGCCGCCGGGGGCCACGCGGCGCTCACGGAAGAGGCGCAGTATCTTGCCTACACACGGCTGGTCGACAGCATGGCGCCGGGGCGCGTCACGGTGCGGACCTTCGACCTGAGCGAGGCGCAACTGCGCCGCGGCGTCGGGGAGGCGGACGGACCACGGGCGCCGCTTGGCCTCCGCGGAGTGCGGCTCAGCCTGTCGATGGACGACATGTTCCAGACCCAGCTGCGCGCGCTGCTCCGCGCCGCGACGCACGGGCCGCTCCGCATCATGTTCCCGTTCGTCTCCGGCGCCGGCGAGCTGCGCGACGCGCGCGCGGCTGTGGAGCGCGCCGCCGTCGCGCTCCGCACGCGCGGCGAAGCCGTCGGTCCCGTGTCGATTGGCGTCATGATCGAGGTCCCGTCGGCGGCGTTGACCGCCGACCTGCTGGCCGAGCACGCCGATTTCTTCAGCATCGGCACGAACGACCTCATTCAATATTGCCTGGCTGTCGACCGCACCGACGATCGCGTCTCGCGACTCTACGAGCCGCTGCACCCCGCGATCCTGCGAATGCTGCGCCTCGTCGCGCGCGCCGGAAAGCGCCGCGGCATCCCTGTGTCGGTCTGCGGCGAGATGGCCGCCGATCCCATGCTGCTCGCCCTGCTCGTCGGCCTCGGGCTCCGGGAATTCAGCATGGCGCCCACCGCGATCCCGCTCGCCAAGCAGGTGCTTCGCGGGCTGCACTCGGATCAGGCGGTACGCGTCGCCGGACGGGCCCTGCGCGCACGCACGGCGCCGGAGATCGAGAAGCTGCTCGGCGAGTTCCTGGCGCCGCGGGAAACGGTGAGGAACGAATAGGAAAGGGTGCCAGGGGTGCCAAGGTGCCAAGGTGCCGGGCGTGCCAAGGTGCCGGGGGTGCCAGAGTGCCAAGAGTGCCAGGGGTGCAAGGGTGCCAGGGTGCACGTAGCACGTAGCACGTAGCACGTAGCACGTAATGCGTAGCACGTGAGAAGGAGCTGACGTGTCGGAACAAGTAACGCGCGTGGACAAGCCGTGGGGCTACGAACTGCACTGGGCAAAAACCGATCGGTACGTCGGCAAGCTGATTCACGTCGACGCGGGGCACGCGCTCAGCCTGCAGTATCACAACCAGAAGGACGAGACGATTTATCTCTCGTCGGGCCGCATGCTCTTCGAGATCAAGGAAGGGGAGCAGCTGGTGAAACGCGAGATGAGCCCCGGACAGGCGGTGCACGTCACGCCCGGAACGGTCCACCGGATGACCGCGATCACCGACTGCGACATTTTCGAAGTCTCCACGCCGGAGCTCCACGACGTCGTCCGCCTCGAGGACCGGTATGGGAGGACGAGTTGATCGGAGGTTCGGGGTTCGGGGTTCGGGGTTCGGGGTTCGGGGTTCCGGGTTCGAGGTTCCGGGTTCGAGGTTCCGGGTTCCCGGTTCCGGGTTCGAGGTTCTGTGGATTCGTGCGGGCAGGAAATGCGAACTGTCATTCGCCGCGAGTACGCGGATCGGGCGTACTGATTGCCGGGACCATCGGGATTGACAAGTAAACAGCGTGCGCCGGGGATGGCGGCACTCTTGAAAGGATTCGTTGAATGGGCAGTGTGAACAAAGTCATTCTCGTCGGCAACCTCGGACGTGATGCCGAGATGCGCTTCACGCCGGGGGGCGCCGCGGTCGCGACGCTGAACCTCGCGACGACGGAGGTCTGGAACGACAAGGCGGGCCAGAAACAGGAAAAGACCGAATGGCACCGCATCGTCCTCTGGGGCAAGACGGCGGAGAGCCTCAACGAGTACCTGACCAAGGGCAAGCAGATCTACGTCGAAGGCCGGCTGCAGACGCGGAAGTGGCAGGACAAGGACGGCCAGGACAAATACACAACGGAAATCCGCGGTGATCGGATCGTCCTGCTCGGCGGGGGCGGCGGGGGCGGCGGTGGGGCCCGGCCGCAGAACCGCGGCGCGGCAAGCGGCGCCTCGTCGGGCGCCGACGAACACATGGGGGAGCCAGTCAGCGAGCTGACGGACGACGATATTCCGTTCTAACGAAACAAGGGGGCCTAGGGTTGTAAGGGTTTTAAGGTTCTAAGGGTTTTAAGGTTCTAAGGGTTTTAGGGTTTTAGGGTTTTACAGGTTTTAGAGTCAGGGTTTGAAGGTTATAGGTCAGGTGAACAACCCGACCCTATAACCCGAGGGCGAAGCCACGGTGTCATTTGCCTTTGAGACTGTCGAGCCTCTGCTTCGCGAGGATCGCGTCGTACGCGGTGGGGTATTTCTGGATCACCGTCTCGAACGCTTTCCTCGCGGCGTCGAACTGCTTGAGCTGCTCGTACGTCATCCCGAGCTTGTAGTACGCGACGGGCACGCTGTCGGCCTGGGGGTAGTTGGTGATCACCTTCTGAAAGGCCGCCGCCGCCTCCGCGTACTGGCCCGCGCCGTACAGCGACTGCCCGATATTCAACTGCGCGTCGTCTGCCTTGTCATGCCGCGGGAAGCTGTTGATGAACTGCGTGAAGCCGATAATCGCGATGTCGTAATGGCCAGCGGTGTAGTCGCTGTAGGCGTTGTCGAACATCTTCTGCGGCGAGATGAGCGGCGCCTGACCGCCCGCGGCCGCCCCGCCGGGAGCGCCCGTGGTGCCGTTTGGCGACGCCGCTCCTTCGCTTCCGCTCGGGGCGGTTGACTCGAGCCCTGCCGACAGCGATGGCGCGGTCGAGGGCATCGACGACACAGCCTGCCGCACAGCGTCGAGCTCCTGGCTGACTGTCGAGAGACGCACGTTCGTGTCGTCCGCCTTCTCGCGCAGGATCCGGACGCCTTCCGCGACGTTGTCAATGAGCAGCTTGTTGTCCGCCGCTGTCTTGCGCGACGAGGCGGCCTGATCGTCGATGCGTCCGGTAATCGCCTTCAAGGTTTCGGCGAGCCCGCCGAGCACCTGCTGGAGCTGCTGCTGCTGTTCCTGCAGCATGCGGATCTCGGCCATGAGCTGCTGGTGCGCCTTGTCCGCCGCCCCCGCCGGCGCCGCCGCCCCGAGGACCATCAAACCCAACGCCCCAACCAACGGCCATGCCCTTCGTGTCATCGTCTTTCCCTCGAAACCCGCCAAGAAGCCGCCGCGTCCGCCGATTTCAGCGCAGGACCCCGGAACCTCGAACCCGGAACCGCGAACCCTGAACGCAGAACCCGGAACCCGCCCCGAACCTGAACCCCGAACCCTGAACGCAGAACCCCGAACCCGGAACCCCGAACCTGAACCCGGAACCCCGAACCCGGAACCCCGAACCAGCAGAGCTATTTACTCGTCACCACGAAATGCGCGCGGCGGTTCTTCGACCAGGAGCTTTCGTCGTGCCCCGGCTCGAACGGGAACTCCTTGCCGTAGCTGACCGTGCGCAGGCGATCGGCCGGAATCCCCAGCGAGACGAGATAGTTCCGCGCCGCGAGCGCCCGCCGCTCGCCGAGCGCCAGGTTGTACTCCGCCGTGCCCCGCTCGTCGGAATGCCCTTCGATCGTCACGATCCAGGTCGGATACTTCTTCATCAGCGCGGCGTTGTTGTTCAGTGCCTGCTGACCGGCTTCGTCGATCGTATCCTGATCGTACCCGTAGAACACCGGCTGGAACGGCGAATTGCGATTGAGCGTGTCGATGTCCGACGCCGACAGTGTGTCGGACGTGATCGGCTCGGCGGGCACGGGCTGGGGCTCCTGCACCGGCTCCGGCGGCGCCGGAGGACGCGCGGCAGTGGTGGGCCCGCTCGAAGCCGGCGGCGGCATCGTCGGCCGGGCGACCGGCGGCTTCTTCTTGGCGCACGCCCCCACGACCAGCAGGGCGAGCAGCACAACAGCTACAACATGGCGTCTATACATCATCGTCTCAGCTCTCCCGACTCGTGCCCTGGAACCGTGATCCGTCACACGCATGAACAGGCAACGGAAACCGAACCTAGAACCTAACCTTAGAAACCAAAACCTAAAACCCTAAACCCTAAAACCCGGAAGCGACGCTCCTGTTACTGCGACCAGTTCGGATACCGGTTCATTCCGAGCTTCGTGATCTGGTGCAGGTTCTTCCCGTCGCGATCGATGACGAAAATCTGCTCCTTGCCGGCCCGCGTAGACGTAAAGGCGACGTGGCGGCCGTTCGGTGAGAACGCCGGGCTCTCGTTGCTGCCGATGCCATCCGTTATTGTCTTGGTCCCACGGGTCGCGAAGTCGAAAATCTTGATGTCGAAGCCGGCGCCGGTACGCGATGCGTAGGCGATCTCGTTGAATGGCGAGGGGGACCATGTCGGGCGATCGCACCAGGACTCGCTCGTGATCTTGCGGGGCTCCGAGCCGTCGGCGTTCATGATCCAGATCTGCGGCGTCCCCGTCCGGTTCGAGGTCCACGCGATCTGGTTCCCTGTCGGAGACCAGGTCGGCGTCACGTCGACTTCCGGATGGTTCGTGAGCCGCCGGAGCCCGGTGCCGTCCCGATTGATCACGTAGATCTCAGGGTTGCCGTCGCGGTTGCTCGTGAACGCGAGCTTCGAGCCGTCGGGCGACCACGCCGGCAGGTAGTTCTGCTTGTCGGACGTGCCGGCCGCCGGTTTGGTGTACGCCCGCGCCTCGTACACGTACTGCACGATGATGTCCTGGAACCCGGTCCGGTATGACGTATAGGCGATCGACTTCCGATCGGGTGACCATGCCGGCGTGATGTCGAGCGATCGCGTGACCGACACGCGGATCTGGCTCGCGCCGTCGTAATCCGACATGTAGATGTTCGAGATGCCGCGATCGGCGACAGGCCCCTTCATCCGCTCGCCGTCGCGGTCCGACGTGAAAGCCAGCTTCGTTCGCGCGACGCCGCGGAGCGCGCGCTGCTGCTGGTGGATCTCGTCGGACGCAGTGTGCGCGTACAGCCGCGGATCCTTGAGGGTGCCGCTGTATTCCTTCGCCATCGCCGACCGTCCGGTGGCGACATCGAGCAGCCGCACCTGGACCGTGACGCCGGTTGCGGTCCTGCGCACGGTTCCGATGATCAGGCCGTCGGCTCCGAGCTGTTTCCACTGGTCCACGGGAACCTGCTCGATCGACGCGGCCGGCGGGATGCTCTTGTACGTGTCGCGCGGAATGAGATAGAACTCGCGCTCGAAGTTGAGGTCGTCCCAGAGCACCTGGCCGATCGTCTTCGCCGCGGCGACGGTTTCGGGGTCGCTCGTCAGCGCGATGAAGTCAGGCACCGCGTACTTCGGCGGGAGCCCGGGGGCGCCGTTGATCGTGAGGCTGATCTCGCCCGACTGTCGCGGGGGCGCCGGCGGCGGCTGCTGATCCTGTGCGCCGAGCGCGAGCGCGGCGGAGGCGGCGAAAATCGTGATGATGAATGCTCGCATATGCCTTTCAGCGGTGGTATTCGAACACGAGGTGAACGGTGAGCGTGCTCTCCGTGAATTCGCGCGGCAACGGCGGCAGCTGGGCGGTCTTGAGGATCGCACGCTGCGACTCCAGATCCAGCAGCGAGATGTTGCTGGGTTTCTCCACCACCACGTTCGCCAACCGGCCATCCCGCGCAATCGTGAACTTGACCTGGACCCGGCCGGCCGACCCCTGATTCTGCGACCAGTTCCGTTTGATCAGGTCCGTCATCTGCGTCAGATAGGCGGGGCAGCAGAAGTTCGCATAGTCCGTGAACGCGTCGGAGTTGGTCGATCCTCCGCCTGAGGGCCGCGTGAGGCCGCCGAACGGGATCGCCGCCCCTCCGGTGTCGGCCCGCGCATCCCCGGTCTTGATTTCGGGCCCGCTCGTCGGTTTGCGCGACGACGACTTCGTGGCCGGCTTCTCGATCGTTTTTGCGGGCGTCTTGGGCAGCGGCCTGGCCGTCGGCTCCGGCGCCACCATCTCCGGCGCCTTCGGGGCAGGCGGCGCTTCGGGTCTGGGCCGCACGTCCGGCGGCGCCTCGACCTGCACCGCCCGGCCGGCAATCGGCGTGATGCCCCCTGCGTCCGGCGCAGATCCGCCCTGCAGCGAAATCATCATCGGCGCGACTTCGACAGGCATCCGCATCGATCGCCAGCTTGCCGGCATCAGCACGATCGCGAGGATGGCCGCCCCGTGCACCCCGAGCGACAGGAGGATCGTCCGGCTGACGCCGTCGGCGCCGCTGAGCCGCTCCGCGAGAACATCGCTGACTGCTTCGTGCAACCGCTACCGTCCCGCCGGCTTCGTCATCCAGCCGACCTTCTCGACCCCGCCTTCCTTCAACTTGTCCATCACCGTCGCGAGATCCTGCACGGTGGCCGATGCATCCGCGCGGATGAACACCGACTTGTCGTCGCGCGTCAGAATCGCCTGGCGCACCCGCTCCTCGAGGAAATCGATGCTGATGGCGTCCTTGTCGAGGTGCACCTGTCGCGTGCGGCTGAAGTCTGCCGGCACGGTCACGTAGATCGGCGTTGCGGTAACAGGCGTCGATCGCCGCGACTGCGGCAGCGCCACTTGAAGCCCCTGCTGCATCATCGGAGCCGTCACCATGAAGATAATCAGGAGCACCAGCATCACGTCCACGAGCGGGACCACGTTGATCTCTGCCAGGGACGTCGACACGCGCGCGGACCGGCCGCGCCGGCCGCGGCCTCCCGCATGAGTGTTGTGCTGGACGTGTGGCATCGTGTCGGCCGCTGCCGGGATCACCGGATCAGGTGAAATTCCGCTCCGAGATGTTGAGGAACTCCAGGGAGAAGTCGTCCATGTCGCCGCTGAAGTGCTTCACACGGTTCGTAAAGTAATTGTAGAAATACACAGCCGGAATCGCGGCGAAGAGCCCCGCGGCGGTCGCGACGAGCGCCTCCGCGATGCCGGGGCCGACGGCCGCGAGGCTCGACGATCCCTGCGCGCCGATCCGCTGGAACGAGTTCATGATGCCCCAGACGGTCCCGAAGAGCCCGATGAACGGCGTGATGCTCGCGGTCGTCGCGAGGAACGGAAGCCGACGTTCGAGCTTGGTCATTTCCACCGTTGTCGCGCGCAGCAGCGCGCGATCAACGGCGTCCAGGCTCTTGAGGGTTGGACGCGCGCCGGTCGGGGATGGCTTGCCGGCATCGGCGTGTCCGCCGGCCCGGAGCTGCGCGTTCAGTTCGGTGTACCCGGACTGGAAGAGACCGACAAGCGGACTGTGCGACAGGGTCCGGCACACCGCCTGCACTTCCGAGAACTTGCTGCTCTTCCGGAAAATGTCGATGAAGCTCGAGGACTGCCGCGCCGACCGCGCGAACTGCCAGAATTTCGCCGCGATGATGCCCCACGAGACGGCGGAGAAGATGAGAAGTATGAATAAGACCAGCTGGGGAACGAGACCGCCGTGGGTGATGAGGTAAACGATGTCGGTGTTCGCTTCGCCGGCCCCACCCGCCGGTTCCGCGCCCTGCGCGACGAGCGCCAGGGCGTAGTATCCAAGCGTGTGCAAACAGTCCTCCGCAACGTCGAAATGGGCGCCGCTGGGACAGCGCGTTCGCACGAAGAGTAACACGCCCCTTTGGCACTGTCAAACATCTGATAGGATGGTACTTCGGGGTTTATCCGTCCCTGTTTCCGCCGGCCGGTCGCGCTGACCGGCCCCCGACGATCACATTATTGCCGTGCTGCGATTTCTGTCCGTCCGCCACCTTGCCGTGATCGACACGCTCGAGCTCGAGCTCGAGCCGGGGCTCTGCGTGCTCACCGGTGAAACGGGCGCCGGGAAGTCCATTCTGGTCGGCGCCGTCGGACTCCTCGTCGGCGGGCGCGCCTCGGCCGACCTCGTGCGGACCGGCGAAGACGCAGCGGCTGTGGAAGCCATTTTCGAAAAACCTGACGGCGGCGAGATCATCGTCCGGCGCGAAATTTCAGCCCAGGGTCGCAGCCGCGCCACAATCGATGGCGCGCTGACGACGAGCGGCGCGCTGAAGGAGCTGGGTGGCGGCCTCGTCGACCTGCACGGTCAGCACGAGCATCAGATGCTGCTCGATCCGGCAGCGCACCTGGACCTCCTCGACGAATTTGCGGCGGCTGGCAGTGACCGGCGCAGCGTCGCGGCCGCCTTCACCCACTGGGTTGCGGTGCGGTCGGAGCGCGACCGGCTCCTCACCGGCGAGCGGGAAAAGGCGTCACGCGCCGAATTCATCACGTTCCAATTGGGGGAGATCGAGCGCGCGGACCTGAAACCCGGGGAGGACGAGGAGCTCGAAGCGACACGTCGAGTCCTCGGTAACGCCGACCGCGTCCAGCGGCTCTGCGCCGATGCATACGACGGTCTGTATGAAGGCGATCAGGCTGTCCTGCCCGCGCTCGGCACGGTCTGGAAGCGGCTCGGCGATCTCGCGGCGCTCGACGAGCGCTTCGTTCCCTACCTGGATGCGCGCACCGCTCTCAAGTCCCAGCTCGAAGACCTCGCGTTCTTCCTGCGCGACTACTCGGCGGCCATCGACGCGTCGCCGGCCAGGCTCCAGGAAGTCGAGGACCGGCTCGCGGTGATCGAGCGGGTGAAGCGCAAGCACGGGCCCGGCCTCGACGACGTTTTCTCGAAACGCGATCGACTCCGGCGCGAGCTGCACGACCTCGAGCACGCGACAGAAAAGGCGGCGGAGCTGGACGTCGAGCTCCAGCGCGCCCGCGACGCGTACCTGGCTGCAGCGGAGCTCCTCACCCGCAAGCGGCAGTCCGCCGCTGACGTCTTCTGCCGCGCGCTCGAGAAGTCGCTCGCCGACCTCGCGATGAGCCGGACCCGGTGTGAAGTCAGGCTGACTGCCGCGCGCGACGAGACCGAGTGGTCGGACCGCGGTGTAGAGCAGGGGGAGTTCTATATTTCGGCGAACCAAGGCGAGGACGTCAAGCCGCTCGCGAAAATCGCCTCGGGCGGAGAACTGTCGCGCATCATGCTGGCGCTGAAAACCCTCGCCTCGACGGATGCCCCGGGCAAGACGCTGATCTTCGACGAGGTGGACGCCGGGATCGGCGGCGCCGTCGCCGACGTTGTCGGCGCCAGGCTCCAGCGCCTCGCGGCACAATTCCAGGTGCTGTGCATCACGCACCTGCCGCAGATTGCGGCGTACGGCGGCACCCATTACGGGATCACCAAGTCCATCCGGTCCGGGCGGACGGTCACGCACGTGGCGCGCCTGAGCGCGCCAGAGCGGGAAGAGGAGCTTGCCCGCATGATCGGAGGCGCCGGTCTGAGCGCCGCCGTCCGGGCGAGCGCACGCGAGATGCTCGAATTGCGCAACCCCGCGAGGGCCGGCGCCCAGAAGGGCCGCCGCAAGCCCGCGGACTGAGCGGACCAGCGCCTCGGCGTTCGAAAGCGAAAGCGAAACCAAACCGAAAGGCGAAAGCGAAAGTCGCTGCAGATGTCCAGAAAATATCTGATCGAGACGTTCGGGTGCCAGATGAACGTGCACGACTCCGAGCGCATGGCCGGGCTCCTCGAGCAAGCCGGCTACGAGCCGACCGAAGACGATGGAGAGGCGGATGTCATCGTGATCAACACGTGCAGCGTTCGCGAGCGGGCGGAAGAGAAACTCTTCACGCGGCTCGGAGAAATCCGCCACATGGGTCTCGAGAACGGCACGCGGCCCGTGGTTGCGGTGACCGGGTGCGTCGCGCAGCAGGAGGGCGCCAGGATCCTGAAACGGTCGCCGGCCGTTGATGTGGTCCTCGGCACGCAGAATATCAAGCGGCTTCCGATGCTTGTGGACGCGGCGGTGGCGCGCGGCGCCGGTGCGGGTCGTCCGGATCTGGCGCTCGATCCCATGGAGGACGTTTCGTTCCCGCTCGGGATCGCTCGGCGTCAGGATCCGCTGAAGGCCTACGTCACAATCATCGAGGGCTGCAACGAATTCTGCGCCTTCTGCGTCGTCCCCTATACCCGTGGTCACGAGCGCATGCGGCCGGCCGCCGACGTGCTCGCAGACGCACGGCATGCAGTCGAGACTGGTGCCGTCGAGATTCAGCTGCTCGGGCAGATCGTCAACCATTACCAGGCGCCTGACGATCCGTCCTGCGACTTCGCAGGCCTCCTCGAGCGTCTCAACCACATCGACGGTCTCAGCCGCATCCGGTTCGCGAGCCCCCATCCGCGGCACGTGACTCCACGCATGATCGCCGCAATGCGCGATCTCCCCGCGGTGTGCCGGCATCTCCATCTGCCGGTCCAGTCCGGGTCGACGCGCGTTCTCGCCGCGATGCGGCGCCGCCATACTCGCGAGCATTATCTCGAACTTGTGGCCCAGCTCCGCGAGGCCATGCCGGACATTGCCATCTCGACCGATATGATCGTTGGGTTCCCTGGAGAGACTGCCGAGGACTTCGACGACACGCTCTCGCTCACCGCTGCCGTCCGGTATCACAGCATGTTCTCGTTCAAGTATTCCGAGCGGCCCAACACGCTGGCGCGGAAGCGGATGCCGGACGATGTGGCGGAGGAGGAGAAGACGAGCCGGATCATGAAGCTGCAGGCGTTGCAGAAGGACATCCAGGGCGAGCTTTTTCGGGGTTATGTCGGCCGCACCCTGGACGTGCTCGTTGATGACCGGAGCCGACGGCGGGAGTGGGAGCTGTCGGGGCGCACGCGAGGGAATGCGGTGGTGAATTTCTCGGGGCGGGTGGAATGGATCGGCCGTACGATCCCGGTCAGGATCACGGACGCCAATCCGTACAGCCTCCGGGGCGAGGCGGTGATCGTCGGGTCTCCGGCTTGACAGCGTGTCGGCGGACTCTTACGTTCTCAGGGCGCAGGAGCTCGCTCGTTCGGATTCGAACACTCACGCGTGCGGCGAGGAACAACGAGAGGGCCCATGCAGATTGAAATGACGATCAAAGGCTTGATGGTGGATCCGATCACGAACATGCCCATCATCATCCTGCGCGACGAAGACGGCCAGCGTGTGCTGCCGATCTGGGTGGGCGTGTTCGAAGCCAACGCCATCGCGCTGCAGATCGAGAACGTCACGACGCCGCGGCCGATGACGCACGATCTGCTGCGCAACGTGATCGCCGACCTCAAGGCCGAGATTCAGAAGATCGTTGTCTCGGACCTGAAGGAGAACACGTTCTACGCGCTCATTTACCTCACGGTCAACGGCCAGCCGCTCGCGATCGACGCCCGGCCGAGCGATGCGATTGCGCTCGCGCTCCGGGCGCGGGCGCCGATCTTCGTCGAGGACGCCGTCATCGATCACGCCAAGACGGTGGACTTCACGCCCGAGAAGGGGGATTCCGAACGGCTCCAGAAGTGGCTCGAGAGCCTGGACCCTGACGACATGGGCAAATACAAGATGTGACGGGTCGTGAGTTTCCCCCGTAAAACGCTCCTTCCTTGATCCTGCCGGGCGTGCGGCTTATCATGCACGCACCTTACCCGTGCATCCCTCCCTGCGCTCCCGATGATCGTCGCGATAGCCAACCAGAAGGGCGGCGTCGGCAAGACGACGACCGCGATCAATCTGGCGGCCGCCTTGTCGCTGCGCGGCCAGGCGACACTGCTGGTGGACCTGGATCCGCAGGCCAACAGCACGATGTCGTACCTCGACGTGACGAAGGTCACGCGGAGCGTCTACGACGCCATCTCGGAACCGAACTGCACGTTCGCCGACGTGATCCTGCCGTCGAGCAACCAGCCGAACCTGTTCGTGGCGCCGTCGCGGATCGCGCTCGCGAAGCTGGAGTCGAAGCTCGTTGGGGAGCTCGACGCGCACTTCCGGCTCAAGGATCGCCTGGAGCCTGTGCGCGCGCAGTATCCGAACATCGTGATCGACTGTCCGCCGACGCTGGGGCTGCTGACCGTCAATGCGCTCGTCGCCGCGACGCATCTGCTGATTCCGATCCAGTCGTCGTACTTCGCGCTCGAGGGCACGGACGACCTACTTGAGACCATCGAGAAGGTGCGCGCCCGCGCGAATCCCGGGCTGCAGATTCTGGGGGTCGTGATCACGATGCACGACAAGCGAACGGCGCTCGCGCGCGACATCCGGTCGCAGATCGATAAAGTGTTCGGCAGCAAGGTATTCAATACCGTGATTACGAAGAGCGTGCGGCTCGAAGAGAGCCCGGCCTACAAGGAGTCGATCTTCTCGTTTGCGCCGGACTCGAGTGGAGCCGCCGAGTACTACCGCTTGTGTGAGGAGGTCATGGATCGTGCCTAAGCGAGGACTCCCGGAAACGGTCCGCATGCGCCACGACGAGCATTACGTCGATGCGCTGACAAGCTCGGCGGGGGCGCCGATCGGGCGCATGATCCCCATCGACCAGCTCGAGCCCAACCCCAATCAGCCGCGCCAGGTCATGGGTGACCTCTCCGAACTGATGGCCTCGATTGCCGAGAAGGGGATCATCGAACCGGTGATCGTCCGGCAGCGGGGCTCCCGCTTCCAGATCGTCGCCGGCGAACGCCGCTACCAGGCGGCGGTCCAGGTCGGGCTGCGCGAGATCCCGATTGTCATCCGCGAGGTGGACGACAACGAGATCATCGAGATCGCGCTGATCGAGAACATCCAGCGCAAGGACCTGACCGCCTTCGAGGAGT
>JBBWZJ010000009.1:0-32666 GCA_039648985.1 Acidobacteriota bacterium | reverse complement strand
CGCCCTGGTCACTCGCCATCGACAGGACTTGTTCTCACCACGCTGGGAACGATCGGTTGTCGTCGCGCATCGACGACAAGGCGGAGCTAAAGGTCCGCCCTACGATCCCAATTCCCCGGTTCGAGCTAGAACTCCGCGCCGGTCGGCCTCTGTGAGGCAGCCCATTTTTGTTTGATTGCGCCTGCGGGAGTGCACATACTCCTTGCGGTGCTCGAACCCGGCGCACGCCTCGGCCGATACGACATACGCTCGCAGCTCGGCGCGGGCGGCATGGGCGAGGTCTACCTGGCGATTGACACGCGGCTCGATCGCAAGGTCGCGCTGAAGGTCCTGCCTGCCGCCCTGGCGACCGACTCCGCGCGGATGCGCCGGTTTGACCAGGAAGCAAGGGCCGCATCCGGCCTCAACCACCCGAACATCATCACGATTTACGAAATCGACAGGTCGGACTCGACGACGTTCATCGCGATGGAGTTCATCGAAGGATCGACGTTGCGCCAGCGCATGCGCGGACAGCCGATGCCGGCCGGCGAGGTGCTGCATGTCGCGCTGCAGATCGCGGGCGCGCTCGCGGCTGCGCATGCCAGCGGCATCGTCCACCGCGACATCAAGCCGGAGAACGTGATCGTCCGCGAGGACGGCATCGTCAAAGTGCTGGATTTCGGGCTGGCCAAGTCGACCGGTGACGCGGCGGTCGACGCACTTGACGGTGAGGCGCCCACCTACGCCCGCATGAAGACCGATACCGGTGTCGTGATGGGCACCGCCACTTACATGTCGCCGGAACAGGCGCGCGGCCAGCTGGTCGACGCGCGCACCGACGTGTTCAGTCTCGGCATCGTCATCTACGAGATGCTCAGCGGACGCCGCCCGTTCGACGGACCGAGCCCGCTCGAGATCATGGCGGCGATTGTGAGCGAGCGCGAGGCGCCTCAGCTGTCGCGCGGCGCGCCTGACGTCCCGCCCGAGTTCGAGCGCATCGTAGCCAAGACGCTGCGCAAGAATCGCGACGAGCGCTACCAGACGGCCAGGGACCTCCTAGTCGATCTGCAGGCCCTCAAACGGCGGCTGGAATCCCATGGCGCGCCTGCCGTGCGTCCACGTCTCGCTCGGGCGTTCGCCGTTGCGGCCGGATTGCTGGTGCTGACCGGCGCCGCGTTTGGCGTCGGCTTATGGAAGCAGCACGCGCCGGTCGAGCCCGCTCTCAAGTCGCTCGCGGTCCTGCCGCTCAAATCCCTCGATGCGGGCGACAACTATCTCGGGCTGGGGATTGCCGACGCGGCGATCCGGCGGGTCAGCCAGACGGGCCAGGTGATCGTGCGTCCGACGAGCGCCGTCCGCCGCTATCTCACCGACGATACCGACGCGCTGACCGCGGCGAAACAGCTGGGGGTCGACTCGGTGCTCGAGGGATCATTTCAGCGCGCCGATGATCGACTGCGGGTGAGCGTCAATCTTCTGCGATGCCGGGACGGCGCGTCGTTGTGGTCGGACAGCTTCGACATCCACATGGCGGATATCTTCGCCGTTCAGGACACCGTGGCGCAGCAGGTGGCCTCGCGCCTGCGCCTGCAGCTGGACGGGTCGCAGCGGGCGCAGCTGACCAAGCGATACACGTCCAATCCGGTCGCCTACGATTTCTACCTGAAAGGGGCCTACAACTTCGACCAGCGGATGCGCGATGCGAAGCGAATGACCGACGCCGCGGTCGGGTTCTACAAACAGGCGCTCGACGCCGATCCGAACTTCGCGCTGGCGCACGCGCAACTCGCCTACACCTACGTGACGATCGGGACATTCCTGGAGCCGACGCAGCCGGCGTGGGTGCAGCGCGCGCGTGAGGAAATCAATCGGGCGCAAGCCCTCGACCCGCAGCTCGCGGAAACGCATCTTGCGCGCTTTCAGCTCCTGTACAGCGAATTCGAGGGCTATCAGGCCGAGGCCGCGGCGCGCGAGGCGCTGGAGGCGAACCGGCTCAACCCGAACGTCGGGCACTGGGAACTGGCCTACATGTTCAACCATCTCGGGCTGGAGGAGCAGGCCGCGCGTGAGCTCGCGCGCGGGCTCGCGATCGATCCGACGAGCGACGCGCTTCGCCAGACGAAGCTGCTGATGTACGAAGTGCAGTCGCGGCTGGACGATTTCGCCGCCGACCCGAGCGTCGGCCGCGACGGCCGGGTGCAAGCTCTCTATCTGATGGCGAAGGGCCGGTTCGACGAGGCCCAGAAGGTGGTGGACGCGTGGACGACTACGTCGGCGGGCCCCGGCGTGGTCTCGACGCAGGCGTTGCTGCGCGCCGCGCGTGGAGATTTTCGCGGGGCGGAAGCCGACATCCCGATCGTGCTCGCCAGGCACCCGCTCAAAGATCCGAACTACCATCACGCCGCCTACGACATCGCGTGTATTTACGCGCTCGAGGGCAAGAGCGCCGCCGCGGTGAAGTGGCTCAGGGAATCG
The DNA here is from genome assembly GCA_039648985.1 of Acidobacteriota bacterium. Lineage (GTDB taxonomy): Bacteria > Acidobacteriota > Vicinamibacteria > Vicinamibacterales > 2-12-FULL-66-21 > JALZOC01. The sequence goes on along the minus strand of JBBWZJ010000009.1, from coordinate 30,209 downwards.
GCCGTCTGGGGTTTCCACCTCTATCCGCGGTATACGCGCGACGCGTACCTGAATCGCATCCGCCAGTCGCCGGAGTTCGTGCAGTTTCTCGCCGAGATGAAAACGGAGCACGACACCTATCGGCGCGACTTCCCCTAGGGAGGATGAGCGAGGGTTCAGACGCGCTATTTTTGTGCACAGCACAGCCGTGGCACCGCAGCGCGGCGTGTATGATGCGACGCACCATGAGTCGACTGCTTCGCGTGCTGATCGTAATCGCGTTCTGCCCCGCCATCCTCGCCGGGCGCCAGTCCGCGCCAGCCCCACCAGCCGCGCAGAAAGTCAGTCGCGAGTGGAAGCGGCTCGATGCTCCGGGGCTCGTTGTCGTTGGTAACGCCCGCGGCGAGGACCTGCGCCGGACGGCCGAATCCATCCTCCGATTCAGGCTCGCGATGCGGTCGCTGCTGCCGTTTCTTCGCACCGACCCGCCCGCACCGACGGTGGCGGTCGTGTTCCGCGACGACAGCGCGATGACCCCGTTCAAGCCGCGGGACCGGGGTAAGCCGATGGACCTCGTCGCCGCGTACTTCTCGCCGCAGCCGGACGTGAACTACATCGTGATGTCGATCGGCCGCCGCGAGTTCACCTACCGGGTCGTCTTCCACGAATACACGCATCTGCTGGTGAACCAGAACATCTCGCGGCTGCCGCACTGGCTGAGCGAGGGTCTTGCCGAATTCTTCAGCACGTTCGACGGCAGCGAACAGGACGGGCGCCTCATCCTCGGACGCCCGCTCGAGGAGGAGACCTCATGGCTCGTGGGATCCAATTCGCCCTTTCCCATGCGCCAGTTCATCGATCCCGCGGCCATGCGCGAGCTCTATCGCGACAGGACCCTCACCTCGCGTTTTTACGCGCAGAGCTGGGCCCTGGTGCACTACCTGATGCTCGGCGACAACGGAGCGCACCGCGCCGCACTCGGGACATTCATGGCCGCCCTCCAGGGAGGCGATCCGGCTCCGGAGGTCTTCAAGCGGGTGTTCGGGCAGGACCTGAGCGGACTCGATCGCGCGCTCGTGCAGTACATCGGCATGATGAAGATGCCCGCCATACAGGTCAATCAGCCTCCGGTGACGATCTCCGCGGACGTGACCCCGATGCTCGAAGTCGATGCCGAGCAGCTGCAGGGCGATCTGCAGGTCAGGAGCGGCGCCCTGAAGGAAGCCGCCAGGCACCTCGCGAAGGCCGAGACCACCGACCCGATGCACGTCGCGACGAGACTCTCGCGAGTCCGGAGCCTGATCGCCGAAGACCGGGGCACCGACGCCCTCGACGTGCTGAATGCGCCCGACATTGCGGCCCGCGAGGACTTCCCGGCGGTGTTTCTCCGGGCCCAGGCGGAATGGGCGGCGCGACACTTCGAACCGGCGGAATCGGCGTACCGCCGCGCCGTGGCTTTGCGCCCGGACTTCGCGTTTGCGTACTACGGCCTGACGCTCGCCCAACTCGCGCTCGGCCGACCCGAAACGTCTGCGACGTTCGCACGGGTGCTGGCGCTGATGCCTGGCGCCGACTGGTATCACCGACGGCTGCTGGACTCACAGCGGATCGGCGTGGACCAGTTCGCCATCGCCGACGCCATGAATTACGTGGAGCAATCCGGCTGGAACGATACGAGCCCGTACGCGATGTTCGTCGCCGCGCTGGCCTACGACCGGCGGAAGCAGCCGGATAAGGCGCAGGAAGTGCTCGAGGCCATTCGTGCGCACGTTCCGGGCACGTCCTGGCAGGCGGCAGTCGCGCTGTTTCTCGAAGGGAAGCTGGCGCCCGCCGCGCTCATCGCGAAAGCGTCCTCACCCGGACTCCTGACCGAAGCTCACGCCTATATCGGCATCAAGGCGAGCATCGACGGCGATCGCGCGCTGGCACAGCCACACCTGGAGTGGGTGCGTGACAACGGTGCGCGCGACTACACCGAGTACGGCCTCGCACTGGGGGAGCTCGATCGGCTCGCTCGGCCGAAGTGAGCGGGGTTTCCGCCCGCATGGTCACCGGCTCACCACGCCGTCGTGACGAGCAGTCCGGTGCCTGAGCGCATCACCTTCGGAAACACGGTCACGATCGCACCATGCTTCTGATTGTGCCCGTCGTACAGCAGATGACGGTGACTGACGAGTGCGTCCAGCCCCACTCCGATCCCCATGCCCAGCCCACCGAGTATGCCGCCGAGGCCGACGACCATATTCGCCCGTTCGCTGCCCGTGCAACGGCGAGTGGGGCCAAGGATACCGCCGCAGTCCATCGACACGGCGCCCGGGATTCCGATTCCCGCGCCGACTCCGAGGCCGATGAACAGACCGTTCATCACCGAATCGGCGCGCCGGTAAACCCTGGAAACATCCCGTCGATTGACCGTGCGTTCCCGGCCGTCGCTCTCGATGGTCAGGGAATCGCCGTCGAACCGCAGAAGCCGTCCCCGATCCTTTGCGCCTGACTCCTCGACGACCTCGACCGCCGTGCCTGCGGGAGCGAGCGTTGTGAACCCTGCACCAGACGCTGCCGCGCCCTGCGCGAGGGCGGCCGCCGGGGCGACCAGACCACAACAGGCAAGTACGACATATGTGAATCTCATAGGAGCTCCGTCTTTCTGTGGACGAATGGACTCAGCCTGGGTGAATGCGAGCCAGCGAGAAGAGCGTACTCGCCTCGGGCATTCGAGGTCCTGAGCGAAGTATGAAGAGATTCTGATCAAACAGTGGTCTCGCCGGGGCGCGCGGCCAGTGAAAAGAGGTGCTACTATCTCGCCCCGAAGAAGCGCAGGTCTGGTCCGACACACGAATCGTGCCGCGCCGCGGCGCGGAGGAGGTCGCATGAAACCGATTTGCCGTTTGATCAGCGTGCTCGCCGGGTGTGCGGTGCTGCTAACCGTGACGGCGTGTCAGTGTACGTATCAGGTCGCGCCGGCATCGGCGCCGGCCGTGGGATCCGGTGTGACCATCCCGGTGAGCGTGACGGCCTCGAGCTCGACCTGTGCGTGGCAGTACCAGAGCAACGATCAATGGCTTACCGTCGGGCCGGACCCTGACAACACCGGTCAGACCGGTCACGGGAACGGCCGCGTCCTGATTACTGTCGCTCCAAACCCGGGCGCGTCCGCGCGAACCGGAACCGCGACGATCGCGGGACGGACCGTCACGATCAACCAGGCCGCCTCGAGCACGTCAGGCTGCACCTTCCAGATCGCCCCTGCCAGCCAGACCTTCAATGGAGGTGCGGCGGGGACGGGTACGTTCACGATCACCGCGAGCGCCGCGAACTGCGGCTGGCGCGCTGCCCGCAGCAGCAACCTCGAGGACACGGTGAACCTCACGTCGGGAGGCAGCGGCGGCGCGGCGGAGGAACGGTTCGGCACCGGCACCGCGACGATCGGATATCAGGTCAAGGCGGAGTCGGGAACGTCTCCCTGGCCGGCTGGCGGCGGGGACATCGTCGTGCGCGACTCCGCGAATCAGGAAGCGGGCCGGCACCACGTGATGCTGGTCCACTGAGCGGACAGCGGTCCTCATCGCTTCGGGCAACCCGAAACCGGAGGCCGCGTGATGAGCCACACCTCGGATAGATTATGAGCCACGAACGTCCGGAACGCCGTGCTCCGAACCGCCCGGCGCACGGCGACCGGTTGCCGTGCCCGCACTGCGGCACCGGGACGATCGAGTTCAACGAGCGCTTCCGGTTCGACGGGGCGATGTCACCCGCCTGGGTCTGTGACAATCCCAGGTGCCCCGTCAGCCGCTTTGCTGCGCGCCGGGGTGATGTCGCGTCGAACGAGCGCAACTCGTAACCAGTACGGCGGGCGCTCGGCGGCCGTCCGCCCGACGGCGCCCCCGTCCCCGGTCTGCGCGCTGTTGCTCCGTCAGGCTGGCACGGCGCGCACGAGCGCATCCGGCAGCACGAACTCGTGTTCGGGGTGCCGTACGGTGAGCACCGGACAGGGCGCGGTCCGCACCACCCGCTCCGCCACGTTCCCGAGCATCAGGTGCCCGAGCGGGCCGCGGCCGTGGGTGCCGACCACGATCAGATCGATGCCATGATCCCCGGCGTATTCCACGATCGCCGCCGCAGGGTTGTTGCTCGTCGCCGTCACCGCTACCGCCTTCAACTCGCGCCTGTCCTCCTCGCTCAGGAGCTCTTCGGTGTGTTCCTGCGAGCTGCGTTCGATCTCCGCTTGAACATCGGGCGACAGTCCGGCATACGAGTACGCATCCAGCACGCGCGAAAAGAGGTTCTCCGTCACGTGCAGCACGTGCAGTTCCCCCCCAAACCCGCGCGCGAGCTCCCGCCCGTACCGAACCGCCGTCTCCGACTCCGGCCCGAAATCGGTTGCCACCAGGATTTTCTTGAGGGCAATCATGATTCGCCTCCACGCCAGGTGATCGTGCGTCGACGCTGGCTGTTCGAGGATCCCAGCACATCGCGTACCGGACACTCATGTCGGCCGGCCGCGGAATTGTGGGATGCCATCCGCGGCGCGACCAATGCGGACGCGGATCTTTTCGCGCATCCCGGGAAACTTTCCCACATGGCGCGAGGTCAGGGCCTGGACGTATCGGAATTCGCGCTCCGAATCGGCACCAGTAGTGCACACTGACTCCGGTTCGCCATCACACATACACGTATGCGCCTGTGGCAGGCGCGGGGGCCCCAGGATGAGAGCTCGAGTCGAGACACTCGATGTGGTCGTCCGAGACGGATCGACCGTCTGTCTGCGGGCGGCAACCGACCAGGACGCCGGCGCGCTGGTCGAGTTCCTGCAGTCGCTGTCGAGGGAAAGCCAGTACTTCCGTTTCCTCGGCGCGCGGCGCCTCACCGAGACGTCGGTTCGTGCGCTGCTCAGCTCACCGGGGCGCAGTGTCACGTCGCTCATTGCCGAATCCGGCGGCCGGATCGTGGCGTTCGCCGGCTTCTACGGCATGCCCGAGTCGCCCGATCGTGCCGAAGTGGCATTCGCGGTGGCGGACGCGCTGCACGGCCACGGCATCGGCACACGGATGCTCGAGCATCTCGCCCGCCTGGCGCGCGAGCAGGACATCGTGACGTTCGACGCCTACGTGATGGGCACGAACTACCGCATGGTGCAGATGTTCCGCGATTCGGGTTTTCCCGTGACGACCACCCTCGAGGACGGCCTCTCGCACGTTGTCGTCTCGCTCCGCGAAACGGTGCGCTTCTCCGATGTGGCGGCGACGAGATCGCGGCTGGCCGCGACGGCATCGATGAAGCCGTTCTTCCAGCCCCGGGTCGTCGCCGTCGTCGGGGCCAATCGCGAGCGCGGGAAGATTGGGGCCGAAATCCTCCACAACATCCTGGCTGCGGGATTCACCGGGACGGTGGTCCCGGTGCACCCGACGGCGGATGCCGTCCAGGGCCTGCACGCCTACCCTCGGGTGGCGGACATCCCCCTCGCCGTTGACCTGGCGGTGATCGTGGTTCCCGCCCCCCACGTGCTCGACGCTGTGGACGACTGTATCCGGAAGAGCGTGCCGGCGATTTGCGTCATCAGCGCGGGCTTCGGCGAGTGCGACGCCGAGGGGCAGGCCCGCGAGGCCGCGCTGGTCGCGCGAGTGCGCGAAGCCGGGTGCCGGCTGATCGGGCCGAACTGCATGGGCCTGCTCAATACCGATCCCGCCGTGCGACTGAACGCGACGTTCTCGCCGGTATATCCGCCAGCGGGCGGGGTGGCGATGTCCACACAGAGCGGGGCGCTCGGGCTTGCCATCCTCGACTCTGCGCGGCGCCTGAACATCGGCATCTCGACGTTCGTGTCGGTCGGCAACAAGCCCGATGTCTCGGGAAACGACCTGATTCAGTACTGGGCGGAGGATCCCTCGACATCGGTCATTCTGCTCTATCTCGAGAGCTTCGGCAATCCGCGAAAATTCAGCCAGATTGCGCGCCGGGTCGCGCGAACGAAGCCGATCGTCGCGGTGAAGGCAGGACGATCGGGCGCGGGATCCCGCGCGGCCGCCTCTCACACCGGGGCCCTCGCCTCCAGTGACGCGGTCGTGGACGCTCTCTTCCTGCAGGCAGGCGTGATCCGGACGGAACGCCTCGAGGAGCTCTTCGACGTGGCGGCGCTGCTCTCCCACCAGCCGGTGCCCCGGGGACCCCGGGTGGCGATTCTCACCAATGCCGGCGGTCCGGGAATTCTCGCGGCCGATGCGTGCGAGGCGAACGGACTCGAGCTCCCAGCGCTCGACGACGCCACGCGATCGGCGCTCCGGGCGTTTCTACCAGCCGCCGCGAGCGTGAACAATCCGGTCGACATGCTTGCGTCGGCGCCAGCCGGGCACTATCAACGCGCGCTCGAGATCATCCTGTCCGACGCGCAGGTCGACAGCGTGATCACCATCTTCATTCCACCACTCGTGACGGATCCAAAGGCCGTTGCTGCGGCTATCGCGGAAGGCGCGCGGGGGAATACGCGCAAACCCGTGCTCGGCGTTTTCATGCGGGCCGAAGGCGCGCCGGAGGCGCTCGCGCCCATCCCGGCGTATGCGTTCCCCGAGTCCGCCGCTCTCGCCCTGGCGCGAGTGACCACCTACGGGCAGTGGCGGGCCAGGCCGATCGAGGCCGCACCCGAACTGGACCACTTCGACTTCCTCCGGATCCGATCGGTCGTCGACTCGGTGCTGGCGCGAGGCGGTGGCTGGACGACAGCGGACGAAGCGGCCGCGCTCCTCGCCGCCGCCGGCATCGAGCATGCCGCGTCGTCCGTGGCATCAGACGTCGAGGAAGCGGTGCTTGCGGCTTCCACGGTGGGCTACCCGGTCGCGCTCAAGGCGCTCGGGCCGACGCTGCTCCACAAGACAGAACGCGGGGCGGTTGCGCTGCACCTAGTCAACGAGGCCGGGGTGCGTGCGGCTTTCGCCGACTTCGCGGTGAAGTTCGGCGCGGAGATGACGTCCGTGCTCGTTCAGCAGATGGTGCCGTCTGGCGTGGAGATGATCGTGGGCGCCGTGCACGACCTGCAATTCGGACCGGTGATCGCGTGCGGGACCGGGGGCGTCCTCGTGGAGGTCCTGGCCGACACGGCCTTTCGACTGCACCCGCTGACCGCGTCAGACGCGCGGGAGATGATCGCGGAGCTGCGCGGTGCGAGGCTCTTGAGGGGCTACCGCGGCGCGCCGGCTGTCGACGAAGGAGCGCTGCGCGAGACACTGCTGAGGGTATCTGCTCTCCTGACGGCAGTCCCCGAGATCCAGGATCTCGATCTCAACCCCGTGATAGTCCTGCAGGCAGGGGCCCGTGTCGCCGATGTGCGGATCCGCCTCGACGGAGTACTCCCGGACCGCAAAGGCCGCCGGGTAGAGTACTGACGGGTTGGCGCGGGCACGATGCCACGGCGGGCACGGCCCGCGCCAGCCATCGTCAGCGTTGCGCAAACGGCTCCAACGCCTGCGTCCACTCGCGCCTGACGGACTCCGACGCCACAGCGGCGGGCGGAAGCGCGAGCACCAGCGATGACGAAAGACACAGGAGCCTGTACGTCACCGACCCCATGTGCGGTCCGAGCAGCGGCGAGCCGTGAAGCCCCATGACGATCAGGCCAGCCTGCCGATCCCGCGCCACCTTCGCGAGCTCCTCCGCGGGCTCTCCGTAGACCACCAGCGTCTCGGGTCGGGGGTTGCACGCGACACTCTCGGCGAGCTCGTTGAGACCGTCCTCTGCCACCGCCCGGCGGTCTGCTTCGACGCCGACGAGATGCAGGCGTGCGGCCAGGCGGCTGCGCAGGGGCTCGACAACATGGACCAGGATGAGCGGAACGCCGAGCGCCTGCCCCAGTGCACGTGCGATTTGCGCCTGCGGCAGCGATGCCTCCGACAAGTCCACAGGGATCAGAATGCGGCCGATCACGCCCTTGAGATCCGGCACGCCGATGTGCCCGGGACTCGTGCCCGACGTGAGAAGCACCGGGCACGGCGTCTCCCGCAGCACGCGTTCCGTCGTCGACCCGAAGAACAGCTTGCGGACGCCGGTGAGCCCGTGCGTGCTGATGACGATCAGCCCGCACGATCGTTCGCGTGCCACCCGCAGAATCTCGGCGGCGGGCTTTCCTACCGCGACGACGTGCTCGAGCCGCGCGAGACTGACTGGATCCGGCCCGAGCGCCCGCGTGGCGAACTTCTGCATCTCCAGCGTGCAGTCGTCCGGTGTCCAGAGGACACCGGTGCCGAGATCGGCCGCTTCGGTCAGCCGCGGATCCTCGACCGCCAGCACGAGCACCCGTGTTCCACAATGACCGGCAATCAGGGCGGCATAGCGCAGTGAGCCGGCGGAAGACTCCGAAAAATCAATCGGGCAGAGTACTAAGGGTCCGGCATTCATCGCGGCCTCCTGGTTTGTGATGCTCGACGTATTCCATCGACCGGCAGCAGCGCCCGGCAGTACACATGCCCGTCGGTCCACAGCCCGCCGCGGCGAACGAGTTCGCGGAGCGCACGCTCGCAGCGCACAGGTTCCACGGCGAAGAGGCGAGCCGCCTGCGGGAGGGTGAGGTTGAGGCCCGGCATCTCGGCGAACTCGGCTCGAATGCGAGCACCGAGCGCGTCGTCATCGATCGTGCAGGCTGATGGTGTGGCGAACACGGCGGACTCGATGCTCATGATGAAGCTCCTCTCGCGATTACCCGGCGGTGCAGCGACACGCGTACCGCTCCTGCAAGTTCCAGTCATGTCTATCCTGCGAGGCGCGGCGCTCCGGCCGAGCGCGCTTCGTGCTCTGCACGGCGCGCGATGCCCAGGAGCTGCCGGCGCTCCATCACGAAATGGCCGGGGGGAACGATCCGCTTCAGGAGCCACGACGGCAGACCATGAAACTGGTACGCTTTGCTGGCACGCACACGGACCAGCAGGCGGGTGCGGCCGCCGCGAACGGGGTCGAGGACAAATGCCCACGTCACGACCGGGGCGCCGTTGGATCCGAGCGCCACGAGAAGCAGCGACCGGCCCGGAGCACACGCGAACACGACGAAGCCCTCGGGGGACCCGGGGACGAACGGAAATACGTCCCCCACTTGGACATGCTGCAGGGCAGGCTCGATGCGCTCTGTGCTTGGCACGCCGCCATTGTCGATCATGTCGTAGCTGTACCAGCCTGCGCGGCCGGCACCCATCTGGACAAGCCATGGCCACACACTGTCGGCGCCACAGCGGATCGTCGTCGCATGGGTGCGGACTGCGATGGGATTCCCGATGAGTGCGTCACCGGGCAGCGGCCGCGCGGCTTCTTCCGCGGTGGGCCGGACAGAATGGAGAGACATCACTTCACCTCCGCGGCCGTGCACTGATCGCCCTGACCGCGAGACCGCTCAAGACGCACTGGATCGGACGAGGGTACCTGAAAGTCGTCATCGCACTACAGCGTCTGGAAGCAGTGCCCCGCCTCGGGCTGGACCGGCACGATGATTTCCGCCACGGTCCCGCCCCCTTCCCGCGGCCTGAGCTCGATCGATCCGTCCATGGACGCGACGAGTCGCTTCACGATCGGGAGGCCAAGGCCAGTTCCGCTGCTCTTCGTCGTGAAAAACGGGTCGAACACACGGTCCCGCAATTCGGGCGGGATGCCCGGTCCCCTGTCGCTGACCTCGATGTGGCACTCCTGCCCGCGGACTGACGTCGTGACTTCGACAGGCCAGTCACGCGACGCCTGGCAGGCGTTCAGCAGCAGATTGAGCAGCACGGACCGGAGCATGTCCGCATCGGCCAGGACCATGGTGTCCGCCGCCGTCACTTGGACGGGCGGGAAAGACTCGGGCGAGGTGGTCTTCGCGCTCCAGACCGCCTCCGCGATGGCCTGCCGCAGTTCCACAGGGCGCTGTGCCGCCGGACGCCGGTTGGCGAACAACAGAATGTCGTTGACGATTCGGCTCAGACCATCGATCCGCTGAATCATCGGCCCGATGATCTGGCGCTCGCGGATGGTCGGCGGCAGCCGCGACTCCAGAATCTGCAGGGACCCTCTGATGCCCGCGAGCGGGTTCCGCACCTCGTGCGCCACGACCGCAGCCAGCTGCCCCAGCTGGGCGAGGGCCTCCTGCTCGCGGAGCGCGGCCTCGGTCACCTTCCGCTGCGTAATATCGGTGCGGATCGCGAGGTACTGCCGGGGACGGCCGGCCGGATCCATGAAGGGGACGATCGTCGTGTCAACCCAGTAATGCGAGCCGTCCTTCGCACGATTCTTCAATTCCCCGCGCCAGACCCGGCCCTGGCCAATCGTCCTCCACAGGTCGCGTATGAACTCCTTCGGGTGATGGCCGGAGTTGACGATCCGGTGATCCTGGCCGATCAGCTCACAGCGCGAGTACTTCGAGATCTCGCAGAACTTGTCGTTGACGTAGGTGATGACGCCGCGGTGGTCCGTGGTCGCGACGATGGCCGCCTGGTCGAGCGCGTCCCGCATCTCCTCCAGACGCCGAACGGGGTCGTCCGGGGCGTCGGAGCCAACCTGCATCTCCATCAGTGCAACCTCGCCTTCCACGCGAGGCAGGTTCCATGCCCGGCAAAAACACAATCAAACAGCGTGGGCGCCGTCCTCGCCGCGGGGTATTTTCCACGGCCTGCGAAAAATTCCCCGCTCGCCACCCCTGTCCGTTCAAAATGCTTATTGATCCGGCGGGCCCGCTCCGGCACTCAGGGTGCAGAGCGTTTCATGACCCCGTGTCAGGCTGTTTACACCCATGTCCAAGCCGACCATCCTTGTCGTCGATGATGAAGCCCTGATTCGCTGGTCGCTGACCGAGCGGTTGAAATCCGAGGGGTACGAAGTTCGTGAAGCCGAAACCGGCCAGGGGGCACTCGACACGCTCCCGGAGGGGGTCGACCTCGTCCTGCTCGACTACCGGCTTCCTGACACGGATGGGGTCTCGGTGCTGCGGAAGATCAAGGAGTTCGATCAGGACATCCTCGTGGTTCTGTTGACGGCCTTCGCGACTGTCGACACTGCCGTCGAGGCCATGAAGCTTGGCGCATACCACTTCGCGAACAAGCCCTTCAACCTGGACGAGATCGCGGCGACGGTCGAGCGGGCGCTCGAGACGACGCGCCTGCGCCGCGAGGTGCGCCAGTTCCGATCGAATGCCGCGCGACCTTACAGCCTCGAGCGCATCGTCGGTTCGTCGCCACAGATGACGGCCTTGCGGCAGCTCGTCGCCCGAGTGGCCGTCACGCCGTCTTCCACGGTGCTGCTCACCGGCGAGAGCGGCACGGGCAAGGACCTCGTGGCCAAGGTGCTGCACTACGCCAGCGATCGGGCCGCCCGGCCGTTCATGAACATCACCTGTTCGGCGCTTCCCGAGCAGCTGCTCGAGAGCGAGCTCTTCGGGCACGAGCGCGGAGCGTTCACGGATGCGCGGCTCCAGAAGAAGGGGTTGCTGGAGATGGCGGACGGCGGCACGGTGTTCCTGGACGAGATCGGGGAGATGACGCCCGGGCTTCAAGCGAAGCTGCTGCGGTTCCTCGAAGAGAAAAGCTTCAAGCGCGTGGGTGGCTTCGCCGATATTCGCGTCGACGTGCGTGTCGTGGCCGCCACCAACCGCGACCTCGAGCAGGAGGTCGCGAAGCACCAGTTTCGCACCGATCTTTTCTTTCGGTTGAACGTCCTGCCGATCACGTTGCCCCCGCTGCGGTCCCACGCCGAGGACATTCCGCTCCTCGCGGAGTACTTCATCGACACGTTCAACACCGAGTTCCGGAAGCGGATCCTGGGGGCCACGCCGGCCGCGTACGCCGTGCTCCAGGGCTATGGCTGGCCGGGGAACGTGCGGGAACTGCGGAACGTCATCGAACGCGCCATGCTGCTGTCGGAGGGCAATCGACTCGACGCCCACGACTTCCCCGCGATGACGAAGGCGGTGAGCGCCGGCAACGAATTCGAGCTGCCGGCCACGGGCGTGGATCTGGAGCAGCTCGAACGAAGCCTGCTCGTGCAGGCCCTGCGACGGAGCGGTAACAACCAGACGAAGGCAGGTCTGCTCCTCGGTTTGAATCGCGACCAGATCCGCTACCGGATCGAGAAATTCGGCCTCGCGCTGACCCAGTAGCCGCGCCGAACGTCACTGCGGCACTGCCGGGAGCCGCACCACGACCCTGGTTCCGCCGTCCGGCGGGCTCTCGATCGAGATGTCGCCATGGTGCGCTTCCACGAGTCGCTTGGCGGTTGCGAGACCGAGTCCGGAACCGCGCGCCTTCGTCGTGAAGAACGGCGTGAATACTTTCTCGCGGATCTCTGCCGCGATCCCGAGGCCGTTGTCCGAAAAGGAGATCCGGCACGACCCGTTGACCGCCTGGACGTCCACGCGGACGGTACCCTGCCCCTTCATCGCGTGGGCGGCGTTGACCAGCAGATTGTGAAACACGATCTTCAGCATCTCGCCATCGGCGATGATGGTCTCGGAGTCGCCGTGGACCTCCACGGTCACGGCGCGCAATCCCGGGTCGCGGCTCAGGAGATCGATCGTCGTCCGGAGAAGCTGCGCCACGTCGGTGCGCATGGGCCGGGGCTTCGGCGGCCTCGCAAAGAGCAGCAGGTCCTTCATCATGTCGTTGAGCGCGTCGATACGCGAGACGATCTCCTGGAGCACGGGGGCCTCGGCCGTTCCGGGTGGCAGGCGCGACCCAATCACCTGAATGGCTCCCCGGATACCCGCGAGCGGATTCTTCACTTCGTGCGCGATGACGGCCGCCATTTCACCAAGCCGGGCGAGCGCCGTGCGCTCGCGCAACTGCGCCTCCATCTGCACGCGGTTCGTGAGATCGTGCAGGATCCCCGTGAACTTGCGCTCTCCCCCGCTGCTCGTCTCCCCGACCGACAGGTGCAGCGGGAACGTCGTCCCGTCCTTGCGCAGCCCGGTGACCTCCCGGCCGCGCCCGATGATCTTCGCCGCGCCTGTTTCGAGGTAGCGCGAGAGGTATCCGTCGTGTTCCTCGTGATAGGGCGACGGCATCAGCATCGAGACGTTCTTGCCTGACACCTCGTGTTCGGAGTAGCCGAACAACCGCTCGGCCCCGGGATTGAAGGCTTCGATGAGGCCGTGCCGGTCGATGACGATGATGCCGTCGACTGCTGTGTTGAATATAGCCGCCAGCCGTTCGGCGCGGGCTGTCGCCTCGGCCGCTATCAGCCGGTGCGCAGCTTCGGCGCGCCTGAGCCGGCCGTTGAGCGACGCGATGCCCACGCTCGTGAGGAGGAACAGCGACAGCGAGATGAGGTCTGCCGCGCGGGCGGCGGCGAGCCCCCCCGGAGGCAGCACGAAGTACGTTGCGGCGAGCGCCGACAGAAGGGACGTCAGCAAGCCGGGTCCGAAGCCGCCGTACCACGAGGTCAGCAGGATCGCGGGGAAGAAGGGGAGATAAGGGACTTGGGTGCCCAGCCAGGGCTCGAGCGCCGAACGCAGGACGAGCGCGGCCGCGACCGTCCCTACGGCGAGGGCGTACCCCCGTGACGCACGAAGCGCGTGCGGCGCCTTGTCATCCGCAGGTGCCGGCAGCGATGGACTGTGTGGCGAGCGCATTGTGGGATTGGCGGGCGAACCGCAGCTCCTCAGCGACGCGCGGCTGACACCTGGTGATTCGCGGGGCGCAGCCCGCCGGGACGCACGCTGCCCGCGAGTTGAGTGACGCGAGAATACAACAGCCCGTGCGGCCGCGGCAATCGCCGCACCAGTCCCGATCCCCGATCCCTGATCGCTGATCCCCGATCCCTGATCCCGGATCCCCGATCCTCGATCCCCAGTCAAAGGCCCTGGTGCGGAATATTCCCCACCCCGCGAAATACTCCCCGCGCGAGGCGGCCCGGCCGGGCCGATTTTCGAGAGTTCCCTCGGAATATCGCGCTGTTCCTGTCGGCACGGCGGTTGCCCTTTGGTAGGGCGAACCCATAGACAGAACGCAAGCTACACGAGGAACTTGACATGGAACTCCGACATTCGCTTCGCACAAGGATGACCGGCCTGCTCGCGGCCGGCATCGTCACGACGGCGGCGGCCACGGCCGTCATGAGCGGCGCCGCCGCAAACGTGCCGCTCGCGGTCTCGTCAGGCCGTGTGTCGATCGCGGGCACCTCCAACATTCACGAATACACCGCGTCCACGACGGCCGTCCGGGTCACGCGCGTGCAGCTGGCGAGCACCGTCACGGGGCCGAACTTCTGGGACGAAGTCGTCAAGCCGGGCGCTGTGGAGGCGTTCGACGTCGCCATCGCGGCGGCATCGCTGTCGTCACCGAAGGAAGGGCTCGACAAGAACATGCACAAGGCGCTCAAGACCGACGCGCACCCCGACATCACGTTCCGTCTCCGCCGCCTCGAGCCCCGCGCGGGGGTCGCAGGCGGGCTGCGCGGCGTGGGCGTGCTCCAGATCGCCGGCGTCGAGCGAGAGGTCGCCATCGACCTCACGACCGGACGGAAGGACGCCGGGCTCAACGTGCATGGCGAACTGCAGATTGTCATGACGGACTTCAACATCACGCCGCCGAAGGCGATGCTCGGGATGTTGAAGACCGACCCGAAAGTCACGATCACGTTCGACACGCTGCTGACTGTGCCGCTCACCTAGGTGGATATATCCAATGCAGGCACCGCATTCATCATTCGTCAAGAGGAACACGACCATGAGAGCCACCATTCGTTTCGCGACCGCGCTGAGCACGTTCCTGATGCTCGCCTCTCCGGCCCTGGCGCAGCCGGGCTCTGACGGCGGTTCGCCGTCCCCGACCCCGCCGACGACCGAAGCGGCGACGCCCGTCCCCCCCGCCGATCCCGCAGCCGCAGCAGCCGCCGCCGCAGCGAAGGAATCCTGGACGAAGGGGCGCCCCATCGCCATGCAGTACTTCCGGCCGCAGGACAAGCGCGGGTTGAACGTCTTCGAGACGAGCAAGGACCCGGGTGTCGAGTTCACCGGGTTCAAGCTCGATTTCACCGCCGGCTTCACCTCGCAGGTGCAGTCGCTCACGCACCGCAACACCGCCACGCCGGTCATCGTGAACGGCGTCAACACGAACCAGCTGGCCGACATCGGGTTCGGCTTCAACAACTCGACCGCCAACTTCGGCATCAACGCGCAGCTGGCGCCCGGCATCCGCGTGGCGCTCACGAGCTACCTGTCCTCGCGCCATCACAACGAGACCTGGGTCAAGGACGGCTACCTCCAGATGGACCAGTCGCCGATCGACTTCGCCCCGCTCAAGGCGCTGATGGAAATCGTCACGCTCCGGGTCGGGCACTTCGAGATCAACTACGGTGATGCGCACTTCCGCCGCAGCGACAACGGGAATGCCATCTACAACCCGTTCGTCGGCAACTACATCATGGACGCCTTCACGACCGAGATCGGCGCCGAGGCGTATCTGAAGACCTCCAGCGTCGTCGCGATGGGCTCGATTACGGCCGGGGATCTCCGCGGCACCGTGCTCACGCCCGGCCTGCGCGGTCCGTCCTACATCGGCAAGCTCGGATTCGATCGCCAGGTCAAGAAGGACCTCCGCGTCCGGCTCACCGGGTCGATGTATCTGTCGCCCAAGGGCATGAGCAACACGCTCTACGGCGGCGACCGCGCCGGGTCGCGCTTCTACTACGTGATGGAGAACACGCTGGCGACTGAGTCCGCGCAGCCGTGGTCCGGGCTCATCAACCCCGGCTTCAAGAACAAGGTCAGCGCGATGCAGATAAACCCCTTCGTGAAGTTCCGCGGCCTCGAGCTGTTCGGCGTGCTCGAGCAGTCCAAGGGCCAGGCCTCCAGCGAACCGTCCGAGCGGACCTGGAGACAGCACGCGGTCGACGCGGTCTACCGGTTCGCCGGCGACGAAAAGCTGTTCGCAGGCGTCCGTTACAACCAGGCATCGGGAGACCTCACCAGCGTCATCAAGGACGTCGGCGCACGGCGCTACGAACTGAGCGGCGGCTGGTTCATCACGCCGAGCGTCATGGCCAAGGCCGAATACCTGAAGCAGACCTACTTCGGGTATCCCGAGACGAACATCAAGCACGGCGGGAAGTTCAACGGCTTCATGCTCGAAGGCGTGATCGCTTTCTAAGGGAGCGCGACAGGTGAGCCTTCTGCAACACGTCAGTCTTCACATAGCCGGCGGACGCCCACGCGCCCGCCGGCTGCTTCTCTGCGCAGCCATCGTTCTCACCGGTGCACTCCCGGCAACCGCCACCGATGCGACGCCGGTGGTGACCGTCCACGAGACGAACGGTATCTACCGCGTCGTCGCCACCTTCACTGTGCCGCAGCCGGCGGCGATCGCCCACGCCGTGCTCACCGATTACGAACAGATTCCGCGCTTCATGCCCGACGTGCGCACCAGCACCGTCATCGAGCGCACCCCCCACGGCCTCGTCGTCGAGCAGGAAGCCACGGCCCGCCTGATGATGTTCTCCAAGCGGATTCACCTCGTCCTCGTCGTCCAGGAGGATCCGGGCACGATTCGATTCCGCGATCGGTGCGGCAGGAGCTTCGATCTCTACGACGGCGGATGGACGCTGACGACTTCGAAGGCCGGCGAGACCACGATCGAATACGTCCTCACCGCGAAGCCTTCCTTCGATGTCCCGGAGTTCGTGCTGAAGCGGCTGCTCAAGCGCGATTCCACCGAGATGATCCGCCGCCTGCAGGTGGAGATGGCCTCCCGCCCCCGGTAGAATGCCCACCCCGGCCGCGCGCCTGTTATACTTCGCGGCTTCCATGCTGATCCACCAGCTCACGCCGGCCGAGTGCCGCCACGTCCTCTCCATGGCCTCCGTTGGGCGTCTGGCCTGTTCGCACGCCGACCAGCCGTACGTCGTCCCGATCTCGTATGCGTTCGAGCCGGCCTCGAACGCCCTGTTTGGGTTTTCCGCCATCGGCAGGAAGATCGAAATTATGCGGACGAACCCGAAAGTGTGCCTCGAGGTCGAAGACATCACGGATCGGTTCCACTGGCAGACCGTCATCGTGCTCGGCCGATACGAAGAAATCTCCGATGCGCCCGAGCGCGCGGCCGAGCGCGAGCAGATGCTGAACCTCCTGAGCGCCCGCGCGGAGTGGTGGCTGCCCGGGGCCGCACGCTTCCAAGCTGCCGACCGCCACGCTGTCGTCCTCTACCGCATCCATATCGACTCGATGACCGGCCGGCGAGCGGCCCGGAACCGCGGATAGTGACCGCCGGCTGAACACGCCCTGACTACCGCGCCAACGAGCGTCTCCCGACCGGACCGCTGATCCACGACCTCAGGCTCTCGATTCCCGGCGCGTTCCGTCGGGAACCGGCCGCTGGCCTGGGCTCGAGGTGGAGCGTGGAGCTATCGTCAGGACCATCGCCGGCCGACGGCAGTGCGCCGGTGCGGCTTCTCTTCACAATCAACGCAATCGCCAGCGCCGCCCCGAATACCCAGGCGATGACAATCGCGAGCCGGATGCGCGGATCCGCGATCGCCACCGCGATCACGGCAGCCACCATCCCGAGTCCGCCGACGCCCTCTACCCGGATGTGAGCCATGTTGATGAGCGCCGGGGTGGGCGGCGCCAGCGGGCGCGCCACACTTGTTGACGAACTCCCCCAACGCGTCGCGGCAATGAGCCACGCGATAAACAGACCGCCGAACACGCCCGGGACGAGAACGATGAGCAGAGGTTCCATGGTGCCCTCCTGTTGATCCGGTTTTTGCGTGTTGGCGAACCGCCCGGGCGCGGAACAGGTCAGCTCCGGGCGGCGCACGTGGCAACCGGGGCTCGCGCGCTGAGTACATATTGTACTAATACAAGCGAACAAGTCAAGTCTGCGGGCTCCTTACCGGCAAGGCGGCTCCAGAATTGCCGTTCGTGGTCGTTCCAACGACAATGTCGCAGACGATGGAGCAACGCGGGGATTACGGCTACGACGCGCCCTACGCTTTGGTGAGCTTTGCTGCCGTCGGCACAGGCCTTCTCGCAGCGGCAGTCGCCGTATGGTCGACACAGCGGACCGGCCGGTTTGCAGGCACGCTGGGAGCCTACGGCGGATTCTTTCTGGCCAACGCACTCAGCTTCTTCTACGCGACAACGCGCGGCAAGTTCAGAGTGTGGGAAGAAGTGCTCGACGCGCTTCGTCTTCGAGGCGATGAGCGGGTCCTCGACCTGGGCTGCGGTCGCGGTGCGGTCCTGACCGCAGTTGCGCGCCGGCTGACCACCGGCCGTGTGACAGGGATCGACATGTGGAGCACCCACGATCAATCGGGAAATGCGCGTGAGGTGACGCTGCGTAACGCCTCGCTGGAGGGTGTGGCCGATCGCATCGAAATCCAGACCGGCGACATGCGTGAATTGCCGTTCCCGGATGGAACCTTCGACCTGGTGGTGTCGAGCCTGGCGATCCACAACATTCCGTCGCACGCGGACCGCGCGAAAGCCATGGAGGAAGCGTGGCGCGTCCTCAAACCGGGCGGGCGCATGGCCATCGCGGACATTCGCGCGACCTCCCGCTACGTCAAGACACTGAAAGCTATGGGCGCGACGGCGTTGGCGCGTCGCCGGCTGGGTTGGCGGTTCTGGTACGGCAATCCCTTGGCCGGCACGAGCCTGGTCACGGCTTCGAAACCAGCATTGTCCGACCCCGTTTTCACACCCCAGCTGCGCGCGCAGCGCGCCTGATGGGTCCGCGTCGTCTTACGGGCAGCGAAGAGAACGCTCGGCCACCGGTGCGGGAACCCGGAACCCCGCACCCGAACCCCGAACTTCGATTCCCGAGCCCCGAGTCCCGACTCCCGAGTCCCGAGCCCCGAGTCGCGAGCCCCGACTCCCGAGTCCCGATCGTGGCGCTCCAGGTCAGTCGCGATCCGAGGTGGGTGCGGGGGCCGACAGCAGCGCCAGAATTTCGTTGCCGTACATGCTGCGGCGCCAGGGGCCGAAGTCTGGGATCTCCGCAAGATCCGCGAGGGTACGCGGCGGCCGACGCGCGAGATCCCGCAACGCCGTTCGCGGAAGGATGACGTCCGACTCGACGCCGCGTGCGCGCGCCGTGTCCTTGCGCCACGTATGCAGCCGGTCGTACCGATCGCGCACCTCCTCCGGCTCCCGCTCGATCGGAGGCGGAGCCGGCGCCGGCGCCCTGAGCCCCTGTTCGATGGCCTGCAGCACGCCCTCCGCGTACCGTCGCATCTGCTCGGGCGATAGTCCGCGGAGATCCGCGGCACGCCGCGGCGCCGTCCGGGCGAGCTCGAGCAGCGTCGCTTCGCTCATGACCTTGAACGGGGGCCGGTCGATGCGCTGGGCCTGCTCCTCCCGGTATGCGAAGAGCGCCCGGAGCACACCGGCCTGCACCGGGCTCAGCTCGCGCGCACCCTTGACGCGCCAGAACGCCGAGGGCTCGGGTTCCGTGTCTGCCCTCTCGCCGCGCTGGGCAGCGAGGCGTTCGAATTCTTCCCGCGCCTCGGGCCAGCGGCCCGTCGCTGTAAGCGCGTCGAGCTGTCTGTCCCGCAGCGCGATGAGATAGTGCGTGTCCAGCCGGGCGTAGTCCAACTGCTCGGCGCTCAGAGGGCGGCGCTTCCAGTCAGCACGTTGATACTGCTTGTTCATCTGCACGCCGAACTGCGTATCGAGAATCGCGGCCAGCCCGACCTGCGGCCAACCCAGCGTGCGCGCCGCCGTCATGGTGTCGAAGATGTTCGTCACCTCGAAGCGGTAGTCTCGCCGCAGGCAAATCAGGTCGTATTCCGCAGCGTGAAAGACCTTCTGCTGCTCGGCGCTCGCAAAGAACGGCGCAAGCGGGTCGAGATCCGTCACCGCGAGCGGGTCGACAATGTAGTCCGCGTCCGGCGTGGAGAACTGGACGAGGCACACGCGCTCGCGATACGCGTGCAGGCTGTTCGACTCCGTATCCACGGCAACGACTGGGTGGACCGCGAGCGCGCGCGCGAGCGACTGCAGGGCGTCTGCGTCAGCGACGACGACGGGCGGGGGAAGGGCTGAGGGGCACATGAGTGCATCTATTATCGTGCCGGGGTGCCAAGGGTGCCAAGGTGCCAGGGGTGCCAGGGTGCAGTGCGGGAGCGGCGCTAGTCGGCGAATGGGAATAGCGGTCGCAGACGGAAGAGCGCCTCAGTCAGGAAGAATTCGTTGACGACGTGGAAGTTCCTGCGCTGAGCGCCGTCGATCATGGTGGCGACGAGCTCGACGACGGCTTTGCGGGCGCGTTGCAGCTCGGCGTCGGTCGTGACGAGCGCGATGCGCCCTTCGAATAACGTCAGCAGTGCGTCCCTCGCTCCGCCAAGCGGAAAATCCAAGTCCCTCGCGGCACGTTCGGCGGCGGCCCACAGCGCATCCACCCGGCTCCGTGCCTCCGCCGGCAGCACCTGCACCGGAGTATTAAGGGGCTTTGCGATCGACTCGTCGTCGGGTGTTTCCACGGGGCAGGTGGCCGGCGGGTTGGTCCCCTCCTCCGACGGCCGGACCGAGTAATGACGACGATCGAGCGCCGAGATGAGGCGCACTCTGAGGCGCAGTTTGGGATCCAACCGCGGAATGGCGGCAGGATCGGGGCGCAGCGCGGCAATGTCGTCGTCGGTCAGCGGCAGCCCCGCCGCCTTCGCCTTGCTCATCATCCATTTGAGCGTGATGTCGTTGAGCCCCCTGTTACCGTTGCCCCCGCCGACGTCCGAGTGCACACCGCGGAACCACACTTCGCAGGCCCCCTCGAGACGCGTCGGCAGGAATGACAGCCGCCGCTCGTCGAGCGCGAGTGCGTGAAAGCAGTACTGCAGACCCGACGAGGGCAACGAGAGGTGATGGCCGACGTTGAGCTCCGTGTTGCCCAGGTTCGCCACGCCGAACGCCGCGACGACATCCCACACGCCGAGGAAGCGAATGACGGGATGCCGCTCGACGATCTCGTCAGTCCGGGGACGCCGAATCCCCATGGTTTGAATCCGGTAGCAGAAGTCGAGAGTGGTCGCCGCTCCGCGGCTGAAGCCGACGATGTCGATCACGTGATCGCCGGCGGCCCAGCGTTCGCACAGGTAGTGGTACGCCTCGTCGATGCGCGGCAGCTCTCCCATCCCGAACAGCCCGCCCGCGATCTTGCCGAGGAGGTCGAACCGGGTACCGACCCCGGGGACGTAGAGGTCTTCGCCTGGCGCGCGCCCGCGGTGATACGCCTCGTAGAAGCGAACCACGTTCGAGTTTGCGTACTGCGGGTCCTCGCCGTCCTTCGCGCTGTCCCACGTGCCGTCGAATGCGTAAAGTGCCATGGTCGAACAAGATATCAGCCAGAACCTCCGGCGCAGTGCCGCGCACAAACACCGGCCGCCCGCACACTCTTCCCGAGGCGCGAAGGCTCCACGCCGTCAGGTCAGGCGCTGGCGGCCCGTCCCGGCATCCCGCTGACCGCCAGCGGCACCTCGATTCTGAACACGCATCCCTTGCCGGGCATGTTGTCGACGTGAATGTCGCCACCGTGCGCGCGGACTGCCCGCCGCGCGATCGCCAGCCCGAGTCCGAGCCCGGTCCGGTCCATCCCGTGCCGCTCCCCGAACGCCTCGAACAGGTCGGCCTTGTTCTCGGGTATGCCGCCGCACTCGTCCTCGATCTCGATCAGCACTCGCGCGCCAGCTTTGCGTGCGCGCAGGACGACGCCGCCGCCCGACGGCGTGTATTTGAATGCGTTGTTGAGGACGTTCGTCACCGCCGAGGTGAGCAGCTGCGGATCCACGTCGAACGCCAGCGCCGGGTCGATCGGATCGATCGCGAACCGCTGCCCCCGGTCGTCGGCATGGAGGCTGCCTGCAATGGCGATGTCGTTCAGAAAGGATGTAACGGGGAGCCGCTCTCGCCGGTGCTGGTTGGCCGCCATTCTGACGTCCGCGAGCGTGGTGTTGACGAGGTCACGAAGGCCGATGAGGCTTCGGCCGAGCACCGTGCCGGTGCTGCCGTTGACCGAAACCGTGCCGCGCCTGACGATATCGAACGCCATGACGGCGGTGTTGAGTCTGTCCCTGAGCTCGTGCGCCAGATGCCCGAGCCGCTCAATCTCCTCCGTCACCCGGGACTCGGCCGTGATCCGCGCGTGCTCCGTGACCGCTTCGGCAATCGCGGTGTCCAGGCAGCGATTCAGGATGTGAAACTCCCGCGTCGTGATGGGCGCACGCTGGTCCAGGGCGAGCTCGGTGATTGCCTGGCACACGTCGCCATAGTTGTGCACCACCTGCGACAGCGTGAATCCCAGCGCCATCAGCTCCCGGCCGTGGTGGACAGCCGACGGTCCGATGACGTCGAACGCCGGGGCCCCGGAGGTCTCGGACCGCAGCGTCTCCGACAGCTGGGAGAGGAACAGCGGAACACCGTACTCGGCATCGAGCGTCGAGGCGGGTGGCCAGCGCCGCACCGAAACGAGGGCGCGCGTCTTGGCGAGAATCGCCGCGCGGTTGACGGTCAGAAAATCCTGCAGCATCGATGTTCCTTTCGACCACGTGCTCATCCGGCGCGCTGCCACGGACAGCATTCCGCATCGTCGGGCCTGACTTGGTAGACGACCATTGTCGCGGGCCGGGTGTCGCATCGCTGTTCAATTTGAGACACCGGGATCCTGCGCACCCAGTCGCAGCGAGTCGCTCTGCGGCAGCAGGCCCTGAACCTCGCGCCGGGTCCCGGGACCGGGTCTGCGGCGCCGTCGGGCTACGAGGAGTGGCCGCCATTCCGGACGGGTTAGGATGGTCGGCAGGCATGACACGTCTTGACGTCTACGCACCGCACCCGTTGTCGCTGTCGCGCGCCAATGTCCGTCTTGTGGCGTCGATCGCGATAGGCCTGGCGACGACCGCCTGGCTGACCCACTCGGCCTGGTGGATCCGCGCGCTTGCGGGTTGGGACACGGCCTCGTTCACGCTGTCGGCCCTCGCGTGGAACATCATCGCGAGGACGAATGCGAGCGAGACGCAGCGCCGCGCCGGAGTGGACGATCCCGGGCACAAGATGCTCTTCCTCATCGCCGTGGTCTCGAGCCTCGTGAGCCTGCTCGCCGCCGGCGTCGTCCTCCGGTGGGTCAAGGGCATGCCGGAGCCCGACGCGGCGATCGGGACGGCGATCGCCCTGGCGGCCATCGCGCTGTCCTGGTTCCTTACGCACACGTCGTACGCGCTGCGGTACGCGAAGCTGTACTACTGGGAGCACCCCAATCGCGCCCCTGGGGCCGGTTGCCTCCAGTTTCCCGGCGACGACCTGCCGGCCGATATCGATTTCGCCTACTTCGCGTTCACCATCGGCATGTGTTTCCAGACGTCCGACGTGGCGGTCGAAAGCACCGCGATGCGCCGGGAAGTGCTCGTGCACGCGCTGCTGGCGTTCGTCTACAACACGACGATCGTCGCGCTTGCGCTGAACCTCGCGATCAACCTGCTGTCCTAGACTCGGGATCCGGGGCTCGGGATTCGGATCCGGCACTCGAGATTCGGGACTCGGGATTCGGGCGACCGCTTGTTGCGCTACCATCACGCATGCTGAACTACATCTGGTTCGGTCTGATGGCGACCGCGTTCGTGGTCGCGGCATTTCACGGAACAGTGGACGGCGTCACCCGCGGCGCGATGGAGGCCGCCTCGACTGCGGTCGAGATCGCGATCGGACTCGTGGGGATCATGACGCTCTGGCTGGGCATCATGCGGGTTGCGGAGGCCGCGGGGCTGGTGTCGCTTCTCGGCCGGGCGCTCGCGCCGTTCCTGCGCTGGCTGTTCCCGGAAGTGCCGCCAGAGCATCCTGCCGCCGGGGCGATTGTGCTTGCGATCGCGGCGAACATGCTCGGGCTGAATAACGCCGCCACGCCCCTTGGCATCAAGGCCATGGAGGACCTGCAGACGCTCAACCCCGACAAGGATACGGCGACGAACGCGATGGTCACGTTTCTCGCGATGACGACGTCCGGCGTGCAGCTCATCCCCGCGACGATGATCGGCGTGCTCGCGGCGGCAGGCTCGCGTCAGCCGACGGCGATCATCGCGCCGTCAATCATCGCGACGTTCGTCGGAACCGTCGCGGCAGTCGCATCCGCCAAGCTCCTCCAGCACGTCTACCCCGCGCCGGTGCGACTCGAGGCCGGCGAATGATGCGCGCCGCGCTCGATGCCGTGTCGCTCTGGGCGATTCCCGTCATGCTCGTCGGCATTCCGCTCATCGGGCTCATTCGGGGAGTCAAGGTTTACGACGTGTTCGTCGAGGGAGCGACTGAAGGGTTCCAGGTTGCCGTGCGCATCATCCCGTTCCTCGTCGGGATTCTCGTCGCGATCGGGATGTTTCGAGGGTCGGGGGCGATGGACCTGCTGATCGCCGCGCTCCGGCCGCTCCTCGCCGCCACGCGCTTCCCCGCGGAGCTTCTGCCGCTCGCCATCCTGCGATCGCTGACGGGCAGCGGCTCGCTGGCATTTGCGACCGATGTCATCAAAACCCACGGACCCGATAGCGTCATCGCGCGGACCGCCGCGACGATGTACGGGTCGTCGGAGACGACGTTTTACGTGCTCGCGGTGTACTGCGGGGCCGTGACCGTGCGGCGGACCCGGCACGCTGTCCCTGCCGCGCTCGTCGGCGACGTCGTCGCGGCGATCGCCGCCGTCGCGGTCTGTGCGTGGATGTTCTAATCAGCTATCAGCTATCAGCTGTCAGCTGCGCCCGGAGGAGCCCCGGCTCCGCATCCCGGATCCCGAATCCCGAACCCGGAGCCCCGAGCGCCGCAGTCCTTAGCGCCGCGTAGGGCGCGAGGGGGATTTCGTGAGGTTCTCCGCGACGAAGAGTCCGGCCTTGCCGCCGCTCACGACGTCCATGTCCCCGTCCCCGTCCATGTCTCTGACGTCTGTCTGCATGCCTCCGCCCATGCGCCCGCCATACTCGATGATGTGCCGGGTCCAGACGATGGCCGATCCGCGGCCGCGGCCGGCGGCGGCGTCGGGCGGTGCCGGCGCCGGGCGGCGGAATTCGTACCAATAGAGCCCGATCGGCTCGCGTTCGCCAGGATCGTTCCCGTTGTGGGCGAAGTAGCGCTTGCCGGCGACGAGGTCCGGCTGTCCATCGCCGTTCAGGTCCGCGAGGATCGGCGCGTGGGCCTGCGACCACGTGTTGTCGATCACGCGCTGGGTCCAGCTGCCATCCGCATTCTGTTCGTACCAGCAGAGGCCGTAGTCATGCCCCATGCCGGTGACGATGTCGGGACGCGCGTCGCCGTTCACGTCCAGAACGTACATGAACCCGAACTGCACGTTGGGCACGGGTGCCGGCGCACTCGTCCCGGCGTCTGCCGGAGCGGCGCGCCCCGACGCAGGCGCTGCGGCGCCCCGGCCTGAGCCGCTCGCCGGGATCGGATGCTGATTCCAGTCCGTCTCGTGGAAGGTCCACTGTCCGTTCCGCGGGTCGGCCGGCGCCTCGAACCAGCCGCGGGGAGTCAGGATGTCGTTGCGTCCATCGCTGTTGACGTCGCCCGCCCCTATGCCATGGCCGTAGCTGTGGTCGCTCACGATGTGCTTCACCCACTTGCCATCCTGCAGATCGAACCAGGCAAGCGGGGCCGCCGGCCTGTCGAACTCCGGAAGCAGTTCGCGGGCCTTCCCGTCGTTATCCAGATCGACGAGCTGCGCGAACTCCGTCGGGTACCCCGAGTCGATTTCCGTCACCTTCCATGCACCACCCGCGCGGCCCGGGTTCTTCACCCACACGATGTTGTTCGAGAAGTACCCGAATTGCACGACGTCGACCCAGCCATCGCCGTCGACATCGATCGGCAGATCGCTGAAGTTGTCCACGTACTGGCCATTCCAGTTGATCTCCCGGATCGAGTGCTTCGTCCAGGCAGGTGCCTCGTACCAGCTGCCGCCCGAGACGACGTCAAGGCGGTGGTCGTTGTTCAGATCCACGAACGCGGCCGTCTCGCTCGCACCGGCATCGATCATGTGGATCGCGAAGGGGATGTCGGGCGGCCGCGCCTGCGCGTGCAGCGCGCCGAACCCCGCAGCGAGCGTGCCCACCAGGCCCAGTGACAATCGATTCATGACGGGGAGTGTATTCCAAGGCGGGGTTCGGGGTTCGAGGTTCGGGGTTCAAGGTTCAGGTTCAGGGTTCGGGGTTCGAGGTTCCGGGTTCGGGGTTCGGGGTTCGGGTTCGAGGTTCGGGTTCGAGGTTCGGGTTCGAGGTTCGGGGTTCAGGGGACGCGGGACTGATTGACGATGCGGCGGGATCGTGTTATAAAAGTAACAATGCGTTATAAACATAGCGGCGCGCGGATGCACGCGGTGCTCACGAAGCGCGAGCGGCAGATCATGGATGTCCTGTACCGGCTCGGTCGCGCGACTGCCGGCGAGGTCCGCATGAACCTGGACGGATCGCCAAGCGACTCGACGGTCCGAACACAGCTCCGGGTCCTCGAGGCGAAGGGCCATGTCAGGCACGAGGAGCAGGGGCTCCGATTCGTGTTCATGCCAACGGTGCCGCGGGTGTCCGCCCGGCGGTCGGCGCTCAAGCACCTGGTGGACACGTTTTTCGACGGGTCGAGCGCCAACGCGGTCGCTGCGCTGCTCGGAGGCGAAGCGGCGCGGGTGTCAGATGAGGAACTCGAACGCATCGCTGAGCTCGTACGCAGCGCGATCGAGGAACCGCGATGATCCTGCTTGTCGCGATCGTCGCCCGGACGTCCTTTGTGGTGGCCGTCGGGCTGCTGTCGACCTGGTTGCTGCGCAACCGCTCCGCCGCGCTTCGCCACATGACGCTTACGCTGACTCTCGTCGGTGCGGTCTCAGTGGTGCCACTGACCGCGGTCCTGCCGCGGTGGAACCCGCTGCCTGTGCACGTGGATGGTTGGGCGCGCCCAGATTCCACTCGTCTGGCCGCACCCGGAGCGGCCGCGCCGATTGCGCCAGCCGGTCAGCTCGAGCCCCCTGCTGGTCCGCGGAGTTCAGCCGCTGTGGCGATCGTCGCGGCCGTCTGGGCGTCCGGCGTCGCGGCGTTTGGGCTGATCCTGCTGGCGGGCATGCGACGAGTTCGCCGCATCGAAGCCGTATCCGAGTGCGTGCGGGGAGCGGACTGGACGCTCCTCGTCGACCAGATTTCGCACGAGTACCGGCTGAAGCGTCCGGTGCGTCTCTCGTTCATCGAGACTCCCGACCTGCTCGCCACCTGGGGCCTGTTGCGCCCGCGTGTGCTCCTGCCCTCGCATGCACGGGACTGGAGCATGAAGCGTCGCGAAGTGGTGCTTCGACACGAACTCGCCCACATCACTCGTGGTGACTGGGTGGTGCAGCTTGGCGCTGACGTGGCGCGAACGCTGTTCTGGTTCAACCCGCTCTTCTGGGCCCTGTGCACCGAGTTGCGGCGGCAAAGCGAGCAGGCCTGCGACGATCTCGTGCTTGCCGGAGGCGTCCCCGCACCTCAATACGCCAGCCAGCTGCTCGAACTCGCGCGGATCTGCCGCTCCTACCGCTCCCCGGCCGTGACCCTTATGGCACACCCGTCAACACTCGAGAGGAGATTTGCCGCCATGCTGAACCCACACATCGATCGCCGGCCGGCGTCGCGCCGCACACTCGCCGCTGCGGCGGTTCTGCTGATCGCGCTCTGTCTGCCAGTCGCCGCGTTTCGCCCGGGCCAGTCGGCCGCGCCGCTGAGCGGCGCGGTGTACGACTCGAGTGGCGCCGTTCTTCCTGGCGTCGAGGTGACCCTCGTCGACGGGCAAAAAACGTGGCAGGCCACGACTGACGCCTCCGGGCGTTTCGAATTTCCGCCGCTCGGACCCGGACGCTACCAGATTGATGCATCACTCCCGGGATTTCGTCGGCTCCATCACGTGTTCGAATTGCGCAACCCCGGCGACTGGGATCGCGCCATGACCCTGGACGTGGGCCAGATCTCAGAAGCGGTCAATGTCACCGCGTCACGCCAGCCCGCGCCAGATGTCGCGGTCCCGGCACCGCAGCCGGTGAGAATAGGGGGGAACATCCGGGCGCCCCGCAAGCTGAAGCACGTGAGCCCCACCTACCCGCCGGCCATGCGCGCCGCGGGTCGCGAGGGGGTCGTCCCGCTCGAGGCGATCATCGGAACCGACGGGACGGTGCATTCGGTGCGGGTCCTGAGCGCGAGCATCCATCCCGACTTTGCCGTCGCTGCAGCGGCCGCCGTGCGCCAGTGGCAATTCGCCCCGACGCTGTTGAACCGCGTCCCCGTCGAGGTCAGCATGACCGTCAACATCAAGTTCAGTCTGACGGATTGACAGCTGACAGCTGGTGGCTGATGGCTGTGCGGTCGGACCGTCGCGCTTTTACTGCCCTCTGCCTCCACCCCACTCGAGCACTTCCGTCCTCACCCGGGCGGTGCCGCGGCTGACGAAATCGAGCCGCTCCGCGGCCGCACGCGAGAGATCGATCATCCGGTGGCGGCGGGCCGCCGCCGATGCGGTGCGATCGATGACCTTCACCTCGACCACGCGTCCGTTTTCCGTGTTCATGACGCGCAGGATCGTGCCGAGCGGGTACGTCGGATGCGCCGCAACCAGGCTGCGCTTGTCATACCGCTCACCGCTCGCCGTCGTCCGTCCGTCGAGGCTGTCCGCGATGAACGACGCGCGCCCCGTCCGCACCTGCCCGGCCACGCCCGATGTGCCGGTCGGGCCGGTCCGTTGCGCAGCGCCGGCCTCCGGCGCAGGCGAGCGCCCGGCGGTACCGTGCGACTGGGCCGAACCCCCGATCGACATGTAAAGCACGAGCGCGGCGGTGACGAGCAGTGACGGTGTTGACGACGCTCCGGGCGTCGTCGCCGGCTCGGCATGCGGGCCGCGGGAGGATTCCATGCGCGGTCTGTATGCGAGAACGATTCCGCTTCGCAGCGCTCCGCACGGTGAGCGTCACCAGGAGCCATTCGTCTGGCACGTTGGATGCTTCGACACTCACCGCGGCTTATGGCTGAGAACGGACGCTCCCCTTCCTCGACATCCCCACTCGTCAAAACCCTCGCGACTGTCGGCGCGGGCTTCCTCAGCTGGGCGGCCATCGCGGCCTGTTTCACGCCGCGCCAGCGCTACAACCTCAAGGAACGGCTCGACCCGAAGAGCGACGAACTGCTCAAGTTCCTCGAGGCGACCGCGCCGTCGCAGGTCTATCGGGGCAACAGCGTCACGGTGATCACGGACGGCCGGGAGTTCTACCGGGCGATGGTCGCGGCCATCCGGTCGGCGGAGCGGACGATCAATCTGGAAGCCTTCGTGATGAATCCCGGCCACATCGCCGACGAGTTCATCGACGCGCTCCTCGCACGTGCGCAGGCCGGCGTCCGCGTCAGCATCGTCCTCGATGCCTTCGGCGCCAAGAAGATGTTCGGCAAGCCGCTCCGGCGGTTGAAGTCCGGCGGGTGCCGGGTGAACTTCTATCAGCGGGCGCAATGGTACAGCCTGGCGCGCCTGAACAACCGGACGCATCGGGAGCTGCTCATCGTGGATGGCCGGAAGGCGTTCACCGGCGGACCGGGCATTGCCGATTACTGGGCGAAGACGGATGGGGGCGAGCCGCCGTGGCGCGACACGGCGTTCCAAATCGAAGGGCCTGTCGTCGCGGGGCTCCAGGGCGTCTTCGCGGAGAACTGGCTCGAATCGTCATCCGAGATCCTGGCCGGGGCGGATTATTATCCGGCGCTGGACGAGGCAGGGTCGGTTGCCGCGCTCGTCTTCAAGAGCTCACCCGCGGATCGATCGACCGTGTCCCGGATGCTGTTCCACTCCCTGATCGCGTGCGCGCGCGAGTCGATCCAGATCAGCACGCCGTACTTCATCCCCGACCGCGGCATGAGGGACGCCCTGACCCAGGCGGCGCGCCGTGGAGTGCAAGTGGACGTGCTGGTGCCCGGCGGCACCCATGCGGACCAGCCGCTGCTGCGGGTCGCCAGCCGGCACTGGTTCGGCGAGCTCCTGAAAGGGGGCGTACACGTGCACGAGTACCAAGCGTCGATGATCCACCAGAAGCTGCTGCTCGTCGATCGCTGGTGGGTGGTGATGGGGACGACGAACATGGACAACCGGTCGTTCGAGCACAACGACGAGGTGAACGTCGCGTTTCCCGACGAAGGGCTCGCCCGCCACATGTCCGAGCTGTACGCCCGCGACTTGAGCCAGTCGACGCGCGTCACGTTCGAGGAGCTGCGCGACAGGTCGCTGGCCGAACGCGCGGCCTCGCACGTCGCGTGGGTGCTCGACCGCCAGCAATAGCCAG
>JBBWZJ010000078.1:0-4133 GCA_039648985.1 Acidobacteriota bacterium | reverse complement strand
AAGATTGCGCCGTCGCTTCAGAACGAGGTCCTCAAGCGCGGCGTGGTCACGCGGACGCGTCCCCCGGTTGGTCCTCACCCCAATCCCGGCGACGGTATCTTCTTCGCCCCGCCGCTCGTGATCACGCCGGACGAGATCGATCGCATCGTCGCCGCGACGGCCGAGTCCGTCGACGTCGTGCTGGGCCGCTGATGGCCACAGACACCTTCTTGAATTTCATCGGCGGCCGCCCGGCCGATTCCTCCGAGCGCATGCTCGACGTGAATCCCTCGAATCTCGCCGACGTTGTCGGTGAATTCGCCAGTGCCGGGGCTGCGCAGGTCTGCGACGCGGTTGCCGCGGCGCGCGAGGCACTCCCGGGATGGGCAGGCGCGACGCCACAGCAGCGATTCGACGTGCTCGATCGGGCCGGTACCGAGATTCTGGCCCGCAAGGAGGAGCTGGGACGACTGCTTGCCCGCGAGATGGGAAAGCCGCTAGCCGATGCCATCGGCGAGGCGGGGCGGACCGGCTCGACATTCAAGTACTTCGCGGGCGAGGCGGTCCGCGGGCACGGCGAGATCTTTGATTCCGTGAGGGCCGGCATCGATATCGAGGTCCGGCGCGAGCCGGTCGGCGTCGTCGGTCTCATCACGCCGTGGAATTTTCCGCTCGCGATTCCGGCCTGGAAGGTCGCGCCTGCGCTGGCGTTCGGCAACACCGTCGTCATCAAGCCGGCGGATCTCGCCCCGGCATCCCCGTGGCATCTTGTCGACATCCTTCAGCGCGCAGGACTCCCGGCCGGAGTGCTCAACCTCGTGTCGGGTCCGGGCCCGGCGGGTGCCGCGCTTGCCGCTTCACCTGGCATCGATGCGGTTTCGTTTACGGGCTCCCAGGCAGTCGGCGCTGCCGTCGCCCAGGCGGCTGTCCGAACGGGGGCGCGCGTCCAACTCGAAATGGGCGGCAAGAATCCGCTGGTCGTTCTCGACGACGCCGATATCCCGACCGCGGTACGAGCGGCGGTCAACGGCGCGTATTTCCAGGCGGGCCAGCGCTGCACCGCCACCAGCCGGATCATCGTCACCGCGGGCATCCACGACCGGTTCGTCGACGCGCTGATCGCGCGCCTGAAGCAGCTCGTCATCGACGACGCGCTGAAGCCAGGGACCGAAATCGGCCCTGTTGTCGATGAGCGCCACCTCCTGAAGAGTCTCGATTACGTCCAGATCGGCGTCCGGGAAGGCGCACGCCTCGTCCACGGAGGCGCGCGGCTGACCCGCAGCGCTGAAGGCTATTACCTCGAGCCTGCGCTGTTCGTGGATAGCACGCCGGCCATGCAAATCAACCGCGATGAAATTTTCGGACCTGTCGCCGCGGTGATCCGCGTGCGCGATTACGAGGAAGCGCTCGCCGTCGCGAACGATACGCCATTCGGCCTGTCAGCCGCGATCGCCACGACCTCGCTCAACTACGCGACGCACTTCAAGCGGCACGCGAAGGTGGGTCTGGTGATGGTCAACCTGCCGACGGCGGGCCTCGACTATCACGTGCCGTTCGGCGGCGTGAAGAAATCCAGCTACGGCCCGCGCGAGCAGGGCGCCTCCGCGCGGGAGTTCTACACCACGGTGAAGACGAGTTACACCGCTGCTTGAAGGTCGCGACTTTGCACGCGACGGGCTGTTGGCCGCTCGATGGCTGAGGTTCTACCAGTTACCCTCTATCCGCAAGGGATAAAGGCATCCCACGACACGTATCGGAGCTTCGATCGTAAGAGTCGCGCGAGCACAGGACCGGGTGGCAGGCTTCATGTTAGGTCTCGTCTGCCAACCGACCGTCTAAGTACTCAGACTGCGGCGCTCCGGCAAACGTAGTGGATTTCTCGTGGGTCAGACGTCGAGGCGCATCGAAGAAACGTTTCAGGCGCAGGAAAGGACGCTCGTACAGATACCAGGAGGTGGCGGCGAGGCCGTGCGCCGCTGCAATCAACATCGCGAAGACGAGTGTCGGATGACTGACGCTGCGGCCCTTCACCGCATCGAAGGGGATCTTGTGCAGCAGGTACAGACCGTAGCTGACCGTGCCCGTGAACACGAGTGTTCGGCTGCGGAGCATCCGCTGAAGCCACGGCGCGGTCGAGAACAGTGCTAGATAAACGAGTCCCGCCGACGCCAGCACACTCAGCGAGTACACGATCCACTGCACGCCGCGGCCATCCGTCGCGACCGCCACGGGCAGCGCGATGATGAGCGCGCCCCAGGCCACAATTCGATGACGCTTGGGCTCGAAGGCGGGCTCTCGGATCAGCGCGGCGATGAAGGCTCCCCACATCAGTCCGTCCAACCGGCAGAAGAGATTGGTGTACAGGTTGACGTGCTCCGTCGACAGATAGAGCCGCACGAACGGCGATGCCCCGATCACGGCGAGACAAACGAGCCGCAGTTGCGCCGTCGAGAGATACCGGACGACCAGCGGCCACATCAGGTAGAACTGTTCCTCGATGGCGAGGGACCACGTGACACCCAGAGGACCCACAGCCCCCGACGAGTCAGGGACGATGAAATTCTGTAGATAGAGCGGGTACGCCCACCACGGTGACGACCTCTCGAACACCATCGCGGCCTGACCCGGACGCAGTAGTGGCACCGCGACGAACATGAAGAGGAGCACCGCGTAGTAGAGCGGCCAGATGCGCAGACACCGGCGTGCGTAGAAATTCCTGAAGAATCCGTCGGACCCCTTCGCGTCGAGCAGGATCCCGGTGATGAGAAAGCCGGACAGCACGAAGAACAAGTCCACGCCCATCCAGCCGCTGCCGAAGATCGCATGCATGTGCAGCGAGGGCAACGCGTCCCGTTCGTTGTGGAACATGACGACGAGGATCGCGAGGCCGCGAATCCCGTCGAGCTGCGGAATCCTCTTCCCCTCGGTGTTCACCGTGTCCTCCCGTGCGTTACGCGGCACGCACGCGACGGCTGGAAGCGGCAAGGTACTGCAGCCAGTTCCGGTACAGCGCTGTCGCGGTGTCGCGCCAGGAATTTTCCGCGTGGTTCGTCGCGAGCCCGAGCGGAAAAGCCGTCAGGGTTGCCTCATTCCGATGGCGCGCTGCCAGGAGCCGAAGCATCTGAAGTTGCTGCACCACGACTGCGTCGTCGAAGCAGCCGCGCGGCACGGCTGGATACGTCTCGCGCTCTCCGCGCAAGTACCGGCCTATATCTCGACGATATTCCAGGATCAGCGTATCGGCATCGTACTCGGGATGCCCCTGGAAGAACAGAAACAACGATCGGTTCTGCTTCACAAACGCGTCGGCTCCCGCTTCCGGCGAACGCGTCAGGACCGAATAGCCACCCTTGACGAGATCCTCCACTGCCAACTCGTTCCAACGCGAGTGCGGCATCCGGAGGCGCTGCGGCAGCCCCTGCGTGAGGAGATGATCGGTCTCGCGGGTACAATCGAAAACGCCAAACCGCTTCTGCGCGAGGCGGCGCCGCTCGATGCCATCCATGTGCTGCAGCGCGGCGTGCGCGGCGAGGCAGGACCAGACGCTCGACGTCGTGTGCTCGTCGGCCCACTCCATCAGCCGCGTCAGCGTGTCCCAGTACGGCTCCGCGCGCAGATCGTCGGTCCGCGGCTCCGTCCCCGTAACGATCAGGCCGTCGAGCGCGGTGTGCCACAGCTCGTCGATGTCGCGGTAGTTACGCGCCAGCTCGCGCCCGGTCTGGGAGCGGGGCACCTCGGGAATGATATACACCCGCAGGTTGAAGCGGAGATCGCCGCACGAGCGGTCGAGCAGGCCGCGGATCTGGCGCTCCGTCGCTCGGAGCGCCGCGTCTGGCATGTTGTTGACCAGCCCGATCTCGATCGGCAGGGACGGATCGCGGCCGACGCGGCTCTCGGAAGCACTCTGCGCTGCAGCAGGAACCGCTGTAGCTCCGTCCGACGGTTCGTCCGGCCCGTAACTCATGGCCTCTCCTTAGTAGTTCTGTGTGGCCGCCGTGAGAGCTTGATCCAGATCCGCGATGATGTCGTCGATATGCTCAATCCCGATACTCAGACGAATCATTTCGGGCGTCACGCCGGCTCTGCGCTGCTCCGCCGGAGTCATTTGGCGGTGAGTCGTCGAGGCCGGGTGACACGCCAGGGACTTCGCGTCG
>JBBWZJ010000076.1:0-37549 GCA_039648985.1 Acidobacteriota bacterium | reverse complement strand
ACGAAGAGAAGATGACCCGCCTCAGCGAAGTGCTGATGCGATCGCTGACGCCCTCTCAGCTGATGGTCGGAAAGCTGATTGCCAGCGTGAGCGTGTCGGTGCTCCTGTCGAGCATATACGTGGCCGGCGGCCTCGTCACCGCGCACTACTGGGGCGGCTACGCGACAGCCGTCACCCCCGGCCTGCTCGCGTGGTTCCTGGTGTTCCTGGTGATGTCGATCCTGATGTTCGGCGCCGTGTTCCTGGCCGTCGGTGCTGCCTGCTCCGACCTCAAGGACTCACAGGGCATGATGACCCCGGTGATGATGCTCCTGATGATTCCGATGTTCCTCTGGTACCCGGTGTTGCGGGCGCCCGACGGCACGATGGCGACCATCCTCTCGCTCGTACCGACGGCGGCGCCGTTCCTGATGATGCTGCGGATCTCGCTCGCCCCAGGCCCGCCGTTTTGGCAGATTGCGGTGTCGGCGGTGCTGATGGCGGTCACGACCATTGTCACGCTGTGGGCGGCCGCGAAGATCTTCAGGACCGGACTGCTGATGCAGGGTAAGACCGCCAGCCTTGGCGAGATGATGCGCTGGGTGCGCGCCGAGTAGCGGCCCCGTTCACGCGGGCCACACACCTGCGCGTCCGCGGGGCTCAAGCCCCGCGCTACGAGAGATCGGCGTCACGCGCGGCTGAAGCCCCGCGCTACGAGAGATCGGGGTCACGCGGGGCTGAAGCCCCGCGCTACGAAAGATCGGTACGTAGCGCGCAGCTTTAGCTGCGCGTTCACGCGGCCGAGCGGATCACGACCGCCGAGTCGTTGCCGCCGAAGGCCAGCGACGTGGACACGCCGCACCGGACCACCTGTTCGCGCGCCGAGTTGGCGACCACATCCACGGCGCACTCCGGATCGGTTTCGGAGTGGTTGATCGTCGGCGGGATCACGCCGCGCGCCACCGTGAGGGCCAGGATCGCGGCCTCGACGCCGCCGGCCGCGCCGAGGCAGTGCCCGATCATCGACTTGATCGAGGTGACCGGCACGGCGCGCGCACGCGCGCCGAGCGCCAGCCCGAACCCCCGCGCTTCGGCGCGATCGTTCTGCGGCGTGGCGGTGCCGTGGGCGCTGATGTGATCGACCTCGCCCGCATCGACCCGGGCATCGCGGAGCGCGCGTGCGACGACATCCGAGACCGCGCGGCCGTCGGGTTCCGGTGCTGTCGGATGGAACGCCTCGCAGCTCAATCCGTAGCCCGCCAGCTCGGCGTACACCGTTGCCCCGCGCCGGCGCGCACGCTCGAGGGTTTCCAGCACGAGGATCGCGGCCCCCTCGCCGATGCTCATCCCCGCGCGGCCCCTGTCGAACGGCCGGCACGGGACGGGATCCATCAGCTTGAGCGCGTTGAAGCCGCTGAACGTCAGTTGCGACAGCGCATCCGTCCCGCCCGCGAGCGCCGCATCGAGCCTGCCGCTGCGCACGGCGTCCGCAGCCTGGCCGATCGCGATAGTGCTCGAGG
This sequence comes from Acidobacteriota bacterium, assembly GCA_039648985.1. Lineage (GTDB taxonomy): Bacteria > Acidobacteriota > Vicinamibacteria > Vicinamibacterales > 2-12-FULL-66-21 > JALZOC01. The sequence goes on along the minus strand of JBBWZJ010000076.1, from coordinate 36,050 downwards.
AGCATGCGGCGACGACGCAGGACCGAAGGCCTTCGAGCCCGAACCGGGCGGCGATGACGTCAACGGGCGTGCTCGAGAAGTGGTTCCACACGTCCGACGGACGGGTCCGCGAGATCCCGCGCGTCAACATGGTCTGGTAGAACCGCTCGTTCCGCAGCAGATCCGCCGTGCCGGCGCCGAGCAGCACGCCGATGCGGGTCCGGTCGCTGTCTCCCGACAGCAGCCCCGCGTCCTCGATGGCCTCCGCGGCCGCCATGACGCCGAATTGATCGCTTCGGGACCATCGGCGGCGCTGCAGCGGCGTGAAGAACCGGTCCACGGGCGCTCGCGCCACCTCTGCGCCAATGCGGCTGCGGAATCCCTCTGTCGCAAACGTCTGGACAGGACCGATCGCGCAGGCCCCTTCGAGCATCCGGCTCCAAGTCGATTCGCGTGACGGACCGAGCGCGCTGACAATCCCGATGCCGGTGATCACAACGCGAGGCCGGCTCACGCGCGCTCCCCGAGTGCGCGCAGGTCCGGCGCCGCGTCTTGCTGCTCGAGCCACCGAGGCAGCATCTCTGCCGCCTGCCGTACGTACCGCAGTTCCTGATGCTTCCCGGCGCTCGCGACGACAATCGGGAGGAATTCGAAAGGCAGCGACAGCACGACGAACGCCAGACAGACCGCGCGATGGAGGGGCGCGTGATCCGCGGGTCCGACACCGACAAGACTCGCGGCGAACGACGCGATGACGCCGTACGCGTCCCGGGCGACGGTCCGCGCAGTCCCGTGTGCGCCGGAAGGCCGGCCCAACCCCGCGGCGACATTGGCGAGGTACTCGTCCCTGGTCGTACCGGGGGCCTCCGTCCACGTCCGGCCGATCCGGCGAAGCGTGTGCGCATCGCTGCCCGCGACCATCGCCAGCCGGCGGCCCGCGCCCCCGCCGGACAGTCCCGCGCTACGCCAGCCTGCCATCCGCTCCAGCAGTTCGTTGTGCGCGCGAAGCATGGTCCCGTTGCGCGCCTCGATGGCGGGGACTTCGTGCAGAAGGCGGAGGTAGTCGGCAAGAGGGATCTGCCCGCGGTAGAAGTGCAGGAGATGGTTCAACGCGAAGAACACCTTCGCTTCACGGAGGCGCACGATCACGTCGAAGACGTTGCCACGCAGCGACTGCACGTCGCGATGGAGCGCCTCAGTCATCCCGTAAGCCGCCAGGTGTACCTCGATCTTCCCGGGGGGCATGCGGCACGAGATCTCCTCGCCGACGATGACGTCCGTCGCACCCGGCCGCGCATCGAGCAACTCGAGGCAACCGTCGATCGAATCGTGATCCGTGATGGCGACGAGGTCCATCCCCCGGGCTTTCGCGACACGGTATACGTCGGCCGGCCGTGAATAGCAATCGCGGCTGTGCAGGAACGGCAGATCGTGGTTCACCCGGGAATGCAGGGTATGGACGTGCAGATCCGCGCGGAGCACAGGCGGGCGATCGATCATTTGAGCGGCTTGAGTATCAGGATCTGGAGCGTCATGGACCCGACCTCGCGGAAGCGCGGCGGGAGCACGCTCTTGCCGAGGTCCGCCCGCAGCATGGTGTTCCACGGGGCGCGGAAATTCACCGCCACGCCCAATCCGGTGATCGGCTGCCATGACGTGTCGAAAGCGCGGTCGCGGCCCCACGCGCGATCGACGAAGAGGTCCAGGCGGTACTGCTCGAAGAGGTTGAAGGAGTACGACCCGCGGACCGCCCGGAGCTCGTCCACGCGGATGCCCGATGCCGGAACCCCGTGCAGCCTCGTGTCCTCGAACATGCCGAACTGATACTTGGCGAACCGGTCGAGATCGTGGCCCCCGAACCACGCCCCGTTGACGTGCACCTTCTGGAACGGACCGAGGAACCAGTCGCGTGAGAGGCTTGCGCTGTACTTGGTATAGCTGCGGACAGGAGCACCCGCGCGGTCGAGGCCGTTCGCGCCCGCCGGGCCCCAGTCCTTCCACGACGCGCGATCGAACCACGTGCCATTCAGCACGAGATTATAGCCAGCCCGCCGATACTCCCACGCGCCGCCCAGCCCGTTCGTCGTGGTGCTCGAGGGCACGCGGAACGTCCCGGCCGTTGTGCGGTCCCGCACGTATCCGTCGAACCTGAACTGATACTGCAGGGCCACTTTCTGGAAGGCGGTGTACTGCCACCCGAGATTCAGTCCGGTCGAGAGCGGCCATGTGAGGAGCGCTTCGGCTTTGCGTTCGCCGCCGGTGCCGTAGAGCCTGTCGGACGACGGGACAGCAATCGCGAAGAAGTCCACGCTCACGTCGAACGGGGTAGATCCGATCTTGGGCCGCTGAATGTTGCCGGCCCCGAGCACGCCGGCGAACAGGATCGCGAGCTGCGTGTCCGGGTTGCCGAACTCGAAATTCAGGTAGTTGATGCCGAGCATCGGCAGGGGATACGCGTACGACGGATCGATCGTCGTCCCGATGGCCACGGCGCGGATACTGCGCGTCGGACGCTCGCTGACGACGCGTTTTTCCCCCTCTTTGACGTAGTAGCGCAGACCGTGATCGGTTTCGCGATACATCACGTGGGCGCTCCCGCGCGCCTCGGCACGCGCCGGCTCGAATGCGGGGGTATTCACTTCGAAGTCGGTGAACGCGACGGTTTTTTCGACGAGGATGTTGCGCCCCGCCATCAGGATGATCTGCCGGGCCGTCAAACCGGTGAAGAGGAAGATCGGGCGGTCCTGGAGCGTGACGACCGGCGCGTAGGTCTGGATCTCTTCGTTCGACACCACGGGTGCCGAAAGCTCCGTCTGGACCGCCTGCACCTTGACGCGCGCGAAGGTTTTCTGGTCCACCCAGAAAGTACCCCGGTAGAGCGAGCGCCCCTTCTCCGCAGGCTCGAACCGCACCACGTAACAGTCGTACGGGCCGACACGTTCGACCCCGGCGAGTGCGTAGTGATAGTCGTTCGAGAACCGGAGCTGCAGGGGCAGGGAGAGGACCTTCTCGGGCTGCAGCAGCGGAAACGGCGGCCGATCGGCGCCCCATTTCGCGCCGTTGACCGCGAACGTCAGCTCTTCCCATTCGACGCTGTCGCGCGCGACGAAATATCGGTTCGTTGTCGCGACGTCATAGCCCGGATCCGCGACGTTCGGCCGGAAGTGCTGCGCCATACGGACGTTCGCGACGTAGTTCTCGACGAGCGCATCCTGCGCACGCTGCTGCTGCTGGTGCCGCGCGATGATTTCCTCGATCGAGAGGCGCCGCTCGGCCGAGACTCCTGTGCGTTCGGCGAACACTGGCGCGGCGCCGTCGTTGAAGTCCACGAGCACCGGCCCGCCAGCGAGCGGGACGCGCGCCGTCACCAGGCCCGTCGCCGGATTGCGCGTGTACCCCTCGGCGGAGCGCCGGCCGCCTCGCGCCAGTTCCTGCACGAGCGGCGCCCCTTCCATCGCCAGCGTCAGCGAAATCGAGAGCGGTTCCGGCCGCGCCTCGCTCCAGTAGATCAGGTACGTGGAGAACGTCTTCGCGTCGAACAGCAGCCGGTGCGCCAACGTGGCGGTCACATCGTCCGGGCCCACCACAAGCCGCAGCGCCGCCGCCGACGCATCGAGGGTGCTGATGTCGCCGGTGATCAGCCGCGCGACGGGAGTCAACGCGGCGAGCGCCTCGCCGACGACAGGCGTGCCATGCCATGCGTGCGCGACTATTACGGTGCCGACACTCTCGAGGACCGCGTTGAGCAGCCTGAGGCGCGCGGTGGCGATGTCTGTGCCCGCGTCGAGGGCCGTCACCACAATCCGTGCATCCGGGTCGACGCCCTTGATCAGGTCGCCGGCGGCGTCTACTTCGTTCTGTTGAACCGCCGCGAGGTCGATGAACGGCGCGAGTTGCGGCGTGTACACGGCCGCGAGCGCTCCGGAGGCAACGCGGAGGCCGCCAATCGCCATGAGAATTCCATCGCGCCTCGACCGCACCTCCGTCGATGCCACGCGAACGACGTAATCGGCGAGCGCGGTGGGTTGCTGCCGATCGAGCAGGATCTCGACCGTGCTCAATTCGCGGCCATGCGATTGCAGCAACGCTTCCAGCGCCGCCCGCCACGCCTCCACGTCCTCGCGTGCGTCAGGCGCGCGCAGCGCAATCCAAACGGCCACGCCGCGGGCGGCATACTGCGAGAGCCGCGCATCGAGCGCCTCGCGTGACGCGGGCGTCAGCGACGCTTCGAGCCGCACGCCAACGGGAAACGTCGAACCATCCTCGCGCCGCGCAATCTGGAGCGCGGCGGACGGGGCATCGACGGCGTCTTCAATCGTGATCCGGGGAGCCCGGTTCGACGGACCCCGCTGTTCCCCTGCGGCCACTCCGGCCGCGTTGAAGAACACGAACGCCGACAGCACGATCGCCGGGCCGATCAGTCGCGTTCTCATTGCGGGTAGCGGGGCAGCCCCCCCGACGCAATCGTCGACAGGGGACCGAAGCCGCCGCCACGCAGGACAGCGAGCAGCCGGCCGGCGAAGCCTTCGAGTCGGAAGTAGTGGCCGAAGTGCTGCCGTAGCGGCAGCGTGACCCGAGGCGGCTCCGGATCGATCTCCCATGGGTGCACCATCAAGACGGCCGGCCGCCCGGCGCAGTTGGCCGCGTCGATCGTGCGGCGGACGCGTGCCGGCGAGCTCATGCGGAGCCCCCATCCCCAGCCGATCGGCATGACCTGGCCGAAGCGGTCGCACACGAGCGGCGGCGCCTCGATCATCGTCGTCGTCGCGGTCTGCCGCACGTGCGGACCCCTCGGAGACGCGGGGGATCCGACGAGTCGCAGCGGGGCCATGCTCGCGTCGATGCTGAACGCCTCCTCCGCGAGCACGTCGAGCGCCCAAAGCGATCGTTCACCGATCGACCATTCGGGTGCGCGGAACATCGTCACGGGGCCGCCGCCCGCAGCCTGCAGCGCGTCACGGCTGCGGACCAGGTCCGCCCTGAAATCGTCAGGCGTGAGCTCGTAGACCCGCTGATGGTCGTGGCCGTGCGACCCGAGCTCGTGTCCGGCCGCGCGGATCTCCTGCACGAGCTCCGGATGCCGCTCCGCCACCCAGCCGACGACGAAGAACGTGGCGCGGACGCCCGCGGTGTCGAGGATGTCGAGGAGCCGTCGGGTCGTCAGGCGCACGCGCGACGGCAAACGGTCCCAGCGCGGCTTGGAGAGTGCCTCGACGCCACAAACGTGGAACCATTCCTCCACGTCCACCGTGAAGACGTTCGTCACGGCTGCGGGCGCCGCCGTGCGCCGGCCGTGGTCACGTGGATTTCTCGAGGCGCTGGGCGGTGATGAATTGGGCAATGGTGTCGACGCTGTGAAGCACCTCTTTCCCGGTGTCTTCGTCGGTGATGGATGCGCCGAAGACGCGCTCAATCTCGAGCACCAGCTCGAGCACGTCGATTGAATCGAGTCCCAGGCCTTCGCCAAAGAGCGGCACGCTGTCGCCGATCTCCTCAGGCGTCATCGGCAGCCGCAGGCTGCGCACGATCGCCTCCTTGATCTCCATCTTGAGCGTGTCAGTCATACAAAGTCTCGCGTGTGTCCCGCACGGCGCTGGCGCCGGGGATCAAACCAGGCCGCCGTCCACGCCGATTACCTGCCCGGTAATATAGGCCGCCGCGTCCGATGCCAGAAAGGCGACGAGCGAGGCGACTTCGGACGGTTGTCCGGCGCGTCCGAGCGGCACCGCCTTGAGGTAGGTGTCGCGCGCCGCGGCCGGCATGTCATCGAGCATTTCCGTCTCGACAAGGCCCGGCGCAACCGCGTTGACCAGGACGCCCTTGCCGGCAAGATCGCGCGAGAGTGCGCGCGTCAGGCCGATCAGGCCGGCCTTGGACGCCGCGTAGTTCGTCTGGCCGGGCAGTGGCATGTGGGCGCTGGGGGACGTGATGTTGATGATCCGGCCCCACCTGCGCAGGAGCATCCCGCGCACAGCGGCTCGGACGCAGTAATATGCGCCGTTCAGATTCACCTGCACGACGTCCGTCCACCGGGCCGTGTCCATCAGCAGGATGTGCGCGTCGCGAGTGATGCCGGCGTTGTTGACGAGAATGTCGACAGGACCGAGCTGGCGGGAGACCTGCTCGAAGAAGGCGGACACCGAGGCCTCCTCCGCGACATCGCACCGTCCGGCCCACGCGACCCCGCCGCGGGCCGCGATTCCTTTTTCACAGTCCTGTGCCGGACCCTCCCGGTCGCGGAAGGCGAGCGCCACCGCAGCGCCGCGCGCCGCGAGCAGCTCCGCAATGGCGCGGCCGATCCCACGGGACGCTCCCGTGACGACCGCGACGCGGCCATTCAATTGCAGGTCTTCGAACATGCCGGGATTGTGCCCGGCGGGGAACGGGACCGGGACGTTGATGATACACCGACTGCGCCCCTGGACATTCAGCGGCTGCACTGGTCAGGGCGTGCCCGCCGCCGCGAGCCTGATGCCGGAGACGGCCTTAAACAGGCCTTCAGCTCGGGGCTGAGGTCAGGGCGCGACGCGGAAAACGACGCTGAAGAGCGCCCCTCCGCTCGCGAAGCTGTTCACGAGGACGTTGCGGCCGGGGGCGGACACAGCGGTCCTGGCCAGGCGAAGGGACCCGCAGGCGTCGTCCGGATCGCGGAGCCCCACGATGGGCGGCACCAGTCCCAGCCGGCCGCAGACGAGCGCCGCGACCGCCGACGCCGCCCCCCCGGCGCCGCATTCTCCAATCGCGCCCTTGATCGAGGTCACGACTGGTTGCGCGCTCCCGAATAGCTGTCGGAGCGCCGTGGCTTCCACGCGGTCGAGAACCTCTGCTCCGTTCGCCGAGGCGTAGACGACGTCCACGTCAGCCGGCGCAAGTTCCGCGTCGTCCAGGGCCAGGCGCATCGTGCGCTCCAGCGGCTCGGGGCTGTCCGGCCATTGGTTGAGGCCGACCGGGGCGCCGGCGGCTCCGAGCCCGAGCACCTCTCCGGACCACGCCGTACCGCGCGCTCGCGCGTGCTCAGCATCTTCGAGCCACAGCGCAAACCCGCCTTCGCCCATGACCGTGCCGCGCCGCGCGCGATCGAACGGTCCGATCACGTCGGACGGCACACCGTCGCGGACCATCGTCCGGAAGCGATCATGCGCCTTGTAGTACGGCTCGGTGGTCGCGTCGACGCCGCCGGTTGCAAGGGCGACGGCCCGCCGCTGCCGGAGGAAGTCGGCCGCCGTCAGGATCGCCGCCAGGCCGGACGCCTCCTTGTGGCTGATCGTGACGTTCGGTCCGCGCAGCTTGAATTCGAGCCCCACGAGGCTGGCCGCGGCGTTCCCGACCGTGCTGTTGAAGAGGAGCGCGGGCGCGGCGAGCGGGCCGCCGCGGAAGAGCGCCTGCAGATACTCGCTCGTGGCCTGGCCTCCCGCCGTGCACGTTCCGAGCACGACCCCGGCCTCGTCGTCACCTTCGGGCCGGTGCGAGTAGCCGGCGTCGCGCATCGCCTCTCCCGCCGCGACCACAGCGAATACGCCTGTCGGATCCATCCGCCGCAGTTTCATCGGAGGGATCCACTTCGACGCCTCGAACCGCGCGACAGGCGCCGCGAGCGTCGAGCGGCAGTCGTCGGTGCGGAACGCCGTGACGGCCGCGACGCCGCTCGACCCGGCGAGAAGCGCGTCTCTGAATTCCGAAGGTGAGGAGCCGAAGGCAGAAACGACTCCCAGACCCGAGACCACGACCTGGCGCTGCACGGCCGTACGTTACCATCGAACGAATGAACGATCGGCACTCGCGCCGCGTGTTGTCGCGCGACGCGGGACTCCGCTGGGCGCTGCTGGTCCTCGTGTTTTCAGCAGGTGCGCACGCGCAATCTCCACCCTCGGCACGCGGCAGGCCGGACCTGTTCGATGACATCTATCAGCGGGGCCGCACGGTGGACGCGACGCTCAAGACGCTCACCGCGCGGTTCACGGAAACGACGACCTCGTCCCTGCTGACCCGGCCCGTCGTGGCGCGTGGCACGCTCGCGGTGATCCGGCCGGACAAAGTCCTGCTGCGATACACCGATCCGGACCAACGCGTCGTGCTGATCGATGGGGACCGGCTGACGCTGACGTGGCCGGCCCGCCAGTTGCGGCAGGTGACGGATATCGGGGCCTCGCAGCGGCGCGTGCAGAAGTACTTCGTCGGCGCATCCCCGTCGGAGCTGCGAAAGGAGTTCGCGATCCAGGCCGAGGAGTCTCGCGATCGTCCGGGCACTTACCAGCTTTCCATGGTGCCGACGAGAAAACAGATCCGCGAAGGGCTCACTCACCTCGACTTGTGGATCGACCGCACCTCGCTGCTGATGACGGCGATGCGTATGACGTTTCCGAACGGGGACACCAAGCTGATGGCGTTCGAAGACATCGTGCCGAACGCCGCGGTCGACCCGTCAGCGTTCCACTGAAAGGGGAAGGCCGCGACACCACGAGGAGAGAGTTACGACGCCGGGCGGGGTTCGTGCTCGGCGAGATAGTGGGCGGGATTCATCATGCGCTGCGTGCGCCGCAGCGCCCCAAGGACGAACAGCGCATTCCGAGGATCGACCTCGCGCATCCATCTCCACACGCTCTTCCGGCCGCCCAGGTTCAGCACCGACCGCCGCCAAGTCTCGCAGTACAGCTCGAAAAATCGTTCCGCCCCAAGGGCCGGTTCCCAGAGGAGATGGTGCATGTCGAAGTGTTCCCAGCGGTGCGACTGGACCCGGGGGCGCATCTGCTCGAAGTAATCCGTGCCCGGCAGGGGAGTGAGGATCGTGAACCCCGCCTGGTACAGCTCGAACCGTTCGACGAAATCCCACAGGCGGTGAAAGTCGGCCTCGCCCCAGTCAGGATCGATCACGAAATTCCCCGTCACGCCGTAGCCCAGGCGCCGTGCGACGTCCACCCCTTCCGCGGTCTGCGCGACGGTCGCATCCTTGGCCAGGTCGTGCAGTCCCTCGTTTGTCGCGGCCTCCAGTCCGAAAAAAATGTCGAACTCGCGGGCGAGGGGGCGCCACGCATCGAGCAGGTCGGCATGGCGCGCGACGAGATCGACGCGGCTCTGCACGAGAATCCAGTCCTTCTTCACGCCGCGGCGGCGCAGTTCCTTTGCGAGCTCGAGGCTTCTGGACGGGTGATACCAGAACAGGTCGTCCGCGACGAACACGTGGGAGCCGACAGATGCGAAGTCGCGGCAGACCGCGTCGATTGAGCGTTCCCGGACGGTTCGTGCGTGCAGTTGCCAGATCGAGCAGAACGAGCACCGGAACGGGCACCCGCGGGCCGTTTCGATCAGCCAGGCGGGTCGGTGCGCCAGGCAGGCGTAATGTTTTCGCCACCGCGCGACGTGGTGTCGCGCCGGGAGCGCCACATGGTCCAGCACGAACGCCGCGGGGTCTGCCGCCGTACGGAAAACCCTGCCGTCCACCGGCTGGGCGTGCCCGGGGACAGCCGCGAGCGGCTCCCTTCGCTCCAGCGCCTGGGCGAGGCGGGGGAGCGCACGCTCTCCGTCGTCCAGCACGACGATGTCGATGTCGCCCGACACGAAGGGGCCCGGGTACGCCGCCGCAGTGTGCCCGCCGACCACAATGGTCGCCGAGGGCGCTTCGCGCCGCACGCGGGCGGCAAGCTCGCGCACTTCGTCGGTCTCGAGCGCATGCATCGCCGCAATGCCGACGATGTCGGGGCGGGCCAGCCTGATCTCGCGCTCGACCGGGCCGGTGAAACGCAAATCCGCCATCCGGACGTGATCGCCGCGCGCTTCGAGGGCGGTAGCGATGTACTCCATGCCCAGCGGCTCGATCCGGAAAAACGGACCGAGGCCGAACCGCTCGTTGCGAGGCACGGGCCGCAGCAGGAGGACGCGCATCAGCTGACTGACGCTAGCATACGACGGCCCCCAGCCGATGCTATACTGCGGCGCGGCGACCACGCCCGATCACGCTCGCCGGTCTGTCCACATCAGTCCACCGCTCAGTGCATTCCATCGTTCACGCCATCGTCACCTGGGCGGCGCGTCGACGCGTCCTCGTCCTCGGCGTGACGACGTGTCTGGTGGTGCTGTCGCTGATCGGCACGCGGCGGATCCGGTTCGACACCGACGTGCTCAGCCTGCTTCCGCACGACGGCCAGGCGATCCCGGCCTTCCGCCGCTTCCTGGCGCGTTTCGGGAGCCTCGATCAACTCCTCGTCGTGTTCACGGCGCCCGAGGGGCACACGATTGGAGAGTATCGCGACGAGATCGATCGGTGGACGACGGCGGTGCGTTCCGCCCCCGAGATCGGGTCCCTGGATGCGGGCGTGCTGGATCGGTCGCGCGATTTGTCGTGGCTCGGCGACAGGCAGCTGCTGCTCATGGACGGAACGACGCTCGAGACGGGCCTCGCGCGCTTTCAGCCTCCTGGCATGCGTGCGGCAGTCGCCGGCAGCCGCGATCTGATCGCCGCCGGTTCCGGGCAGGCTGACACGCTGGTCCGGCAGGATCCACTCGGGCTGTTCTCGCTGATGCGGGAGCAGCTTGGGGGCGCGCCCGGCGGGCTGAACGTCGGCGACGACGGGTACGTCACGGCCGACGGCCGGCAACGGCTCGTCATCGTCAAGCCCGTGCGGCCGCCGTATGACGCCGCCTTTGCCCGCGCGTTGTTCAATCGCCTGGGCGAGGTGCAGCGAGCCCTGAGCGCCGCACCCGCGCGGCAAGGTGGCACAGACGATCCGACCGGTGACGAGCCGAGGCCCCCCTTTCGGATCGAGCTCGCCGGCGGGTATGCGATCGCACTCGAGACGGAAGCGGTGGTGAAACGCGAGAGCATCATGAACAGCGTGGGCTCTCTCGCGCTCATCGTTCCGTTGCTGTTCGTCATATTCCGGAGCGTGTGGCTGGCCGCGGTCGGCGCCGTTCCGTCGGCCGTGTCGCTGGCCGTCACGCTTGGTGCGATGGGATTCGCGGGGATGACCTTGTCGGCTGCCGCGACGGGAGCCGCAGCCATGCTCTTCGGTCTTGGCGTGGACGGAGCTGTCCTCGTCTACGTCGCCTACCGGCTAAGTCTCGGCCGGGGGCTCTCGCCCGACGCCGCAATCGCCGGCATCGCGGGTCCTTCCGTCAGCATGCTGCTCGGCATGATGACGACGGCGGCGACATTCCTGGGGCTCATGTTCGTTGATTTTCCAAGCCTGCAGGAGCTCGGGCGGCTCATTGGCTACAGCATGGCGCTCTGCGGCCTCTTCACGCTCGTCCTGGTTCCGGCGACGTTGCCGAGGCGTGTGCCTCGCGGCCGGATTCGCTCCATTTCGATGCCGCGGCTTTCGCGCTGGATCGTCGCGCACCATCGCGCGATCGTCGCGTGCGCGGCAGTGATCACGATTGGCCTGGGCGCGGCCGCGACGCGGCTGCGCATCAATCCATCACTGGATCGCCTTCGGTCCGCGACGGGGGCCGCCGCCGTCGAGCAGCGGATCGCCTCGGCGTTCGGGCTGCCCGGCGATGTTTACGTCGTGCTCGCCGAAGGGCGGGATCTCGAGACCCTGCTCACGGCGAACGAACAGCTCGTGCGGCGGCTTCGAGCCGAAGTGCCGGGCGTGCCCGTCCAGCCGCCGACGACGCTCCTCCCGTCGGATGCCGCGCAATCGGCCCGCGCGCGCGCCGTCCGAGCCGCCGCCCTTTCGCCCGCGGTCGTCCAAGCGCGGCTCAGTGACGCCGCGCGGATCGCGGGATTTCGACCAGAGGCGTTCGCGCCGTTCGAAGCCCGGCTGCCCCGACTGCTGAATACCGAGCAGCGTCTGACATACGCGGGCTATCTCTCGCACGGCTTCCGGGATTTGATCGCGCGCTTCGTCAACGACAACGGCGGCGCATGGACCCTCGCGACGTACGTGTACCCGCGCACGGCGCAGGAGGCCGCGACCGTCAGCGCCGTGGTGCAGGAGGATCGGTCCGCAACCTTGACGGGGCTCCCCGTGGTCAACGCGGAGCTCGGGCGGCGTTTCCTCCCCCAGTTCCTCAGGGGCTTGCTCGTCGGCACGATCGCCGTGGTTATCATGATCGCGACAGCATTCAGGGAATGGAGGCTCTCGACGCTGGCGCTGCTGCCGACGGCCGTCGGGCTCGTGTGGACCGCGGGCCTGCTCGGGATCGCGCGAGTCGAATTGGATCTCTTCGCGGTGTTCACCGTCGTCACGTTCGTAGGCATCGGTGTGGATTACGGCATTCACCTCGTCCATCATTATCGCGAGCACCTCGACGCGGCACGCGCCGTGGAGGAGCTCGCCCCGGTGATCCTCGTCGCCGCCCTCATGACGCTGCTCGGCTACGGCACGCTTGTGACATCGAGCTATCCGCCGCTCCGGTCGATCGGACTCGTCTCGGTCGTCAGCGTCGTCGCACTCGCAGCGGCGTCTGTGCTGGTGCTGCCCGCGCTGCTCGTCTGGAGCCGCAGGTGAGCGTCCGCGCCGTGGCGGTGATTCCTGCATTCGACGAGGCGCGTTCGATCGCCGCCGTCGTCACCGGTGTCCTCCCGCATGTCGAGGAGGTCATCGTCGTGGATGACGGGTCGCGTGACGACACGGCATCGGCGGCACGCGCTGCAGGTGCGACGGTGATTGCCCACCAGACGAACCGGGGCAAAGGGTGTGCGGTGCGCAGCGGTATCGCCAGGGCTCTCGCATCACCGGCCTGGACCCACTTGCTGACCCTGGACGGCGACATGCAGCACCTGCCACGGGAAGTGCCGATCCTCTTCGAGGCCGCCGAGCGGACCGGCGCGGACCTGGTACTCGGCGAGCGGACATTTGGTCGCGCAATGATGCCGGCCTCGCGGTATCACGCGAACCGGATCGGCAGCCGGGCCCTCTCGGGTTTCCTCGGGACTCCGGTGCGCGACACACAGTGCGGGTTCCGGCTGTTCCGGTCGGAGATGATCCGGCGGCTCACGCTTCGCGCAACCGGGTACGAGATCGAAACCGAAATGCTCGTGAAGGTCCGTCGCCACGGGGGCCGGATCGTCTCCGCCCCTGTGACCGCCGTGTACGGAGCATCGGCCAGCAAGCTGAGGCCGGTCCGCGACACGACCCGGACCTGCTTCCTGGCGGTGTATTACCGCTTCCTGGAGCCGCTTTGACGTCGGGGGAGCAGGCCGTCCCGCGCCGGCGCGGAGTCGAGCCGAGGCGATGGACGCTGCACGGCCTCAACAACGGCCGGATCTTCACGGCGACGTGCGCCGGCGTTCGCGCGCTCCCGCGCCCCGTGTCGTATGCGATCGGCCATGTCGGGACCTGGATCGCCTGGCGGCTCACACGACAGGCACGGCGCGCCGTGGTCGACAATCTTCGCCCCCTGTTTCCTGATGACGACGAGCGGACGCTGACGCGGCGGGCACTCGACACCTATCGGGCCTACGCGCGGGACATCATCGATTTTCTGCGCGCGTCATCGTTGTCGCCTGCCGAAGCGCGGGACGTGTTCGTCGCGAGCGAGACGCATCGTCAGGTGTTCGTGGATCTGCTCGCGGAGGGCCGCGGCATCATCCTGGTCACGGGGCACTACGGCAACTGGGAAATCGGCAGCATCCTGATCCGGGACGCGCTGCAGCTGCCGTTGACCGTCGTCGCCATGATGGAAGCCAATCCCGAGGTCAATCAGGCGCGCCGGGCGATCCGCGAGGCGCTGGGGGTCGAGACGCTCGAAGTCCGGCAGACGCTCGAGACTGCACTCCAGCTCCGGCGCCAGCTTGCGGCGAACAGGATCGTCGCGATGCTCGTCGATCGCCATCTCGGGCGCGACCGCGTCGCCGTCAGGTTCCTGGGGCGGGAAGCGTCGTTCCTGCGGACCCCCGCGCTGCTGGCTTACATGACGGGAGCGCCGATCGTGCCCTGCTTCATCGAGCGGGTGGGCCCCGGCCGCTTCGCCGCGGAGCCCGGCACGCCGATCCGCGTCGGCCGCGAGGGGAGTCGCGGCGCGGCGATTCAAGCAGCCACACAGGAAATCGCGGATGCGCTTGCTGCGCGCGTGCGCCGGCACCCCGAATACTGGTATCACTTCTACCGCTATTGGGATGCGCAGCAGGATGCGTACGACGGTCTGGAGTGACGAGGCCCGGCGTCCTGTCGGCCGGCAAGGCAGCCCGGCGCCGCGTCAGTGCGAGACGCGAGTGCGCTCCGCCGCCGTCAGGCTGAACAGGACGTTGCCGAAAGGTGTCCCCGCCGCCATGCGCTGCGCGTCCGCGCGGAGGCCGTGGCGGCCGAAACAGGCGGACCATTCGGCGGCGGTTCGGAAGTAGAAGCGCTGACCCCAGCGCCCGAACGCCAGAGCCTTGATCCTGTTTCCCGCCGCGACCATCGCGAAGCGCCATCCCGCGCCCGCATCCGCCTCGCGCACGAGGACGGTCCCTCCAGTTCGGAGCGCCGCAGCGGTGTGCGCGAGGAGCGCATCCTGGTCGTCCGGCGGCATCATGTGCAGCACGTCGAACAGCAGCACTGCGTCCACTCCCTCGAGCTCGACGCGGCGGGCATCGGCGACGACGATCTCGGCGTCACCGGCCAGGGCGGTGCGCGCCAGCCGTGCGACGCCGGCGCGCGTCTCGATGCCGACCAGGCGTTCGAATCTGGGCGGAGGCGGACCGGTCCACGTCCCCGAGTCGGCCGCAGTGGCCGCCTCCACGAGCAGGGCGAGCATCAGCCCCTGGCCGCATCCGATGTCGACCAGCGTCTGTCCTCCGAGCGCCGAGCCCTGCAGGAGGACGTGACGGTAGATGGGATCGCCGCGCAGCTTCGCCCGCGCAAACTCCCACGCTGTAATGCTCGTGCTCACGTAGCGGTCGGCGGCGCGCGAGACGAGCGCCGCAAACGCCGGGTCCGGCAGACGCCGGCGCGCGGCCGCGTACGTGGCGCTGCCTGCGGCAACCGCCAGGACTGATCCGATCACCGCGCTGCCGAGGAGCACGTCGAGGCCGAAGCTCCAGGGGCTCGTTCCGTTCAGCGCCTCGAGTGTGAGCGCGTGCACCTCGCCGCGCCGCACCCACGCGCCTGTCTGCAGCTCGCCGAAAATCAGCCAGGGGGCGACCACGGGATTCGAGATGTTCGCGGCGAGGTACACCTTCAGCCGATTGAGGCCGAAGAGCCGTCCGAATGCCCAGCAGAGCAGGAGATGCGCGCCGTAAAAGGGAGATGCGCCGATGAACACCCCGAGGCCGATGGCGGCGGCTTCACGTCCGGGGCCGCTCCCTTCGGTTCGCAGCGTGCGCACGCCGCCTCGCAGCCAGCCAGCTTGCAGCCGGCGTGGCGGATCATCGTTTGTTCGGGGCGCCCCCATCGGCGGCATTGTGCCATGCGCCGAAAAATGACCGCTGGTCACAGCGCGATGCTCCGGCCGGCGTGAACGCTGGAGGTGGACTCCAGCAATTACGGAGCTGCGGGGGGTCACCCGGCCAGCGTGATGCTGCCGGATGCGAGCAGCCGGCCGTCCCCAGTCACTTCGCCTTCGATCTTGTACAAGCCCCCGAGACGCCCGACGATCCGGGCGAAGACCTCGAGCGTTGTGCCCGGGCCGGCGGCCGCGGGGAATTTGAACGGCCCGAGCGCGGCGACGCGCAGCACTTCGTGCGTGCGCGTCCCGCCGGGCGCGGGGGCGCCGGCTGCGAGACCGCCTGCCTGCGCGAGGAGCTCCACGAGTACAACCGCGGGGATGACGGGGTTCCCGGGAAAGTGGCCGTCGAAATAGAAGTCGCTCGCATCCGCTACGCGGCGGCAATGAGCGCGTTCGCCGGGAACGAGCTCCACGACCTCTTCGATCAGCCGCATCGGCGGCGCATGCGGCAGCAGGGCGAGATAATCCATGCGGGGGGTGTGCGCGTCCCGCAAAGTATACTGGCACCCCCGAATGGCCGGTCAGCCCGTCTCGTCGCCATGAGCGAAATCGTCGAGCGTTTCACGCGCATCCTCCGCAACGACCCCCACCGCCCCTTACTGCACTTGCCGAGCACGGGTATCACGCTCACGGCAACGGACGTGTGGACGCGGGCGGCCTCGATCCGCGATCGCCTCCGCGCCGCGAAGCTGCCCCCAGGCCGGCCGATTCTTTCGCTGGCCGGCAACCTGCCCGACACGGTTCCGCTGCTGCTCGCATGCCGCGCCGCGGGTACGCCCCTGATGCCGGTCGACGCGAGCACCGCATTGCCGGAAGTGCTGGACCTCTCCGCCCGATTCGCGGCAGCCGCTCTCGTGCGGCCGACCGGCGCACCGCCGCCGAGAGGTACCGTGGTGAGCCCTCTCTGTGCGGCGCTCGATGTCCTCACCTTTCCGCCGGCTTCGAACGTGCCCGAGTACCCCGACGCCGCGGTACTCAAGCTCACCTCCGGGTCCACGGGTCTCCCGAAGGCGACGATTACGTCGGAGGCCGCCCTCGTCAACGACACGCTCCACATTACGGACGCCATGGGGATCGGCCCCGCCGACACACAGCTTGCGGCGATTCCGCTGTCGCACGCATACGGGCTCGGCAACCTGGCGGTCACGCTCCTGGTGCAGGGCACGGCGATTGTGTTGCGCGAGACGTTCGTGCCCCACCAGCTGCGCACAGACGCGGAGCGGTACGGCGCGCGCGTCTTTCCTGGCGTGCCGTTCATGTTCGATCACTTCAGCGCGAACCCGCCTGCCGGCGGCTGGCCCGCGTGCCTCTCGCAGCTCGTCAGCGCCGGGGCGCGCCTGGAAGCCGCGACGGTGCGCCGCTTCCACGATCGCTTCGGGGTCAAGGTCCACTCCTTTTATGGGACGACCGAGACAGGCGGTATCGCGTTCGACGACACGGACGACGTGCGCGACGAGACGACGGTCGGACGCCCGCTGCACGGTGTCACCGTCGCGCTGCGTCCCGGAGACGGCGCACCACCGGGCGGCGGACGCGTGCATGTGGCGGGCGACGCCGTCGCGAGCGAGTACGCCGGCGACGACGGCGCGGACGTGTTCGTCGATGGCGGGTTCCTCACGGGTGATCTCGGACGCTTCGATGCGCGGGGCCATCTCGTTCTCACCGGCCGTGTCTCGTCCTTCATCAATGTCGCGGGGCGGAAAGTCCAGCCTTTCGAAATCGAGCAGATCCTCGCGGGCATGCCGGGGGTTGCCGACGTCCGCGTGCTCGGCGTCGCCGACGCGCTGCGTGGCCAGCAGATCGTCGCATGCGTCGTCCCGCGCGCCGCGGGGCTCGATGCGGTCTCCGTCCGCCAGTTCTGCGCCGCGCACCTCGCCCCTTACAAGGTTCCGCGGAGCGTCCTCATCCTGGATGCGTTGCCGCTGACCAGTCGCGGCAAGCTGGATCGGCGCGCGCTCGAAGCCCGCGCCGAGGCGGAAATCGCAGGAAATCGGCCCAAGAACCCTATGCTATAGTCGGCGCTCGGAGACTCCCTCGCGTCGTTCGACGCCCGGCGCGATCGGCTGCCGTCCGAGGAGCCGTCGCAGGAGGTAGGTGCGGATGAACGTGTGGAGACCGCTCGAGATTGCGGTGACCGGAGCCGCGAGACTCGCGTGGCCGGTATTCCAGGCGCTGAACCGGCAGTTCGGCGAAGGGACTTTCCAGCCGAAGTGGGCGCCGGCGCCGCTGCTCAAGAGCCGCGAGCGGACCGCACCCGGATTCGGGTGGCCCCGCACCACCGATTCCCTCTGTCCTGCGTGCGTGCGAGCAGCCCGGGCGCGGATCCTCTCCGGCGAGCAATCAATTGAAACGCTCGTCGATGAACACGTCGGCGAGATCCGCGCGCATATTCTCGAGCGGGACGGCAAGGTTGTCATCGAGAAGACCTGCGCCATGCACGGGACCTTCACCGACACGCTGGCGATCGATCCAGCGTTCCTGCGGCGGATGGAAGGCCTCTTTCCCGGTCGTGATTTCCCCTCCGTCACCGACAAGCTGCACAACCACGGCACGTCCTCCATCCAGCATGGCCGCGGCGCCGTGCTCACGATTGACCTCACGAACCGCTGCAACATGATGTGCGATCCGTGCTTCATGGATGCCAACCAGGTGGGCTACGTCCACGAGTTGACACTCCCCGAGGTGCGCCAGCTGCTCGACGATGCGCTGACGGTGAAGCCACGGCGCCAGATGACTGTGCAGTTCTCCGGCGGCGAGCCGACGATATCCCCCATTTTCCTCGAGGCGGTGCGGTACGCCCGCGAGATCGGGTACTTCAGCGTGCAGGCGGCGACCAACGGCATCCGCTTCGCGCAGGAGCCGGGATTCGCCAGGGACGCGCGGGCGGCCGGCATGCGCATCGCGTACCTCCAGTTCGACGGCGTCAGCGAAGAGGCGAACGCGCACCGCAAGGTCGGGAACCTGTTCGACGTCAAGCTCCGGGCGATCGAGAATCTCCACGCCGCCGGGATCGACGTCTGCCTTGTCGTGACGATCGTCAACACGATCAATAACGACCAGGTTGGCCCAATCGTCAAGTTCGCGCTGCAGAACTGCGACAAGATCAGCTTCGTCTCGTTCCAGCCGGTGTCGTTCACGGGGCGGGACGAGGAGATCAGCGACGCCGATCGCCATGCCCGGCGCTACACGCTCTCGCACCTCGCGCACGACCTCAAGGCGCAGACGGGTGTCACGGAGCCGCTTCGGGACTGGTATCCGTTGTCGGCATCCAGCGCCTTCTCGGACGTCACCGATCTGCTGCAGGGGCCGGGTGCCGACTGGGGCACGCTCAAGTGCGGCTGCCATCCCGACTGCGGCGTGGGCACCGCGTTCATGGTCAGCAAGAAGACAAAGGCCTGGGCGCCGCTCTCCGAATTCGTCAACATGGACCGGGTGCTGCGGGATGCAACCGTCATCGCGGATGCGGCGCGCGGTCCGTTCCTGACCAAGTTGCAGACCGCGCTGAGCCTTCTCCGGAATTACCGTCCGACACGCGTGCCGGACGGCTTCCGCCTGATCGACCTGCTGCAGAAATACGACAAGCAGAGCGGCGGCCAGCTCGGAGGCCGCTTCACGGGCGTCGACGGGGACAATCGCAAGAACGACGAGTGGCTCGTCATGTTCGTCGCCGGGATGTGGTTCCAGGACCTCTGGACCTACGACTTCCGCCGGACGGAAATGTGCATCATTCCGTACGCGACGCAGATGGGGGAAATCTCGTTCTGCGCGTACAACACCGGCGTCGGCTGGCGGCAGATCGTCGAGAACATGCACAAGAACGCCACCGTCGCCGAGTGGTATCGGGCGAACGGCAAGCATGCCGTGTATGCGAATCCGCGCAAGGCCGTGCCGCTGCCCGCCGGCGTGCAGCCCGTCACGCTGAAAATTCCGAGAGACGGCAGGCTGGTCGACTGGACGCCGGCCACGCCGGCGCCGGAGCCGGCGCTCATTCACTGAGCCGCTCGGCAGGGCCCATCACATGACTGCCGCACGAGGGCGCACCGCGTGAGCATCTTCGACGTCGTCGTCGCCGGAGGCGGGCTCGCCGGCCTGTGCCTGGCTCGCCAGCTGAAGCTGGAAGCGCCTGACCTGCGGGTGCTCGTCATCGAGAAGCGCCGCCACCCTGTCCGCGAAGCCGCCTTCAAGGTCGGGGAGTCGAGCGTCGAGATCGGCGCCCATTATTTCGAGACGATTCTCGGGCTCGCGCCGCACCTGCGCGGCGCGCATCTCGAAAAGCTCGGTCTCCGGTATTTCTTTCCGCACGAGGGCAACCGCGAAATCCATCGCCGGGTCGAGCTCGGTCCCTCGTTGTTTCCACCGGTCCGGTCGTTCCAGCTCGATCGCGGACGCCTGGAAAACTATTTGCTCGACTCAGCCCGCGCTTCCGGCGTGGAGGTCGTCGATGGCGCATCGGTCAAGGGCCTGGCGTTTGGCGAGCCGCACCACACGATTGACTTCGACGGCGTTGAAGGCGTCCGGCGGGCGCATGCCCGATGGATCGTCGATGCGAGTGGCCGCGCCGGCCTGATCAAGCGGCAGCTCGGACTGGCACGCGCGGTCGGCCACGGCGCGAATGCCTCGTGGTTCCGGATCAAGTCGCGCCTCCGCGTGGACGACTGGTCCACCGATCCGTCGTGGCAGTCGCGTGTCGGAGGCGGCTTGCGGTGGCAGAGTACGAATCACCTGATGGGGCGCGGCTACTGGGTGTGGCTGATCCCGCTGGGCTCCGGGAGCACGAGCGTCGGCATCGTCGCTGACGGCGACATCCATCCGTTTGCCCGCATCAACCGCCTCGAGCGCGCCATCGAGTGGCTTCGTGAGTTCGAGCCGCAATGTGCCGATGTCGTCGAGGCGCATGCAGGCGAAGTCGAAGATTTCCTGGCGCTCCGGCACTACGCCCACGGCTGCGCGCGCGTCTTCTCTGCCGACCGATGGGCGCTCGTCGGCGAGGCAGGCGTCTTCACGGATCCCTTCTACTCCCCCGGGTCGGACTTCATCGCCCTCGGCAACGACTACGTGACGGATTTGATCGTTCGGCAGACCCGCGGTGAAGACATCACCGTGCGTGCCGATCGCTTCGACGAGACGTACCGCCGCCTCTTCGACGCGTTCCTGCGGCTGTACGAGGGCCAATATGCGCTCATGGGGAACGCGCAGGTGATGACGGCGAAGGCGGCGTGGGACAACGCGAGCTACTGGGCGATCACCGCCCTGCTGTTCTTCCAGCGCCGGTACCGGCGCCCGGAGTTCATCGCCTCGATCGACGATCTGCTGCGGCGGTTTTTTTCGCTGCACGTCCGGATGCAGCGCCTGTTTCGCGCCTGGGATCTGGCCGACACGGGGAGCTACGCGGACGCATTTACAAATCTGATGCGGGTTGACGAGCTGCGGGCACTGCAGGCCGACCTTGCAGGTCCCCTGCTGGACGACGAGGTGCTGCGTGGACGGCTGGAGAGCAACTTCGGGCTCCTCGAGTGTCTGGCACGAGCCCTTCAGGCGCTGGCCCTTGGAGCAGCGCCGTCGCTGGAACCTGCCCTCCATGCGTCGATGGCGGCCGGTGACCTGCTGAATATCGAGCCCCTGCGGGTTGCGCCGCGCCGCGCGGCGATCCACGTCTAGCGTCCGACATCAGTCCCGGCGCGCCCGACTGCCGCGGGCGGTATGCTACGATTTACCGGATCGGCCCACCCGTTCCCGAGATCATCACCCATGCGGCATCCCGCCTTCCCCTGTCTTGCGCTGCTGCCGGTGTTTCTCGCCGTTGCGGTGCAGGGAGCGGCGGTCGTCCAGGAGCCGGTGCGGTATCGGGTTTCGTTCCCGGCGCCGGAGCATCACTATGCCCAGGTCGACGTGACGTTCCCTCACGTCGCGTCTGCCACACTCGAAGCCCGGATGAGCCGCTCCTCGCCCGGGCGGTACGCCGTGCACGAATTCGCGAAGAACGTGTTCGATCTGCATGCCTTCGACAGCACAGGGCGCGAGCTCACGCCAGCGCGGCCGAACGCCTCCCAGTGGAATGTCACCGGCCATGACGGCACCGTGCGGATTGTTTACAAGGTGTTCGGGAACCGCGTGGATGGCACGTATCTCGGCGTGGACTCGTCGCACGCGCACATCAACATGCCGGCGACGCTGATGTGGGCGCGCGGCTTCGATATGCGTCCGGTACGCATTACGTTCGAACGGCCGTCGCGTGGAGAGTGGAAGCCGGCGACGCAGCTGTTCCCCACGAGCGACGGCTGGACGTTTACCGCGCCGAACCTCCAGTACCTGATGGACAGCCCGACAGAGCTGAGCAACTACAGCCTGCGGTCGTTCAAGGTCCACAATCCCGACGGCCACGAGTTCACCATTCGGACGGCGGTGCACCAGGACGGCCCGGAGACGGCCGTCGATGCGTACGCGGCGGGTGTGGAGAAAATCGTCAACGAGGCGGCGGCAGTCTTTGGCGAGTTTCCCAATTACGACACCGGCACGTACACGTTCCTGGGCGACTACGTGCCCTGGGGCGGCGGCGACGGCATGGAGCACCGCAACAGCACGGTTGTCGCCTCGGCGACTTCGTTCAGGAATCCCGAGGCCGTGCGCGGCGTCCTCGGCACGGTGGCTCACGAATTCTTCCACGGGTGGAACGTGGAGCGGATCCGTCCGAAGACGCTCGAGCCGTTCAACTTCGAAGACGCGAACGTCTCCGGTGAGTTGTGGCTCGCCGAGGGCTTCACGCAGTACTACGGCAACCTCGTCATGGCCCGCGCCGGCCTCAGGCCCGGCGAACAGGGGCTCGGGCTCACCGGCAGCGCCCTCGAAGTCATCAACGCCCCGGGGCGACAGTTTCATTCCCCCGTCGAGATGAGCCAGATGGCGCCATTCACGGATGCGGCGACATCGATCGACGAAACGAATTTCTCCAACACGTTCATCTCGTATTACTCCTACGGCGCAGCCGTTGCGACGGCGCTCGACCTGAGCCTGCGGGAGCGATCCGACAGCAAGGTCACGCTGGACGACTACATGCGCGCGATGTGGCGGGCGTACGGGAAGCCCGACGGCCCGAGCCCCGCGATCATCGCGAAGCCGTACACGTTACAGGACGCGCGCGATCGGCTCGCAGAGGTTGCCGGGGACCGCGCGTTTGCCGACCGGTTCTTCGACCGGTACATCCAGGGGCGGGAAGCGCCGGATTTCGCGAAGCTCTTCGAACGTGCCGGCCTGGTGCTGCGCAGGCAAACCCCGGGTGCCCCGTGGGTCGGCGTCTTCGACGAGAGCGGTCCTGTCGTCTTCCGCCCCGGATCGCGACCGTCGGGCTCAACCGAGGCCTTCGTCGATTCGGGCGTCGATTCGGGCGCCGGACGCGGGCTCGAGGTCCCGGAGCTCGTCCCGTGGGGGTCCCCCGCATTCGCCGCGGGCCTCGAGGAGGCAGACGTCATCACGACAGTCGACGGCAGGCCGGTGACGAGCATCGAATCGTGGCGAGCCGCGATCCATGCCCACAGGCCGGGAGACCGGATGTCGATCGGGTTTACCCGCCAGGGCGCCGCGATGACGACAACGCTGGTGCTCGCCGAGGATCCGACGATGGAAGTGGTGACCGTCGAATCCACACGGACGCCGATTACGCGCGAGCAGCAGGCGTTTCGCGACGCATGGCTCAGTTCCCGGCGAAAGTGACACGTTGAGGCTCGGTGGGGACTGAGGTACGCTGCCCCCGGGGACTGACGCCCGCGCTCACGCGTCTCAGACTCAGACTGCCGTGGTAGGTACAACCGTCCAACACTACCGGATCGCCGAGCGCCTCGGGGCGGGCGGGATGGGCGAAGTGTATCGCGCCGAGGATCTGCGTCTCGGGCGCCCGGTCGCGCTCAAGTTCCTGCCTGCCGGGCTCAAGGCCGACCCGGAGAGCCGTGCACGCCTGCTGAACGAAGCGCGCGCCGCGTCGATGCTGCGGTCCCCCAATATCGCGGTCACGTACGATATCGGCGAGGACGCCGGCACCGATTTCATCGTGATGGAGTACGTCGACGGCCAGCTGCTGTCCGCGCGCGCGGCACAGGGGCCCCTGCCCATCCGGGAGGTCGTGGAAGTCGGGCTGCAGGTCGCCGATGCGCTCGACGAAGCGCACACGCACGGGATCGTGCACCGCGACATCAAGAGCGCCAATCTGATGCGGACGGATCGGGGCCTCGTCAAGGTGCTGGACTTCGGCCTCGCCAAGTTCCTGCCGACCGGCGTCTCGAGCCAGGTGACGCAGACCCAGATGACGATGGCGGGGATGGTGGTCGGGACGGTGTCCTACATGGCGCCCGAGCAGGCGCTCGGCCGCGCCATCGACCATCGCGCGGATCTCTTCTCGTTCGGAGTCGTCCTGTTCGAACTGCTGACGGGCCAGATGCCGTTCGACGGGAGCACGCCCACCGAAATCATCGATCACATCCTCCACGAGACGCCGCCGCCGGCCTCGCGGTACACGACAGGCGTACCGGCGGCCCTCGATGCCGTGATTGCGCGTGCCCTCGAGAAGGATCCCGATTTCCGGTATCAATCAGCGCGCGAGATGCACCGCGACCTGCGCGAAGTGCGCGAGGGGCTCGACGCTCCACCGCGAACGACAGGTCGCGTCTCCGCCGTCATGGCGCCAGGCGTGGTTCAGAACTCGGTTGCCGTGATGACGTTCGCCAACATCACGCGGGAGCCCCAGGACGACTGGATCGGGACGGGGATTGCCGAGACCGTCAGTTCCGATCTCAAGAACATCCATGGCCTCACGATCATCGGCCGTGCGCGCGTGTACGACGCCCTGCGGAATCTGAGCACGGGTGCGCATCTGAAGGACTCGCTCGCGATCGACGTCGGGCGGCGGCTGGGCGCGACGTGGGTTGTCGTCGGCGGCTACCAGCGCATCGGCACGGTCGTCCGCATTACGGCGAACTTCGTGGAGGTCGCGACAGGGGAGGTGCGGCGGACGGTCAAGGTGGACGGCAGCATCGACGACATATTCGCGCTGCAGGACAAGATCGTGTTCGAGCTCAGCCAGGGGCTGAACATGGATCTGCGCGGATCGGAGATCGCGGACATCGAACGGCGCGAAACCCGGTCGGTCGAGGCGTACGAGAGCTACGCGCGCGGCATGATGAACCTCCGGCAAGCCACGCGGGAGTCGATCGACAGGGCGATTGCCGGGTTCGAGGACGCGACCCGCCACGATCCCAATTACGCGCTCGCCTGGGCGGCGCTCGGCGGCGCGTACGGGCTCAAGGGGAATTTTCTCAGCATTCCGGACATCGTGAACCGCGCGATGGAAATGGAGCAGCGCGCGCTCTCGATCGATCCCGAGCTCGCCGACGCGCACAGCTGGCTCGGCACGACGCTGCTGTCGCTCGGGCGGACCGACGAGGCGATCGCGGAGATCCGGGAGGCGCTGCGGCTCGAGCCCGATAACGCGCAGGCGCACCAGGGGCTGGCCCGCGCCTACTGGGTCGGCAAAGGGGACTTCGCCGCCGCGATCCCGCTCTTCGAACGGGCCATTACGCTCAATCCGGACGCCGGGTATTCCTATCTGCAGCTCTCGCTGCTGCTGGCGTGGCAGGGGCAGCTCGCCCGCGCCGAGGACATCAGCCGCCGCGCCGTCGAGCTCCAGGAACAGTACATCTCGGGCAATCTCGGGCTGCAGATTGTCGGCGCGCATTCGAGGCTCGGCTACGTCTACTACCTCCAGGGCAAATACGACGAGGCGCTGCGCGAATACGAGCGCGAGCTCGCGTTCATCGGCGCGAGCGATCATGCGCTGCGCGATCGCACGCTGCTCGAGCTGAACGTCAAGATCGGCGCGGCCTATCTGCGCCAGGGCCGCAGTGAGGACGCCGAACGGCATTTCGGCCGTGCGCTGAAAAGCTTCGACGCGCGCGTCGCGACGGGTGCAGACGACCCGTTCACGCGCTACTACATTGCGTGCCTGCACGCGCTTCGCGGCGACACAGTGCACGCCCTCGATTCGCTGGAGCGCGTGGCACGCGCCGTTCCGGCGCTGACAGCCGCCCGCGCGAGGACCGATATCGATCTCGAGTCGCTCCGAGCCGAACCGCGCTTCCAGGCGATCACGGCCGCTCGGTAGCGCCCTCGAGCCGCCGGACCACCTGCGCCAGATCCCCCCGAGGCTTCCATGCAAGATATGTATGACGTGATCGTCGTCGGGGCCGGCCCTGCCGGTCTGAGCGCCGCGCTCATCCTGGGACGCTGTCGCAGGTCGGTGCTCGTGTGCGACACCGGGAAGCCGCGAAATGCCGCTTCGCATGCGCTGAACGGCTATCTCACGCGGGACGGGACGCCGCCGCGGGAGTTTCTCGACATCGGCCGACAGGAGCTTGCGAAGTACGACACCGTCAAACTCGTGGCGATCGGCGCATCAGCGGCCGACTGCGTCGCCGGCGGCCGCTTCCGTGTCGTCCTCGCGGATGGGACCGTGGCGTTCGCCCGCAAGCTGCTCATCGCGACCGGCGTCGTGGACAACGTGCCGGACATCCCCGGGATGCGGGAGCTGTATGGGACGAGCGTGTTCCACTGTCCGTACTGCGACGGCTGGGAGATGCGCGACAAGCCTCTGGCCATTTACGGCCGCGGGAGCCGCGGCCTGGGCCTCTCGCTCGAGTTGACGGCGTGGAGCGCCGACCTGGTGCTCTGCACCGACGGCCCCTCGGAAATCGACGCGGAGGGGCTGTCGCGTCTCGCGCGGAACGGGATTGCCGTCCGCCAAGAGCGGGTCACCGCGCTCGAGGGCGCCGCCGGCATTCTGGAACGCGTGATCCTCGAGGGCGCGGATCCCCTGCCCCGACGGGCGATGTTCTTCACGACCGGGCAGTTCCAGCAGTCGGAGCTCGCGGTTCATCTCGGGTGCGAGTTGAACGAGAAGGGCACGATCGCCACCGGCAAGTACGAGAAGACGCATTTACCAGGGCTGTTCGTCGCCGGGGATGCTTCGCGCGCCGTCCAGTGGGTGGTCGTCGCGGCAGCCGAGGGGGCCGAGGCCGCATTCGCCATCAACACGGATCTCATCAAGGAAGATTTGAAGTAGGCGGATTGGACTCCTTCCCCATTGATTGGACCGGCCGAGAGGTCATCGCTCGTCACAAAATTCGCCCCAATTTGACGTATTGCCGGGGCCAATCAATCATTGGACATCGCCGTCGCAGGCCAGCCGGTGGAGACTCGTCTCCGCTGGAGGAACGATGATCCAACAGATCGAGCGGCAGTTCGTGCGTACGTCGCGGCCGTTGTATGGCCATCTCGTGCGCCTGTTCGAGGCGGCGATTGCGCGGGGTGACCTGCCGTCGGGATCCCGGCTGCCGCCCGAGCGCGAGCTGGCGAACCGCCTGCAGATCAGCAGGACGACCGTCGTGTCCGCGTATCGCGAGCTCGAATCCCGGGGCCTGCTCCGGGGCTACGTCGGCCGCGGCACGTTCGTCTGCGCCGCCCCCGAACCGACCGGGACGCCGTTTGCGTGGAGAGGCAAGATTGCAGCGGCCGCGCTCCGATCGAGCGACTCCACCCTTCGCGACGCTATCCGGCATTCGTCCGACGAACGGCTGCTGTCGCTGGCAGCGGGCGAACCGGCGATCGACTGCTTTCCCACAGCGGTCTTCCAGCACGCGGTGGACCAGGTCTTCAAACGTGACGGCAGTGCGGTGTGGCGTCATGGCCCGACCGAGGGGCAGCCCGCCCTCCGCGAGGCGATTGCGGATCGTTTCAAGGTCCCGGCGGAGAGCGTCCTGATTCTCGCCGGCGCCCAGCAGGGGCTCGATCTGCTCGCGCGTTGCCTCGTCGATCCAGGAGACGCCGTCATCATCGATCGCCCGGGCTATCTCGGCGCGATCCAGTCGTTCCGCGCGGCGGGGGCAAAGCTCATTGGCTGGGACATAGCCCAGGCAGACATGGACGAGCTCGAGGATCTCCTCGTCCGCTACCGGCCCAAGCTGATTTACACGGACCCGACGTTCCAGAATCCGACCGGCGCCACGATGCCGATCCGCGCGCGACGGGAACTGCTGCGGCTCGCCGAACGGTACCGCGTGCCCATCGTGGAGGACGGCACCTATCGCGATCTGTATTTTCACGACGCGCCGCCGCCATCGCTGAGAGATCTCGACGGCCAGAACCTCGTCATCCACTTGAACAGCTTCTCGAAGGTGATGGCGCCCGGCCTGCGCCTCGGGTGGTTGTCGGCGGCTCCCTCGATCATCGACCAGATCGCCATCATCAAGCAGCGTCTGGATCCGCATACGCAGAATCTGGTGCAGTTCGCGATGGCCAGGCTGATTCGTGAGGGCAGCTTCGATACACACCTGCGCACGCTCCGGGCGGAGCACGCGCGCCGGTGCGGACACATGGTGGCGGCCGTTCAGCGGTACGTGCCCGCCGGTGCACTCCGGTTCACGCGGCCCCAGGGCGGGCTGTACCTGTGGTGTCGTCTCGCAGCCGGCATCGGCGCCCGCGCGCTGCTGGATCGCACGCTGGCGGCCGGCGTCGCTTTCATTGCAGGCCACGCGTTTTATCCGGACCCGGCCGGCGAAGCGGAACTGCGCCTCTGTTTCTCGAGCGTGACGCCGGATGCGGCAGACGAAGCCGTCAGACGCCTCGCTCGTTGCCTCGAGCACGCGATACGGACGCCGAACAAGCTGCAAACGTCCGTCGCGACAGGTCTGTCGAGGGCCGTGGACGCGGCACCGGCAGAACATTGAGGTACGAAGGGTGAAGCCCGGATGCCTGGCGTATCGGCGGCTTCACTGCGCAAGGAGGATTCACGCGTGCGGGTGATGTTGACGACGGCGGGTCTGCTGACGTGCTCGAACGTGTTCATGACGTTCGCGTGGTACGCGCATTTGAAGGACTTGCGGACGCGTGCATGGTACGTGGCTGCCCTGGTGAGCTGGTCGATCGCGCTCTTCGAGTATCTTCTGCAAGTGCCCGCCAATCGCATCGGCTACGAAGCGATGGATCTCTCCCAGTTGAAAATATTGCAGGAGGTGATCGCGCTCGGCGTGTTCATGCCGTTCGCGGTGCTCTATATGAAGCAGCCGCTGAAGCTTGATTTCCTGTGGGCTGGGTTGTGCCTGCTGGCGGCGGTCTATTTCATGTTCCGGGCGTAAGCCGCCGGCTGCCGGCACCGGCAAAAAAATACGTCGCCCTTCGCTGCGTCCGTGGTCCAATTCCCCGGTGCTTTTCAGGTTCGTGACCGGTCAGCCGGGCCGCGGGCGTCGCGCGCTCCTCGGCGCCGCGCTGGTGATCTCCGTCGCCGGCGCTGCGCAGCAGGGCGGGTGGCGCGCCAGCGCTGACGTGGTTCGCCAGGCCTCCGCGCAGCAGCCAGGGTTCAACTTCGAAGAATCGCGAGTTGGCGCGTACACACTTCCCGACCCTCTCGTCACGGCGGGTGGCGCTGTCAGGAGGCCGGACCAGTGGCCCCGCCGCCGGGCAGAAATTCTGGCCGCGTTCCGTGAGAACGTCTACGGGATCTCTCCCGGACCTCCGGAGCATCTCCGGTTCGAGCGGATCGAGGAAAACGCCAGGGCGATGGGCGGCGCCGCCACGCTCGAGCGGATCGCGATCGTCAGTACACAGCACGGCAGCGAGCATCGCTTCGGACTCACACTGTTCCTGCCGAATGCGCGCCGCGGACGCGTGCCAGTCTTTCTCCTGATCAACAACCGCTCTCCGAGCGACACGGACCCGACCCGCACGACGCAATCGGGGTTCTGGCCCGCCGAGCGCCTGGTGGAACGGGGCTACGGGATTGCCGCGCTGCACAACGCGGAGCTCGCCCCCGACGACAAGGACCGGTATCGAGACGGCATCATCCAGCTGTTCGACGGGGCCCGCGGGCCGCGGGCTCGCAACGCCTGGGGGGCGCTCGGGGCGTGGGCCTGGGGCGCGAGCCGCGCGATGGACTATTTCGAGTCGGATCCGAGGGTCGATCTCCACCGGGTCGCTGTCGTCGGCCACTCGCGCGGCGGTAAGGCCGCCTTGTGGGCGGGCGCGCAGGACGAGCGCTTTGCGATGGTCGTCTCGAACGAGTCAGGCGAGGGTGGCGCGGCGCTGAGCCGCCGCAACTTCGGTGAGACTGTTGCCCGGATTACGGAATCCTTTCCACACTGGTTCGCCGAGTCGTACAGGGACTTCGCGGGCCGGGAGCGGGAGTTGCCCGTCGACCAGCACATGCTCATGGCCCTTGCGGCTCCGCGGGCCTTGTATGTCGCCAGCGCCGATGCCGATCTCTGGTCCGACCCGCGCGGCGAGTATCTCGCGCAGGTGTACGCCTCGCCCGTGTTCGGCCTCTGGGGCGGCCCGCCGATGAAGGCCGAGGCGATGCCGCCGCTCGATCGGCCGCTCGTCGCGGGCCGCCGCGGGTACCACGTGCGGAGCGGCGTTCACAACCTCACGCCCTACGACTGGGATCGCTTCGCGGATTTCGCTGACGGACTCGGATGGAAGTAGCGAGGTCGTGAATCGATGCAGGGAACGCTGCTGTCAATCGTGCTGTTTGCGGCAGCCGCCGCGGCGCTGACCGCGCGCCAGGCCGGAGCTCCGAACATACTGCTCATACAGGCCGACGATCTCGGTTATGGCGATCTGAGCGTCTACGGGCAGACGCGGTTTGCCACCCCGAGCCTGGACCGGCTGGCTCGCGAAGGCACCAGGTTCACGCAGTATTACGCGGGCAGCACCGTATGCGCGCCGTCGCGCGCCGCGCTCCTGACGGGCCGGCACACAGGCCACGCCGCCATTCGGGGCAACGGCTCCCCTGAAACCGGCGACGTGCCGCTCCCACAGGACGAAGTCACGCTCGCCGAGGTGCTGAAAAGCGCCGGATACCGGACGGCCATCATCGGCAAGTGGGGCCTCGGGCAGCCCGGCACGACGGGCACGCCCGAGAAGCAGGGCTTCGACTATGCGTTCGGCTTCCTGGATCAGCGCCATGCGCATCGCCAGTTCACCGATCACCTCTGGCGTAACGGGGAGATGGTCGCCACGGATCTGGATCACGACTACGTGAACGACTTGTTCACACAGGAAGCTGCGGCATTCGTCGAACGGGCCGATCCGCGGCCGTTCTTCGTGTACCTGAACTACACCGTCCCCCACGCGGAGCTGCGCGTACCTGAAGACTCCATGGCCCCCTTCCGCGGGAAATTCGAGGAGCGCCCGTTCACGAATCCTGCCGCCGATGCCAGACCTTCCGGATCCCGACTCGAAGGGCCGACGCTCGGGTACCGCTCGCAGCCCACGCCATTCGCGGCCTTCGCGGGGATGATCACCCGCATGGATCGCGACGTCGGCCGGCTGGCCGACCTTGTGCACGCACGCGGACTCGACAACCGGACGTTGATCCTGTTCGTCAGCGACAACGGCCCGCACAAGGAAGGAGGGGCCGCGCCCGCCTACTTCAACAGCTCCGGCGGGCTGCGCGGCATCAAGCGCGACTTGTACGAGGGCGGCATCAGAGTGCCCATGATCGCCCGCTGGCCCGGAACGATTCCAGCCGGCCGCGTCAGCGACCAGGTGTGGGCCCACTGGGACATGCTGCCGACGCTCGCCTCGTTCGCAGGCGCCCGCCCGCCCGCCGGACTCGACGGCGTCTCGATGGCGAATGCACTCCGCGGCAAGCGAACCGTGGAGCATGCGCCGATGTACTGGGAATTCCACGAGAACGGCTTTCAGCAGGCAGCCCGCATCGGGCGGTGGAAGGCTGTACGCCTGAAGCCCGGTTCGCCAATCGAATTGTACGACCTCCAGGCCGACGTTCAGGAGGCGCACGATGTTTCGGCTTCGCACCCGGACGTTGTTGCGCGGATGGAACGTTATCTCGCCTCCGCGCGGTCGCCGTCGGACAGGTGGCCCGCGAAATAAGAGAGTAGACCCGCGGCCGTGTTCCGATGGCGGACCGACGCTGGGAGTATCATTCGGAGCGGATGGCGCACCGGTTCACGGTCGGAGTCGAGGAGGAGTTCCAGATCGTCGATCCAGAGACGTGGGAGCTGCGGTCCCACGTCTCGCAGCTGCTGGCCTCGAGCTCGCCTGCCCTGGGCGAGCAGATCAAGGGCGAGCTCCATCAGTCGATCGTCGAGGTGGGCACCCGCATCTGCGAGAGCGTGCCCGAGCTGCAGGAGGAGATTTACCGCATCCGCCGCGAGCTCACGGGCGGCGCGGAACGGGTCGGTCTCGCCGTCGCCGCCGCGGGCACGCACCCCTTCTCGCACTGGAAGGATCAGATCCTCTCACCCGGCGTCCGCTACGACAGCATCGTCGAAGAGCTCCAGCAGCTCGCCAGGTCGCTGCTGATTTTCGGTCTCCACGTGCACGTCGCGGTGCCGCCCGGCCAGACGACCATCGATCTGATGAACCAGGCGCGGTATTTCCTTCCGCACCTGCTCGCGCTCTCCACGAGCTCTCCGTTCTGGATGGGCCGCGACACAGGGCTGAAGTCCTACCGGACGACGATCTTCAGACGCTTTCCCCGGACGGGTGTGCCGGACTATTTCGGGTCCTGGAGCGAGTACGAGAACTACGTGAAGCTGCTCGTCGATCTGCACTGCATCGACGACGCGCGGAAGATCTGGTGGGACGTGCGGCCGCACCCGACCTTCGGCACGCTGGAATTCCGGGTCTGCGATGTGCCCACCCGGCCCGAAGCCGCGGTCATGCTCGGGGCGCTTGCGCAGGCGATCATCGTCAAGCTGCACAAGCTGTACGCCAGGAACATGGGATTCCGCCTGTATCCGAAGCCGCTCATCGAAGAGAACAAGTGGCGCGCCGCGCGGTGGGGCATCGAGGGGAAGCTCATCGACTTCGGCAAGCGGGCGGA
Source organism: Acidobacteriota bacterium (assembly GCA_039648985.1). GTDB lineage: Bacteria > Acidobacteriota > Vicinamibacteria > Vicinamibacterales > 2-12-FULL-66-21 > JALZOC01. The sequence goes on along the minus strand of JBBWZJ010000076.1, from coordinate 3,820 downwards.
AGTACCGATGCGGGAGCTCGCGCTCGAGCTCCTCGAATTCGTGGACGACGTCGTCGACGAGTTGCAGAGTCGTGAGGCGGTGGAGTACGTGCACACCGTCCTGCGCGAAGGGACCAGCGCGGAACGGCAGCTGGCCGTGTACCAGCAGACAGGCGACCTCAAGGCCGTCGTCCGGCATATTGTCGACGAGACCCGCGCGAGCGTCGATCGCCGCGAAGAGAAACGAGCATGATCGTGCCGAATGTCCCCATGCGCGTCGGATTGCTTGTCGGACGCGAGTACAGCTTTCCGCCCGCCTTCATCGACGCGGTGAACCGGGCGGGTGCGCCCCACGGAATCACGGCGGAGATGGTGACGTTTGCGGGAACGCGGATGGATGAGCCCGCTCGGTACCGCGTCATCGTGGACCGCATCTCTCACGAGGTCGAGTATTACCGGGGCGCCCTCAAGCACGCGGTGCTGCAGGGCACGTATGTGATCAACAACCCGTTCTGGTGGACCGCGGACGACAAGTACTTCAATTACGCGGTCATGGCGAAGCTCGGGTGCGCGATCCCCCGGACCGTGCTGCTGCCGCAGAAGGGGTATCCGAAGGACGTCGATCTGACGCCCGAGTCGCTGCGGAACCTCGGATATCCGCTCGACTGGGATGCGCTGCTCGACTACGTGGGGCGGCCCGCGATCCTGAAGCCGTATTCCGGCGGGGGCTGGAAGCACGTGTACAAAGTGAACGACAAGAAGGAGCTCCTCGAAGCGTACGACGGCACGGCGCCCTATTGCATGACGCTCCAGGAGTTCATCGACTTCGACTTCTACGTCCGGTGCTTCACGTTTGGGAAGACGGACATTACACCGGTGGCCTACGATCCCCGGGAGCGCCGCTACCTGGTCGATCACGAGTACCTGTCGCCGGAAGTCGGCGCGCGGGTCGTCCGCGACGCGCGTACGATCAACCAGGCACTCGGGTACGAGATGAACACGATTGAGTTCGCGGTGCGGGACGGCGTGCCCTACGCCATCGACTACCTGAATCCCGCGCCTGATTTCGAGCGCGAGCGCATCACCGACTTCTACTTCTCGCACGTGCTCGAAAAGATGACGGCGCTCGTCATCGACCGTGCGCTCGACAACGATCCGGCGCGGTCGTGGCCGCGGTGGGAAGAGATGCTGGGGATCGGCAAGGCCTCTGGATTCGTGGGTGCCCCCGGTCCGCGATAGATGGACGCGATTGCCGCGTGGCATGCCCTCCTCCGGCCCGAAACGGAGCTGACGCCGCGTTTCACCTCCGAGCTGGCCGATGCGATGCGCGGGCGCAAGCTGACGTTCGGGGAGCGGATCCAGTGTCCATTCCTGCGGCCCTTCTTCCTTACCGACGGCGAGGAAGCCCGGATGCGCGTGGCGGCCGAGAGCCTGGCGGCGTTCGGCGAACGCGTCACGCACGCCGCGCTGGAGTCGCCTGACTTGCTCGCCGAGCTCGGCGTCAGCGATGCGGAGGCCACATTGGTTCGACTCGAACCTGGCTACGGCCGCGCGAGCACTTCATCCCGCCTCGACGCGTTCCTGCTGCCCGACTCGCTGCACTTCGCCGAGTACAACGCGGAGTCGCCGGCGGGCCTCGGATACACGCAGCGGCTCTGTGAGCTGTTCGACTCGCTCGACGTGATGAGCCGCTTCCGCGAGGGCAGACGCGTGCGGTTCAACAGGACGATCGCACCGCTCCTGGAGGCGCTCGTCGCGAGCTACCGCGAGTGGGGCGGCTCCGCCAGGCCGCCGCTGATTGCGATCGTGGACTGGCGGGAAGTCCCGACCTGGACGGAGTTCGAGATCCTCCGCGACGCTTTCACCGATGAAGGAGTGCCGACCATCATCTGCGATCCGCGTGAACTGGCGTTTGCGAGCGGCGCGTTGACGGCCGCAGGGCGGCGCATCGATCTCGTCTACCGCCGCGTGCTGATGAACGACATCGTGGCGCGGCCCGACGAGTGTGCGGCGCTGGTGAGCGCGTATGCGGCCGGCGCCGTGTGCGTCGCGAATACGTTCCGGTGCAAGCTCGCGCACAAGAAGGCATTCTTTGCCGTGCTGACCGACGAACGGCACAGTGCGCTCTTTTCTGACGCCGAGCGGGCGGTCATCCGCGCGCACGTACCGTGGACACGTGTCGTTGCCGACGTCGAGACGACGAAGAACGGGCGTCGAGCAGGACTGCTGCGGCTCGCCGAAGACGACCGCGAGAATCTGGTGCTGAAGCCGAACGACGAGTACGGCGGCACAGGCGTGATGCTGGGCTGGGAGATGGCGCCTGGCGCGTGGCAGGCCGCGCTCGCGAGCGCGCTTGCCGCTCCGCGCGGACACTGGGTGCTGCAGGCGCGCATTCCCGTGCGCCGCGAGGTGTTTCCCCAGTTCGACAAGGATGGCGCGGTCACGATGCGGGACATGCTCGTCGACTTCGCCCCTTACCTTTTCCGGGGCCGTATGTCGGGGTACCTGACCCGGCTCAGTGCGACAGGCCTCGCGAATGTCACCTCGGGTGGCGGACAGGTGCCCGCCTTCGTCGTCAGCGCCTGAACCCGACTGGCTGACCGCTCCCGAGCGCGACGGCGCTGATACACTTCTCGCGATGATCTTCGGAATCGCCCCTTCCGATCTGCTGCAGGGAGCACACAACGCGGTCGGGACGTGCCTCTCGATTCGCGCGGGCGAACGCGTCGCGCTCGTCGCCGACGAAGGCAGCCGCGCCGTCGCTGCGAGCCTCGAGCAGGCACTGACCGATGTCGGGGCGGACACCCACTGTGTCCTGATCGAGGCGGTGTCCAGCCGCCCCATGGCTGCCGCCCCGCCCGAGATCCTCGACGCCCTGGAAGCGGCGGACGCGGGGATTCTGTGCGTGCAGCCGGAGGAGGGGGAACTGCCGGTCCGCATGGCGATTGTCGGACTGATCGAGCGCCGCCGGATCCGGTACGCGCACATGATTGGTGTGACGCCGAGGATCATGCGCGAAGGCATGCGTGCCGATTATCGCCAGGTGGATCGGCTCAGCCAGCAGCTCTGCGAGCGGATGAACGTCGCGCGTGCGTTACGGGTACGCACCGCCGCGGGGACGGACTTCACGGCCACATTCGATCGCGCGCTCGCGTGGGTGAAGACGAGCGGGCTCATCAACCCGCGGTACTGGTCGAATCTGCCGGCCGGCGAAGTGTTCACGACTCCTCGCTCGGTAGACGGCCGATTCGTCTGCGATGGCACGGCCGGAGATTACTTCAACCGGAAGTACGGGATTCTCGACGAGACGCCGCTCGATCTCGAGATACGCGGCGGGCGGCTGGTGTCGGCCCGGTGCAGCCGCGCAGACCTCGAGGCCGACTTCTGGGCGTATTGCCACACCGACGAGAACAGCGACAGGGTGGGGGAGCTCGCGTTCGGGACCAACCTGGGTCTTCGCGAGATGATCGGCATTCTGCTGCAGGACGAGAAGGTACCCGGCGTGCACCTCGCGTTCGGCGATCCGTACGGCAGCCAGACGAACGCGAACTGGAAGTCGCGCACGCATGTTGACGTCCTCACGCGCGGCTGCGACGTCTGGATCGACGACGAGCAGGTGATTGCCTCCGGGGAGTACCTGCTCGAACAATTCGATCTGTCACCAGGCTGACCCCGCCGCACTCGCCGGCTGCGACGGTCAGGTGCGTGGCAGCGTCCTCGAGCTTACCAGCGCGAGATGTACTCGCGCAGCTGTTCCTTCCAGTACACCCAGTCGTGACCGCCGCGGGCGCCCCAGTCGTCCAGATGATGCCGGATCCCTTTCCTGGCGAGTACCGCCGCC
>JBBWZJ010000050.1:0-10220 GCA_039648985.1 Acidobacteriota bacterium | reverse complement strand
GGTGGCGAAGGGCGACCTTTCCAAGAAGATCACCGTCGAAGTGAAGGGCGAGATCCTCGAGCTCAAGAACACCATCAATACGATGGTCGATCAGCTGAACGCGTTCGCCTCGGAAGTGAGCCGCGTGGCGCGCGAGGTCGGGACAGAAGGGAAGCTCGGCGGCCAGGCCCTCGTGCCCGGCGTCGCAGGCACCTGGAAGGACCTCACCGACAACGTCAACTCGATGGCGTCGAACCTGACGGGACAGGTCCGCAACATCGCCGAAGTCACGATCGCCGTCGCCAACGGGGACCTGTCACGCAAGATCACGGTCGACGTCCGCGGCGAAATCCTGCAACTGAAGGAAGCCATCAACGCGATGGTCGAGCAGCTGCGCTCGTTCGCCTCGGAAGTCACCCGCGTCGCCCGCGAGGTGGGCACCGAAGGACGGCTGGGCGTGCAGGCCGTCGTCCCCGGCGTGGCCGGCACGTGGAAGGACCTCACGGACTCGGTCAACGTCATGGGCGCCAACCTGACCGCGCAGGTCCGCAACATCGCCGAAGTCACGACCGCCGTGGCCCGCGGCGACCTCTCGCGCAAGATCACGGTCGACGTCAAGGGGGAGATCCTCGAGCTGAAGAACACCATCAACACGATGGTCGACCAGCTGCGCGCGTTTGCCGCCGAAGTCACCCGCGTCGCGCGCGAAGTCGGCACCGAAGGGAAGCTGGGCGGCCAGGCCGAAGTGCTCGGCGTCGCGGGCACGTGGAAGGACCTCACCGACTCGGTCAACGTCATGGCCGCCAACCTCACCGACCAGGTCCGCGGCATCGTCAAGGTCGTCACCGCCGTGGCCGACGGGAACCTGCGCCAGAAGCTCACAGTCGAAGCAAAGGGCGAAGTCGCGGCGCTTGCCGAGACGATCAACAGCATGACCGACACGCTGGCGACCTTCGCCGAGCAGGTGACCAACGTCGCGCGCGAGGTCGGCGTGGACGGCCGGCTCGGCGGTCAGGCGAACGTGCCCGGCGCGGCCGGCACGTGGAAGGACCTGACCGGCAACGTCAACCTGCTGGCCGCGAACCTGACCAACCAGGTCCGCGCCATCGCCGAAGTCGCGACGGCCGTCACGAAGGGGGACCTCACGCGGTCGATCCAGGTCGAAGCGCGCGGAGAGGTCGCGGAGCTCAAAGACAACATCAACACGATGATCGACAACCTGCGGGGCACGACCGATCGCAACCAGGAGCAGGACTGGTTGAAGACGAACCTCGCCAAGTTCACGCGCATGCTCCAGGGGCAGCGCGATCTCGTCACCGTCGGCCAGCTCCTGCTCTCCGAGCTCGCGCCGCTGGTCAACGCGCAGCAGGGCACCGTCTACCAGATGCTCAGCGAAGTGGCGGACAGCTCGCCCAGCCTCTCCCTCCTGGCCGGGTACGCGGTAGGCGACGAGCAATCGAAGCGGATCGAGGTCGGCAAGGGGCTCGTCGGGCAGTGCGCGCTCGAGAAGCAGCGCATCCTGCTGACCAAGGTCCCGGCCCGCTACACGAGCGTGCGTTCGAGCCTCGGCTCCGCGCGCCCCAAGAACATCGTCGTGCTCCCGGTGCTCTTCGAAGGCGAGACGAAGGCGGTCATCGAGCTCGCGTCACTGCAGCCGTTCACGCCGACCCACCTCTCGTTCCTGGAGCAGCTCACGCAGTCGATCGGCGTCGTGCTCAACACGATCGAGGCGACGATGCGGACCGAGAATCTGCTGCAGCAGTCCCAGCAGCTGACGATCGAGCTGCAGACCCGCCAGACGGAGCTCCAGCAGACCAACGAGGAGCTCGCCTCGAAGGCCAAGCAGCTCGCCGAGCAGAACGTCGAGGTCGAACGGAAGAACAAGGAAGTCGAACAGGAGCGCCGGGCGCTCGAGGAGAAGGCGACCGAGCTTGCGCTCACGTCGAAGTACAAATCGGAATTCCTGGCGAACATGTCGCACGAGCTGCGCACGCCTCTCAACTCGATCCTGATCCTGGGCCAGCAGCTGGCCGAGAATCCGACCGCGAACCTCTCGACCAAGCAGGTCGATTTCGCGAAGAACATCCACTCGGCGGGCACCGACCTGCTCACGCTCATCAACGACATTCTCGACCTGTCGAAGATCGAGTCCGGGACCGTCACGGTCGAAGCGGAGGAGATCACGTTCCGCAGCCTGAAGGAGAACGTCGAGCGCACGTTCCATCACCTCGCGGAATCCAAGTCGCTGTCGTTCCAGGTGGAAGTGGACAACACGCTGCCACGCGTGTTCACGAGCGACCCCAAGCGGCTGCAGCAGATTCTCAAGAATCTGCTTTCGAATGCCTTCAAGTTCACCTCCCAGGGCCAGGTCAAGATGCGGGTGCAGCAGGTGACGAGCGGCTGGTCGCCGGATCATCCGGTCCTCCGGTTCACGCCGGTCGCGATCGCGATTGAGGTGAGCGACACGGGGATCGGGATCGCGCCCGAAAAGCAGCGTCTGATTTTCGAGGCGTTCCAGCAGGCCGACGCCGGGACGAGTCGGAAGTACGGCGGCACCGGCCTCGGACTGGCCATCAGCCGCGAGCTCGCGACGCTGCTCGGCGGCGAGATTCGGCTCGTGAGCACGCCGTCGCAGGGCAGCACGTTCACGTTGTACCTCCCGCTCACGTATACCGGCCCGGCGCGCGCGGTGACCGGCCCGGCGGGCTTCGAGCGTCCCGCTCCCGACAAGTTCCCGTCGATCACTCTCCCGGTGCTCGCCGTCGCGAAGGCCGAGGAAGTCGTGCCGGACGACCGTGAGGACATCGGGGAGAACGATCCGGTGCTCCTGATCGTGGACGACGACCCGCACTACGCGCGCGTGCTGCTTGGTCTCGCCCGCGACAAGGGGTTCAAGGGGATCGTCGCGCCGCGTGGCCAGACGGCACTGACGCTGGCCCGCCAGTACCTGCCCACCGCGATCACGCTCGACGTCTTCCTTCCGGACATGCTCGGATGGACGGTTCTGAACAATCTGAAGCTCGACCCCGCGACGCGGCACATTCCGGTGCAGATGCTGTCCGTCGAGGAGGAGCGCCAGCACGGCCTCTCGCATGGCGCCTTCTCCTATCTGGTGAAGCCGGGCACGACCGAAGATCTGGATCGCGCGTTCGACCGGATCAAGTCCTACGTGTCGCCCCACAAGAAACGGCTGCTGGTCGTCGAAGACAACGATATCGAACGCGAGAGCATCGTCGATCTGCTGATGCACGACGACATCGAGGTGGCGGCGGTCGGCACCGGCGCCGAGGCGCTCGAGGTGCTCCACCAGAAGCCCGTCGAGTGCTGCGTCGTCGATCTGCGGCTGCCCGACATGACCGGCTTCGAGCTGCTCGAACGGATGCAGTCCGAAGGCTCGCTGAGCGTGGTGCCGGTGGTCGTCTTCACCGGCAAGGAGCTCACGAAAGCGGAAGACGATCGCCTCCGGTCTGTCGCGAAGAGCATCGTCCTCAAGGACGTCCAGTCGCCGGAACGCCTGTTCGACGAAACGGCGCTGTTCCTGCACCGGGTGGTATCGGACCTGCCGGAGCCGAAGCGCCGGATGCTCGAACGGCTGCACGGCTCGAACGAAATCCTGCACGGCCGCAAGGTCCTGGTCGTCGACGACGACGCCCGGAACATCTTCGCGCTCACGACGGTCCTCGAGAACCAGGAGATGGACGTGCTGACCGCGACGAACGGGCGGCAGGCCATCGAGATTATCAACGGGACGCCGAACCTCGCGGTGGTGCTGATGGACATCATGATGCCGGAGATGGACGGCTATGAGACGATGCGCGAGATCCGCAAGGATGCGCGGTTCCGCACGCTGCCGATCCTGGCGCTGACCGCGAAGGCGATGAAGGGGGATCGCGAGAAGTGCCTGCAGGCGGGCGCCTCCGACTACATCGCGAAGCCGGTCAATACCGACCAGCTTCTGTCGCTCCTCCGCGTATGGCTCTACAGGTGACAGCTGGCCCCATGACGCACGACGACGAGATCACGCTGCTGATCGTCGATGACGAGGCCCGAAACCTCGATGTGCTCGAGGCCATGCTCGACGGCAGCGGCTGCCGCGTCGTGCGCGCGCAGTCGGCGGACGAGGCGCTGCTGGCGATGCTCCGGCAGGATTTCGCGGCAATCATCCTCGATATCAGGATGCCGGGCATCAGCGGGATCGACCTCGCGCACCTGATCAAGCAGCGAAAGCGCTCGCAGCACGTGCCGATCCTGTTCCTCACAGCCCACCTGCTGGACGACGAGGACGTGCTGCGCGGCTACGGCGTCGGCGCCGTGGACTATCTGAGCAAGCCGGTGAACGCGAACATCCTGCGATCGAAGGTCGCGGTCTTCGCGGAGCTGTTTCGAAAGACCCAATCGCTGGCGGTGCTGAACGACGCGCTGCAGAACGAAGTCGCCGAGCGCCAGCAGGCGCAGGAAGCCCTTCAGGAAGCGAACGAAGAACTGGAGCTGCGCGTCGCGCAGCGCACGGCCGCGCTCTCGATCGCGCACCGCGGCGCCGTCGAGAGCGAGGAGCGCCTCCGGCTCGCGATGGAGGTGGCCGAGATCGCCGCGTGGCAGTGGGATCTCGCGTCGGACCAGATGGAGTGGTCTGCCGATCCCGAGACGCTGTTCGGCTTTCCGGCCGGGTCCTTCGGCCCCGAGCTCCGGATTTTCCGTACCCTGCATGCGGACGACGTCGCGCGCGTCCAGGCGGCGATTGATCTCGCGATGACGACGGGGCAGTACGAGTGCGAATACCGCGCGGTCAGGCCTGACAAGACAGTCGTCTGGATCACCGAGCGTGGCCGGATCGTCCGGGGCGAGGACGGCAGGCCGCAGAGGGTGGTGGGTGTGAGCCGCGACATCAGTGCGCACAGGGAAGCCGCACTGCAGCGCGAGCAGCTCCTCTTGAGCGAGCGGCGCGCCCGAGACGAAGCCGAGCGCCAGAGCCGGATCAAGGACGAGTTCCTCGCAACGCTCAGCCACGAGCTCCGCACGCCCATGAACGCCATCCTGGGATGGCTGAGCATGCTGGCGACCGGCCGGGGCGTTCGGGACAGCGACCACGTGATCGCCGTCATCCGCCGCAATGCCGAGGCGCAGGCAAAGCTGATCGAAGACCTGCTCGAGATGAACAAGCTGATGTCGGGCACCGTGCGCCTGGAGCTGGCTCCGGTCGACGTGTCGGCGAGCGTCGCGAGCGCGGTCCAGGCGGTGCAGCACGCGGCCGATGCGAAGGGTGTGCAACTGCTCACCGCGGTCAATCCGGAAACGAACGAGATCCTCGTGGACGGCCGCCGCTTTCAGCAGATCCTGTGGAACCTGCTGCACAATGCGGTCAAGTTCACCTCGAGCGGCGGTCGTGTCACCGTCACCGCGACGTCAGACGACGGGTGCATGCGAATCGTCGTGGAGGACACGGGCCAGGGCATCTCGCCGGATTTCCTTCCGCACGTGTTCGAGCGCTTCCGGCAGGCGGATCCGTCGACCACGCGGGGTGCGTGGGGCCTCGGCATCGGCCTGTCGATCGCGAAGCACCTGGTCGAGCTCCACGGCGGCAACATCATCGCGGCGAGTGAAGGGCTGGGTATGGGCTCGGTGTTCGTCGTGCGCCTCCCGCTGAACAGCGACGCCGAGCGCGGCAGCACAGGTATGGCGAGCACTGCCGTGCCCCCCTCCGGATCCGCGGTCCCGCCAGGCGCCAACCGGCGGATGGGCGTGTGACGAGAATTCTCTTTCTCACGCTGCTGGCGCTTGCGGGTGCGAGCCACGCCTTCTGTCAGGACGCGGCACACCCTGTCTACGTCACGCTCTGGTTCGATACCGAAGACTACATCCTGCCGCAGGACGACGACGCGACGAAGCGCCTCGCCGAGATGCTGACCGGGCTCGGTGTGCGCGCGACGTTCAAGGTCGTCGGCGAGAAGGCGCGCGTGCTCGAGAGCCGCGGGCGCGCGGACGTCATCGCCGCGCTCCGGCGCCACGACATCGGGTACCACTCGAACACACATAGCCAGCAGCCCACCGTTGCGGTGTACCTCCAGAATGCCGGATGGGAGGACGGACGCGCCGAGTTCTACCGGCGCGAGGTCCAGGGCGTCCGGGACATCGAGCGCATCTTCGGCGTCACGCCCGTCGCGTACGGGCAGCCTGGCAGCGCATGGGCGCCGCAGGCCTACCCGGCGCTGCGCGACATGGGAATCCGGATGTATCTGGACGAAGCCGATCATGTCGGCATCGGCGACCAGCCGTTCTACTACGGCGGGATGCTCAACGTATTCAAGATGCGCTCCAATCTCGCGCGCATGGATCTCGCCGGTGGTGCGAGCCTCGAGAAGGGCCGGGGCGCGTTTGCCGCGGCGTACACGCGGCTCCGGGCAAACGGCGGCGGCACGATCAGCATCTACTACCATCCCAATGAATTCGTACAGACCGAATTCTGGGATGCGGTGAACTTCAGGCGCGGCGCCAATCCCGAACGTGCCGCGTGGCGCCGTCCGGGTACCCGGCCGGCGGCGGAAACGGAAACGGCGTTTCGCGATTTCGAGCAGTACATCCGTTTCATCAAGGCGCAGCCAGGAGTGCAGTTCGCGACCGCGACGGACCTCCAGCGGGTGTACGAGGACGCGGCCCTCGGCCGCACCTTCGGGGCGCCGGACCTGCAGCAGCTCGCCCGATCGATGCAGAAAGAGATCACGTTCCAGAAGTTCGACGGGTATGCGCTCTCACCAGCGGACGTCTTCGGTCTGCTCACCGGTGCGACGGCTGCGTTCATCGACGGTCCCGGGTTGACGGGGGGTACGAAGGTGACGCCGCTCGATGGACCGGGACGACCGTTCAAGCCGTCGATTGGCGGGTCGCGCTCGATGACCTTCCCGTGGGCCGCATTTGCGCGTGCCGTTCGGGACACGGCCACCGCCTGCGCCGCGTCGCACCGTCTGCCCGACGAGATCTGGGTTGGATCCGAAAGCCTCTCCCCGGCCGACTACCTCGCCACACTGTCGGGGGCGTTCGACTCTCTCGTCGCCTCCGGCCGAGCACCCACGGAGGTCGCTCGACTCGAAGGGCACTACACCGCCGATCGCTACGTGGCGGAAGATTCGGCGGCGCTCTGGAGCTGGCCGATTTTTCCCGAGGGCTTCCACGCCCCTGCATTGATGGAACTGGCGCGGCTGCAGGCGTGGACGTTGAAGCCGGCTGTCATGACACGGTGACGATGGCAACTGCTGCCGCGAGACGACCAGATAGAGTGGAGAGCTGACCGGAAAGCTGAGACTCAAAGCTGCGGTCCGAGAGCGAAGGCCTGAGAGCGAAGGTCTGAAAGCTGAGGTCTGAAAGCTGAGGTCTGAGAGCTGAGAGCTGTGAGCTGTGAAGTGTGACGAGATCCGGCTGACGGGTTCGGGCGGTGCGAACCGGGTCATGGAGGCGGAGTTGAAGCGCCTAGTGATGCGGTCGCCGTTCGACGTCCGGGTCCCGAAACCGAGGCGCGAGGGCGAGGCGACGCTGCTCTACCCGTTCGACGCTCCCACTGCCTGGGTCGCCGCCTGCCACCATCGGACCTCCTCGAGAATCTCCTGGGATCTGTTTGCCAGTACCGCCGTGCGCCTCGAGCCGCTCTTCGAGGAGCTCCTGCCGGCGCTCTGCGCGGACGATCGACTGCCTGCGGCGAGCCGGCTGCGGCTCTCCGTCGATCTGGGATCCGCCCATGACTTCGAGGCGTCCCCCCTCCAGCTGCGCGGCGTCGTCAAGAACGCGCTGATCGAGGCGCTGGCCTCGCGCGGCGTGACGGCCGAAGTCGATGCCGAGGCGCCGGATGTCGTATTCGTCGTCCGCCGGGCGGGGACGCCGGGCAATCGGCGGACAGTCGTCGGGATTGACATCGGGGGCGGCGCGCGCCATCGCCGCGGGGCGCGAGTGGCTGCGGGCCCGGCGCCGCTCCGGGAAACCATGGCGGCGCAGCTGATCATGCTGTCGCGATGGGACGCGCGCGTCGAGCCGCTGGTCGATCCCATGGCGGGCGGCGGGACGATTCCGATCGAGGCGGCGGGTCTTGCCGTCGGCCGCGCGATTCGGCAACCCCCCGATCTGCCGTTCCGACACCTGCGTGCGTTCGCGGGCCTGCCGGGTGCGGCCCCGGACCTCTTTCCGGGAACGGTGCCGCGGATCCTCGCGCTTGACGTGGACGCGGAGCGCATTCCGACGATGGTGGGAAACCTGCGCGCGGCCGGTCTGACGGGACCCTCGCGCGAGGACTCGATCGTCATCGGTCAGAAGGACGTGCGCGGGCTCACCCCGGACGACGTCGCGCGGATGCTCCCGCGTGCCGCGCAGATGCAGCCGGGAGTCTTCTGTTTCAACCCGCCCTACGGCGTGCGGCTCGGAGGGGATGGCGGCGAAGAGCCGCTTCTCGAGCTGTATGCGGAGATGGGGCGGGCGCTCGGCCGCTTCCGCGGCTGGCGTGCCGCCTGTTTCGTCGCGAACGCCAGGTTCGTTTACGCCTTCGGCCACTCTCCCTCGATGACGAAGCCTTCCACGAACGCCGAACTGCCAGGCGCGTTCTTCGTCTACGACCTCTAGGCCTGCCGCCCGCGCGCCGTAGATGAGGACGCGGAGCGGGTGATACCCGCCGCGGAGCATGTTGTGGTGGGGCGTGAGCCCCGCCGAAACCCGCCAGTGCGTGACCTCAACACAGCTCCGATTCGACAGGCCTGTGCGCCCCGGCACCGAAACATTGATAGTCTTTGCCGTGCCGCCGTCGTCCGAACCCATCAGGGCCACATTACCGCCCGGCGCCGGAATCGGGTCCCGGGTGCCGCGCAGCAGTGCAGAAACGAAAGAGCGCGTTGATTCGTATAGAGCGTCCCAAGGAGTAATCGCATGTCCGTCGGTAAGTCTTCCGGTTTCCGTCGCTGTCTTGTCGTGACCGCCGGTGCCCTCGCGATCGCGGTCCTGCCGGTTGGGGTGCGAGGGCTCGCATCGGTGCCGTCCGGGCAGGCCCCTGCGCGGCCCGTCACTGCCGGCGACGCAGCGCCCTTCGTCGGCGACTGGACGGTGACTGCCTATTCGCAGATGGGTCCCAGCATCTTTACGCTGTCTGTGAAGACGGACGCAGGCAAGGTGACGGCGACCGTCGGGCCTGACGCGCAGCCGCCGGTCACCGTGACGGACATTGCTGTTGCGGGCAAGAGCCTCGTGCTCAGATATGCCACCGATTACCAGGGCACGCCCATTCCGACCGTGATGACGCTCACGCCAGACGGACAGGGCCTCAAGGCGGAGCTCGCGCTGATGGACGGCCAGTTCGAAATGTCGGGCACCGCCGCGAAGCGCATCCCGGGCAGCGCGCCGGCGGCTGCCGCGGACCAGGGCGGCGCATTCGGCGGCGGACGCGGGGCCATGACGAGCGAGGCGACCGACTTCTCTCCCAAGCCGCCGTATCTGCCCCGCAGTCCGGCGGACGAGGCCGGCAGTTTCGTCCTCCCGACGGGCTACCGGATGGAGCTCGTGGGGGCCGATCCCGATGTGATCAGCCCGACGCTGATCGAGTTCGACGGCGACGGCCGCATGTACGTGGGCGAGATGATCAGCTACATGATGGACGCCTCAGCCAGCCGCGAGCACGATCCCATCAGCCGCATCACGCGGTGGGAGAGCACCAGGCAGGACGGGCGGTACGACAAGCACACGGTGTTTGCCGATCATCTCGTGGCGCCGCGCATGATTCTGCCGCTCGAGGACGGCGTGATCCTGACGAGCGAAACGGATTCGGACGACCTCGTGAAATGGACGGACACGAACGGCGACGGCGTTGCCGACAAGCGCCAGGTGGTATTCACAGGCATCGGCCAGAGCGGCGACCCGAATATCGAGCATCAGAAGGCGGGGCTGCTGTGGAACATGGACAACTGGATCTACACGACGTACAACGCGTTCCGGATCCGGTGGACACCTTCAGGGTTCCTCCGCGAGCCCACCGCGCCGAATGGCGGGCAGTGGGGCCTCGCGTCGGACGATGAAGGCAAACCGTGGTTCGTGGACGCGGGCGGCGAGCGCGGACCGATGAACTTCCAGTTCCCGATCCATTACGGCTCCTTCACCCCCTGTCCATCAGCCGGCCGCGGTGGCCGCGCCGGCTCGCCCGCACCGCCGCCGCCGCCGCCCGATCCGAACTGCCCCGCGGGTGTGGAAAACGGCTTCGAAAAGGACTTCGCCGTCGTCTG
>JBBWZJ010000046.1:0-10464 GCA_039648985.1 Acidobacteriota bacterium | reverse complement strand
GGCCGCGAAAACCTCTGCAGCCAGGGACAGATCCTGCCGCTGGCCGCCCCCGGTGGGTACGCAACTCAGATCCGCGTCGATTCACGGTGTGCGTACCCGATCCCCGACGCATTGGCGTCCGAGATTGCCGCCCCCCTGCTGTGTGCCGGGGTGACCGTCTTCGCACCGCTCGCGCGATACGCTCAGCCCACTTCCCGCGTCGGCGTGGTCGGCGTCGGCGGACTGGGTCACCTCGCGTTGCAGTTTGCCAGGGCGATGGGATGTGAGGTCACGGCGTTTTCGGGATCTGCGAAGAAGGAGGCGGAGGCGCGCCGCTTTGGCGCCGGCGAATTCGTCGTGGCGGACTCGGCCGCGCTGGCCGCACGGGCGGGGCAGTACGACCTCATCATGTCTACGGCGTCCGGCGACGTTCCGTGGGGCGAGTTTCTGATGGCGCTCAAGCCGGAAGGGACGCTCTGTGTGCTGGGCGTTCCGGAAACGGATCTCAAGATTCCGGCGCTCCCGCTCCTGTTCGGTCAGCGCCGCCTGGTCGGCAGCCTGATCGGCTCGGGCGTCGAGAGCCGCGCCATGCTCGCGTTTGCGGCGAGACACGGGATCGCGCCGCAAATCGAGATCTGTCCGATGGGTAGCGTCAACGCTGCACTGGACAAGTTGCGGCGCAACGAGGTGCGCTACCGCACGGTTCTCACGAACTAGGCGTCCATCGGGCGCGCCCTGGAGCGCGCCCGGTGTGTGTGAATGGACGCCGACGGCAGGCGCTAGCGACCGCCCGATGCGGTGCTACGACCAGCGGGCGCGGCCGGTGCACCCGCGGCCGGCAGCAGTGACACCAGCTTGTCGTCGCGAAGCGAGACCGACTGGCTGACAGTGTCGAACACCATCGCCTGCGGGTCTTCCTTCGTATAGGGCTTCCACAGGAGACCTGGCTGGCTGGGATTCCCCGTCTTCGCGAAATTGATCCACGCCTGAGAGACCTTGTCCTGCAGCGCCAGAGCGACCGGACCGCCGCCCGTTGCGGTCTTGATTTGCGGCGCGCTCAGGGCATGGAAACAGAACGCGAGCTCCGAGCAATGGAACGAGGTGATGCCTCCATTGATCGGGTACTCCCACGCAAACAGGTAGTTGTAAACGGGCGCTTTTGTGTTCTCGAGCTTCCGGTTCAACAGGTTCTTCACACCGGGGCGTGACCCGGCTGCGAAATACAGGACATCCTGTGGCTTCTTGCGTGGAAACGCCTGTTTGAATTCGGCAGCGATTTCGCTGCTCTTCGCACCGAAGGCGGCGGTCAGCTGGTCGTCGACTTCCTTCGGCGTCCACCCATTTTTGCGGCCGTCGCCGCGCGTGAGCGTCCCCTGCATCTCGCTGAATACCGCGCCGGCCATGAGCGGAATGCTGTCGGCCCAGTCGCAGAATTCACGCATGACGTACTGGTCGTCCGCGATGACCTCCCAGTTGAGGCTGGGGCGGCCGACTTCCTGCGCCGCCGATCGCAGTGCGGCGGCTCCGGCAGTAATCAGGGCTGAGTACGGCACCGTCTTCAGCTTGTCGATCTGGTCGCCCGTGAGGTTCAGGTTCTTGAGCGTATGCGCCGCGATGGTCTGCTGGGCCTTGATGCTCGCCGCGACATCGGTCGTGCGGTAGGTATTGTTGCCACCGCTCTGCGCGGAGACCCTGTGGAACAGCCCCTTCGCCGCGGGCATGTGCATCATGCGCACGACTTTCCCGCCGCCACCCGACTGGCCGAAGATCATCACGTTGTCCGGATCCCCGCCGAAGGCCTGGATGTTGTCCTGCACCCACTGCAACGCCGTGACGAGATCCGCGGTGCCCGTGTAGCGCGAATTCGCGTACTGCGAGCCGTACGCCGACAGATCGAGCGTGCCGAGGATGTTCAGGCGGTGGTTCATGCTGACCACCACGACATCGCCGAACTCGCTCAGCGTGCGGCCGTCGTACGCGTACGACTCCATCGACGACCCGTTCGTGAAGCCGCCGCCATGCATCCAGACCATCACGGGTTTCCTGGCTGCCGGCGAGAGGTTCTGCGTCCAGACGTTCAGATACTGGCAATGCTCGTTGGCAATCCAGTATCGGTGTGGGAACACCAGTTCGTCCGAGCCCACCAAGGTCTGTTCGGGGGCCGGGGAGGCCGGACCCCAGACCTGCGCGTTCTTGATGCCTTCCCAGGGCGGCACCGCCTTGGGCAGTCCGAATCGCTCGGCCTCGGCGTAGCGCACACCGAGGAACGACAGGGTCTTGCCCTCGCGCAGGCCGCGGAGCTTGCCGCACGTGGTCTGCACGACGGGAGGAACCAGGTTGGGACCCGCGGCTGGCGTCCCCGCCGGTCCCGCGGACCCCGCTGATTTCGGCTTCTCCTGTCCGATCGCGGTGCCGGCGAGGCCCGCGACGACGCCGCCCAGCAATGCGGTCGTCCCGAGCATCTTCCGGCGACTGATTCGACCCGACGGCATGGTCACGGATTCATCCGACATGTTGCCTCCTCATATTCCACCTTCAGCGGTTCAGCTCGAACGCGTCCCGAGCCGCTGGCGCAGGGTTCGTAGCGCGTCGCTTAGCTCAGCGTCAGATGCCGGGAACCCGGAGCTGAAGCTCCGGGCTACTGGGCTTTTCAGGTTCGACGCAGCATACGCCGTCTCTGTGCGTGATGTTTACACACGCCAAACGCCCACACTGAGCGGAGGACCGGATGTCCGCGGCGCAGGGGCCTTCACGGTCCGGAGAGGGTGTAGACAGAACCGAGGACACCGAGCTTGCATTCCTCGCCACTGCTTGCGGACCGTTTCGTATTTGCGCACCCCGCGCGAGTGCCCGTATCATTCGGCGCCATGTCCATGACGGCTCCGCTCGATATCGCCCCGGCCCCGGGCGGCCGGCGGGACGCGCGCAGACTGATGGCCAGGGCGAACCTCACGACGCGCGCCTGAGGAGGATTCAGTTATGGAGTACACCCGACGAACGTTCCTGAGCGCCGCTTCGGGGCTCGTGCTCGCGCCCGGTGTCGTGCGCCTCGCGGGCCAGAACGCAAGCGACAGAATCCGCATCGGCATCATCGGGACCGGCGGCCGCGCACGAGGGCTGATGACGCTGCTCAAGCAACTCCCCGGCAACGAAATGGTTGCCGTGTGCGACGTCTATGAGCCGAGGCTGCTTCAGGCGGCCGAGATCACGGGCTCCGGAGTAACCAGGGTATCGGACTACCGACGCATTCTCGACGATCGGTCCATCGATGCCGTCGTCGTCGGCACACCCGATCACTGGCACAAGACGGTGACGCTCGACGCGGTCGCAGCCGGCAAGGACGTCTATGTCGAGAAGCCGGTGTCCCACACGCTCGCCGAAGGCGTGGACATGGTGCGGGCGATTGAGGCCTCGAAGCAGATCGTGCAGACAGGCACACAGCAACGGAGCTGGGATCACTTCCGGCTCGGCAAGCAGATCGTCGATTCAGGGCGCCTCGGACAGATCACGTTTGTCCACACCTACTGGTATCAACACGCAACCGCCGGGAGCTACCCGCCTGTCGCCCTCCAGCAGCTCGACTGGAAACGGTGGCTCGGCGCGGCGCCCGATCAACCTTTCCGGCCGGAGCGGTTTTATCAGTGGCGCCACTTCTGGGATTTCGGCGGCGGCTGCATCACCGATCTCATGACGCACTGGATCGACGTCGTCCAGTGGTACATGAACGCCGAGGCGCCGCTGGCGGCCGAAGCCACCGGGCACAACTACAACATCAAGCTGTGGGAGGCGCCCGACACCGTGAACGTCAGTCTCGAGTTTCCGAAAGACTTCATGGCCGCCTATCTGGGCACGTATGTGAGCCGCGTCGATGACGGAGGTTTGGAGTTCCGGGGCGAGCGCGGCACGCTGAAGGTGGACCGGGCGCGGCTTGCGTTCTATCGCGACGATGCCGGGTGGGCGCCGGGTACGCAGACGCCGGAACCCGAGATCTACGTCCGATCGAGCGGGGATGGGACGCTGTCGCACCTCCAGAACTGGCTCGACTGCGTCAGGAGCCGGAAGGCGCCGAACGCGCCCATCCGCATCGGACACCAGGCGGCCAGAACGTCGCACATCGCGAACGCGGCGCTGCGCGCCGGCCACAAGGTCCGCTGGAATCCCGCGGCGGAACGGATCGACAGCTGAATCCGTAGGATTCCAAACTGCTTCCTCGAAGGATCAGTTGGACGGGCCGGCTTCCCCGTCAGAGCCGGGGTCATCGGTCCGCGGCGGCGGGTCGAATGGGGGCCGTGTCCGATAGCCATTCGCGCCACGTCGCTCGCGAATGCGACGCAGCAGGTCTGCAAGCCGCAGCCTCGCCTGACGCACTTCGTTCAGCAGGCGCTCGGTTGCGGGATCGGGTCGCAGAGACCGGGGCGCCATCGATGCTTGGAGGTGGTCGGTGTGCCGGCTCAGGCGAGCGTGCCGTCCGACCAGAAGCAGCCCGGCGGCAGATAGTGGCCCTGCGCATCACGGCGCAGCCGGCCCGTATCGACCAGGCGCCGGAGCACGGCTTCGCAGGAGGAGGCCTGGACGCTCAGCATTCGCGCGAGCTGCGCTGCAGTCAGCGACAACCCGGGCATTTCGGTATAGCAGCGCACCACCATGTCTTCGAGCACGGGGAGGGTAGGCTCGCGCGGCGTGTTGCCGCGGCTGATCTTGCGTCGGTCGGCGCCTGGGACTTGCATGGCGACCTCCTGATTCGACGACCCCGGTCCCGGCGGATGGGGCTCATGAGGAAGTATCAAAAATCGCGCCACTACGGTGCGCTACGCGGTCACGGTCTCTCGCTCATCCACTCAGCGCATCGTCACCCGCTTCGGTGCAGACCCGGCCCCCTGGGGCCGCGGCTCCGGGGAGGGTGCCAGGCTCACGGCTGACGCGGCGTTTTCACCGCGTCCGCCGCCAGGCCGCCGAGCTCCGCGGACCACCACTTGTCCGATTCGGTGCGTTGCGCCTGGTTCACGCCGAAGACCACGCGATCGGTCGCCGTCACCGGCCAGCCGTCCAGCACCATGGTCGAGTATTTCGTGGTGCGCTTCTCGAGGGTGCGCCGGGCAGGCGCGATCTGCTTCGCCTTGAGGGTGCCGGCAGCATCGAAGACGAACACAATCACCGTGAACTGTTCCAGGTCGTCGTCCGTGACGTTGGTGGCGGCGTACATCAGGACGGCAGGTTCGTTCGGGACGACGTTCAGGACTTTCGCATGATCGACTCGCACCGGAGAGTCCGGCGCCTGGATGACTGTCGGGACAGTCTCGGTGGCCGCTGCTCCGAGCCAGAGAAGGAGAGAAGTCGCAAGAAGGGTCATTCAGCACTCCTGTCGCGCGCGTAGCGTCTTCGTTTCACGAGCATCCTACGTGCCGCAGAACGTGCGGTAGGGGTGATCGGTTGGCGTAGAGACGTTGAATGCCGGAAGGTCGCGGTCGTGATCGTACGGTGTGGCCAGCACCTCGAGGAGCTTCTCCATGACCGAAAGATCGCCGCTGCCTGCTGCCACGAGTGCCTCCTCCACCTTCTGGTTGCGCGGGATGAACGCCGGGTTGTGCCGGCGCATCAGGGTCGTCGCTTCGGCTGCCGGCTGCGGCTGCCGCTCGCGCCGCGCCTCGAGCCGGCGATGCCAGGCCGCCCATTCGGGATCGACGGTGGTGGACTTCGGCAGCAGGCACTCACGGGTGAGGGACCGGAACGTGTTCGTGAAATCGGCAGACTCTCGCTGCATCCAGGCGAGCAGGTCATCCACGAGCGCCTCGTCGTCGTCTTCGGACGTGAACAGGCCAAGCTTGCCCCGCATCCCGTTCAGCCAGTGCTGCTGGAACAGAAGCGGGAACACGCCGACGGCTGCTGTCGCGCGCTCCACTGCGCGATTGAGGTCCGCATCGAACAGCGGCAACATTGCTTCCGCAAGCCGTGCGAGGTTCCACTGCGCTATCGGCGGCTGGTGACGATAGGCGTAGCGCCCGCCTGCGTCGATCGAGCTGAACACGGTCGCCGGATCGTACGTGTCCATGAACGCGCAGGGGCCGTAATCGATGGTCTCGCCGGAGAGCGCCATGTTGTCGGTGTTCATCACCCCGTGAATGAAGCCGACCAGCTGCCAGCGCGCAATCAGCGACGCCTGCCGGGCAAGGATCGCCTGGAAGAGCGCGACGTACTGGTCGGCCGAGCCCGCGAGCTCCGGGTAATGCCGCGCGAGTGTGTAGTCCGCAAGCGCCCGGACGGCGGCCTCATCGTCGTGCGCCGCCGCCCACTGCATCGTGCCCACCCGGATGTGGCTCGCGGCGACGCGCGTGAGCACTGCGCCCGGGAGCACGCTCTCCCGGTACACTTGTTCGCCCGTCGTGACCACCGCCAGGCTGCGCGTGGTGGGAATCCCGAGCGCGTGCATCGCCTCGCTGATGATGTACTCCCGCAGCATGGGGCCAAGCGCGGCGCGCCCGTCACCCCGGCGGGAGAACCGTGTCGGTCCTGCGCCTTTCAGTTGCACGTCTATCCGATCGCCACGCGGCGTGATCTGCTCGCCGAGCAGGATCGCGCGGCCATCGCCGAGCGGGGTGAAGTGTCCGAACTGGTGACCGGCGTACGCCTGGGCAATCGGTCGAGCGCCCTCAGGCAGGGCATTCCCTGCGAAGATCGCGGCTCCGGTTGGATTGTCGAGCGACTGCGGCTCCAGCCCCATCATGGCCGCGAGCGGCCGGTTGAACGCAACGAGACGAGGACCGGGAACAGGAGTGGGCGCCGCATCCGCGTAGAAGAGCTGCGGCAGCTCAGCGTAGGTGTGCTCGAGACGCCAACCGGACATCCAACCATCATACCGGGCGAGAGGCGGAAGCTGCCTCGGCCGTGCCATCGTGCAGATCGGAAGAACCCCGTCCGCGAAGATTCAGGCCGTCCGCACGCCGTCCGCGTCGCGGGGTACTGGAGCGGGCCGGACGGTTCTGCGCCAGCAGCGCACTATTCCTGAGAGTCAGTCCGGTTTGACCACGTGGAAGGGGCGCGTGCCGGCCGACTTGTCGTCCAGGAAGGCCTCCACACTGTAATCGCCCGGGGGGAGCGGTCCGGCTGTCTTGAGGTGGAATTCCGTCGCCGCGACGTCCTGGTAGGACACCTTCCTCGTTGGCTCGTCGACCACGTGTCCGTAGTACGTCCATCGGACGCGGATGGTGCCGGAGCCCGCACCCGCCGTGACGACCGAGAAGTACACGGTGTCACGCGGCGCGAAGCGCGTGGTGAATGCCGCGACGGTACTGTCGGCGTTCAGCGAACGACCAAGCTGGAGCGTCGTCACGCGGAGAGGCTCGCCCGATCCGCAGCCGACGACACTAGCGAGTACAACCAGCGTGGCGATATGAATCTTCACGTTGCTCATCGACGGGCGGGATTGTACATCGCTCGCCATCGCCGGGCCGCACGTTCATTGTCGCGGCGGCTCGAAGCTAACGCGAGCGCCGACCGTAGCGGTGATCATGCTCGGACGGCCCAGAAGAGAAGCGGCGGCAGGTCCTGTATGCTCGACGTGTGCCGTTCACGTGCGCCACGCTCGCGCTGATTCTGTCCTACACCTGGGTCATCGACCGATGGCTCCCGCCGTTTGTCGGCCAGACCGTCATCGGCTGCATCATCGTCCTCGCCATCTGGCATTCGGCGCGATCGGGCGAGTGGGGATTCGACAGGCAGGCCTTTCTGCCGGGGCTCAAAGCGGCGGGCGTGGTCACCATTGCCGCGGCAATCCTGATCCTGGCGGCGGGCGCATGGCTTGGCACGCTGCACGATCGCCGCGACTTCCTCGGCAGCCTCGCACCGCTCGTGCTGTGGGGCGGGGCGCAGCAGTGGCTGCTGCAGACGCTCGTGCTGGACGAAGCCCGCCACACCGTCCCGCCCCGCGCGGCAGTCGTGCTTGCGGCGACACTCTTTGCTCTCGTGCACCTGCCGAACCCGTTTCTGACGGCTGTGACATTTGCCGGCGGCCTGGCGTGGTGCGCAATTTACGTTCGGTATCCGAATATCCTGCCGCTCGCGCTGTCGCACGGTCTGGGCACGCTGGCGATCCTGTACGCGTTCGATCCGCACCTGACCGGACGCCTTCGAGTGGGATACTCGTACTTGCTGCTGGCGCACTGACCCGCAGCCTGGATGCGCCGAGGTCGGTCGCGTGGACGCGCAGGTTTCGCCATCCGACATCCGACGCCAAACAGTTTCCTGTTCGCTCAATATGCGTAGTGATAGAGACGCTGCAGGTCCGCGACAGTGAACGCGTCCTCCTTTCAAACGTTGGCGGCTGGAGCCGGCGCGGCAACTTACGCCGTGACCTCCGGCTCGGGACTGAGCCGCCGGCTCGGGCTCACGAAGAACCATGCAAAGGCGCAGACGAACGCCACCGCCGCGGCAACATAGAACGCCGACGACCACCCGTACGCCGCCGCCAAGTACGGCGTGAGAGATGCCGTGAGTGCGCCCGCGATCTGGGCGCCCATGTTGAGCATGCCGGAGACCACGCCCGTGTGGGGTCCCGCGAAGTCCGCCGCAATCGCCCAGTACGTGGACTGGCCAAGGTAGAGTGCGCCGGCGCCGCCGGCGAGCGCCAGCACCGCGGTCATCGTATCGGCGGCATGGCTGCCGATGACGAGGAACACCGCGGCGAGGAACAGCGTCGCCGCGCCGTAGACACAGCGGCCGACGTAGGCGCCTCTCACCCGGCACAGCCAGTCGCTGATCATCCCGCCGGCCAGGCAGCAGCTGGTCATGGCGATGAACGGGAGCATTGCGTATAGCGCACTGCTCTTCAGGTTCACGCCTCTCCCGTCAGCGAGATAGATGAAGAACCAGGTCAGAAAGATGAACGCGACGTACCCGAAGGCGAAATAGGCCATCACGATCAGCCACACGTCCCGGCTCGTGAAGATCCGACGCCACGGCACGGGCGCGATCGTGCTGCGCGCGCGAACCGGCAGGCCGCGCGTGATATGCGCCAGCTCGCCCGGCGACACACGGCTGTGTTCCTGCGGCGTGTCACGCGCGACGACGTACCAGACCGCGCCTACGAGCAGGCCGATCAGCGCTGAGAAATAGAAGGCCGCGCGCCAGCCGTACGCCAGCATGATGCTCGTCACGATCGGCGGCGTGAAGCCGGCGCCGAAGCCGACCCCGCCGAACACCCACCCGTTGGCCTTGCCGCGCTCAGTCGACGGAAACCATGCGGCGATGAACTGGTTGGCTGACGGATAGGCGACGGCCTCGCCCATGCCCAGCACGAAGCGGACGGCGATGAGGACCCAGAGCGCACCGGCCATGGCCGGCGGGACGAGCGTCGTCGCCACGCTGAAGACGCCCCACCAGACCATCCCGAGCGTCAGCGTCAGGCGAGGGCCCGCCTTGCCGGCGATCCAGCCCGCCGGGATCTGGAAGGCCGCATATCCCAGCAGGAAGGCGCTGAAAATCCATCCGAGCTGGATCTTCCCAATCCCGTAATCCTTCGCGATTGAGAGGCCGGCGATCGAGATGTTCGTCCGATCGAGGTAGACAATCGCGCTGATCATGAACACCCACATGATGAGCAGGTAACGAATGCGTGATTTCATCATGATGTGTGCCGTCCGCCGGGGGCGGTGCCTCGTTGTCCGGCTGCGAGGGATCGCGGCGGCTCCCGTCACGACCTCGTTCGTGGCGGTCCTGCCCGCGTATACCCTGCTCGATTATCGACAATTCTTCCAGTCTGAAGTGCCCGTGTCCGACGGGGCCTGCGAGCTCTCCTCCGTCGCCCCGGGCTGATCCCTCGGGCCGGCGCGAGCGCGCTCAGCATTCTTCACGAGAATTCACCGGGGCCTCACGACAGCCAGGCGCCCGCGGCTCTATGTTGGGTGCATGAGACCTGCTGCTCACACCGCGATTGCGTGCTGCGTCCTGTCGCTCGCCTGTGCGGGCGCCGCCGTGAAACCCGTCGTCACGCCAGTGAAGCCGGCGGGCGACGCCCTGCTGGTGTTGCCGGGGTTCGGGTACTCCCGTGCGGGCGAGCAGGCGTTCCGATCGCTCGCCGGGCCGATGGCGGCTGACGGCGTGGACCTCTACGTGCCGACCTTCGTCGCGCGTGGCGGACTCGAGCAGAGCCGCGCCCGCCTCCGGCGCTTCATTCGCGACTCGCGACTGGACCGCTACGCGCACGTTCACGTATTCGCATTCATCGCGGGAGGCTGGGCCTTCAACCCGATCGTCGGAACAGAAGCGCTCCCGAACCTGTCCACCGTCGTTTACGACCGCAGCCCGTACCAGGAACGCGCTCCCCGCGTCGCGCGCGACACCCTGCCTCTCCTCGCCTGGGTGAAGTTCGGACCCGTGATCTTCGACGTGGCGCGGACGCCATATCCGCCCGCTGTCGCACCGGGCATTCACTTTGGAGTGATGGTCGAGACCGTTCCGACATCCTTCATCAGGCGGTTCGCCAGGGCGGCG
>JBBWZJ010000018.1:0-39387 GCA_039648985.1 Acidobacteriota bacterium | reverse complement strand
CGGCGGTGCGCGACTACCTGGCGAGCCGGGGGATCGGGGCGGATCGGCTGCGGACGGTCAGCTACGGCGAAGAACGGCCGAAGCACGACAACGCGCGCGAAGAGACCCGGCGCCTCAATCGCCGCGCGGCGCTCGTCGTCCGGCTCACGCGCTAACACACACGTGCGACGTGCAACGTCCAACGTGCCACGCATCGGTGGGCACGGGGGACGTTGCACCACTCGCACATCGCAACGCCGCCCGTCTCACGTTGTCGCACGTCGCACGTAGCACGTAGCACGTTTACCCCGGAGGACCCATGCGATTCATCAACGCGTATCTCGTCGGCTACTTCATCCTGGTGCTCGGCGCACTGGCGGCTCTGTGGTACGGCGGCGCGCTGAAGCACGTGGCCCCGATGTGGGTGGCCATTGCGCTCGTCATTGCCGCGGGGCTCGGTATCATGTTGTCCGTCTCAGCCGGGAAGCCCGAGATCAGCCGCGAATCCTGAACTCGTCTGTACACGGTGGGGGGAGCGCTTGCGCTCCCCGGCATTTCCCCCTCGCGCCCTGTGTGACTCTCCGCTCACCGCCGCCCTCGCTTTCCACCGGCCGCTTCCCCGCTCGCGACTGGCATATCTTGTGAGTACGTACGACCGGCCTATGTCTTTCCGCCGTTCTACTGCGCGCGCGACACTCCTTTGTTTCCTGCTTGTGGTTGGCGCCGCCTGCAAAGAAGAAAGCGGCATCAAGGTGTCGAGCTTCACGTTCAGCGGCACGAAGGCGGTGACGCCCGCGCAGTTGAAGTCGGTTCTGGCGACCAGCGCAAGCTCGCGCATTCCGTGGGGCACGAAGCATTACTTCAGCCGCGATCAGTTCGAGGCCGACCTCAAGCGGATTGTCGCGTTCTACAAGGACCGCGGCTACCCCGATGCGCGGATCACCTCGACCGACGTAAAGCTCAACCCCGACCAGACATCCGTCAAGCTCGCGATCCATATCGACGAAGGGGAACCGATCCGCGTCGACCGGGTCACCTTCGATGGCTTCGACGCGCTTCCGGCGACGCACAGGACGGCGCTCGAGACGAAGCTGCCGCTGCGCTCGGGGCAGCCCCTCGACCGCGCGCTGATGCAGGCGAGCCGGGAATCCGCGCTCGACGAGCTGCGAGATCACGGCTTTCCGTACGCGTCGGTCAAGATGCTGGAGGTTGAGGGCGCGACGCCGCGGAGCCGCGTCGTGTCGCTCGTCGCCGATCCCGGACCCGAGTCCACGTTCGGGCCGATCGAGATCGTCGGGAACACGAGTGTCAGCGACTCGGTCATCCGGCGCCAGCTGACGTACCGCCCGGGACGGCCGTATCGCCAGAGCGCGCTGCAGGAGAGCCAGCGCAAGCTGTATGGACCGGAGCTGTTCGAGTTCGCAAACGTGGAGCCGGTGCGGAGCGAAGACAAGCCCCCCGTCATCCCGACGCGCGTCACGGTCACGGAAGGCAAGCACCAGCGCGTCAATTTCGGCGTGGGATACGGGACGGAAGAGAAGGGCCGCGTCCAGGTGGACTGGCGCAACGTGAACTTCCTCGGCGGCGCGCGCACGGCGGGCGTGCTGGCCCGCTACTCGGCTCTCGATCGCGGTGTCCGCCTGAACTTCAAGGAGCCGTACTTCTTCAACCCGCGATACGACCTCAATCTCACGGGACAGTCGTGGCATGCCGCGGAGCCCACGTTCACGCTCGATACGAACGGCGGCCGCGCCACCGTCACGCGGCAGTTCCGCCGAGGGGGCGGCCCGGTGCTTGGCTCGCGGCCGTCGACGAGCCTCTCGTTCATGTATGTGAACGAGCTCGAGCAGTATTCCATTTCGAAAGAGGCGCTGGCGGACCTGTCGTTCAGGCCGTTCCTCATCGCGCTCGGGCTCGATCCGCGGACGGGCACCGGACGGGGCACCCGGTCGGCCATCGCGCTCGACGGCGGCCGCAATACGACGAACAACCTGCTCGACGCGAAACGCGGCTACGTCGCGTCCGCGCACCTGGAACAGGCAGGCAAGTGGCTCGCCGGCACGTACGACTACTACGAGTTCACGAGCGAGGGGCGCTACTTCCGGTCGTTCGGGAACATCGTGGGCGCGGTGCAGGCGCGGCTCGGATCAATCGATGCCTTTGGTGATCAGGATGCCGGCGTCCCGTTCTTCAAGCGGTACTTCCTGGGCGGCGCGACGAACCTGCGCGGCTGGGGCCGGTACGAGGTGTCGCCGTTGAGCGGCATCGGCCTGCCGATTGGCGGCGCATCGTTCATCAATTTCTCGACCGAGCTCCGCGCGCCCGTCTGGGGCAATCTCGGGGCCGTGGTGTTCCTGGACGGCGGCAACGTCTGGACGAACCCGTGGAACTTCAAGGCAAACGACCTCCGGTACGACGCGGGGCCGGGGCTGCGCTACCAGACGCCGATCGGCCCCATTCGAGCCGACATCGGCTACCAGCTGAATCCGATTCCCGGCCTGCTGGTGAACGGCAAGCCCGAAGCCCGCCGGTTCCGATTTCATTTCAGTATCGGGCAGGCGTTCTGACCACGCCCGGCGGGACGGATTCAGCGCACCCGACATCAAACCCACGACGCGCGACAGCAGCGGGACCACAGAGAGAAAGACCAGAGACGATGCACGGCACACCAGACACTCCCGGCACGACTGATCCCACGCCCGGCCGTCACCGGCACAAGGGACCTGGCGCGATGCGCGCGATGCGGCGCCTCCTGCAGGTCGTTGCCCTGGTGGGGACGATCATGGTCGGCATCGTGGCGCTCGCGCTCATCGTGTCGCAGACCCCCTGGTTCAAGGACTGGCTGCGCCGCTACGTGGTGCGCGAGTCGAAACAGTACGTGAACGGCGAGCTCACGATCGGGGCGCTCGGAGGCAATCTGCTGTTCGGGGTGGACCTGGCGAACGTGGCCGTCGACGTATCGGGCGAACGCGTCGTCGCGATGAAATCAGTGGAGCTCGACTACAGCGTGTTCACGCTCCTCACGAAAGGCATTGTCATCGACCGGATCGCACTCGATCAGCCGGCCATCAGGCTGGAGCGCGATGCGAAAGGGTGGAACGTCGCCTCGCTCATCAAGCCGCAGCCGGATGCCGATCCCAATTCACCCGGCCGCCCTGTGTCGCTGCCGTCGATCAAGATCTCGGACGGCAGCGTGACGATTGCCGACCACACCGCTCCGGCCGGCGTCACGCTTCCGAAGCGCGTCGAGGATCTCGACCTGAACGCGGCTGTCGATTACGCGCCGAACGGCTTCAGCGTGACGCTCGATCACGTGAGCTTCCGGGCCGCGTCTCCCGAGCTCGCCGTCGGGAACCTCACGGGCAAGATCGCGACGCGCGACAACGATCTCTATCTCCAGCGCGTCGCGTTCCAGAGTGCGGAGACGTCGCTGTCGATTGACGGCGCCGTCGAGCGGTATCTCACCAAGCCGGTGTTGAGGATCACGACGACCGGACACGTCTCGCTCCCGGAGATCGGGCGCATCGTCCCCGCTGCAGCCGGGTACGCCCTGCACCCGACGTTTGATCTGAAAGCCGAGGGACCCATGGATCGCCTGGGGCTCGACGCCGACGTGAAGACGGAGGCCGGCAATCTGCGCGGCAAGGTCACCGCCGACGTGGAGGCGCCCACGCTGGCGCTGCGCGGCGGGATGGATCTGCAGAACGTGAATCTGGCGCCGATCCTGAAGGACCCCGCGCAGAAGAGCGATCTGACGGGCCACGCGGCGCTCGATCTGACGATGAATTCCGAACCGGCGTCGGCGCCGGTCGTCGACAGAGTCCGGGGGACCTACGCGTTCGAGGGGCCTCGCGTCGCCGCGGCGGGTTACGACGCGCGCAACGTTCGCGTCGCGGGGCGCCTGGAGGGGCCGCGCATTACGCTCGACGGCCGCGCGGCGGCGTACGGTGGTACGGCGACGGCCCGCGGGTTCATCGTGACGCCTACAACTGGACGGCCGCTTGCGTTCGACCTGGCGGGCAGCGCGGAGCACGTGGACCTGCGGAAGCTCCCCGCGTCCACGGGCGCCCCCCAGCTCGCGAGCGATCTCTCGGTGTCCGCCTTCCACGTCAAAGGCGCGGGCGAGACGATCAGCGGCAACGCGAATCTGAATGCGTCCTCCGTCGAAGGCGCGCGCATCGGCGCCGGTACGACGGCGACATTCGATCTCGGTCCCGGCGCGGTGTCATACACGGCACGGGGCAGCGTCGCCGAGCTCGACATGGACCGGCTCGCGGCGGCGCTGAAGATCGATGCCCTCGCCAAACCGGCGTACGACAGCCGGATCAACGGCAGCTTCGACGTGACGGGAAGCATGCCGCGGACGCCGGCGAATCCGCGTTCGCCGCGCCCAGCGGCTGACGCGCGTCCCGCGACCGCGGACATGAAGCTCGACGCGTCCGGCACGTTTACGGATTCCGCTGTCATGGGAGGCCGGCTGCCGCAGCTCACGTTCGAGGCGCACCTCGATCGCGGCGCACTCGCCGGCAGGGCGGACGGGAGCTTCGAAGGCTTCAATCCAGGACAGCTCGCCGGGCGGCAGGACCTGGACGGCAAGGTCACCGGGACGGTCAGCGCGAACTTCTCGGTTCGCGACATCAACGCGCCGATCACGGCCGACGCGGTCGCCGCCGACGGCAAGCTCGGGTTGACGCAGTCGACCATCGGAGGGCTGCGCATCGAGAAGGCCGACGTGGACGGGCGTTACGCGTCGCAGGTCGGAGACATCAAGACGATCACGCTGACGGGGCCTGACGTCAAGGTGAACGCGTCCGGGCGTATCGCGCTCGATCGCACCACGGACTCCAATCTCACGTATCACGTGGACGCGGTGAACCTCACCGAGCTCGCGCGTCTTGCCGGCCAGACAGGTGTCGGCGGCAGCGCCGTGCTCGACGGCACGATCACGGGGAATGCCGCATCGCTCAAGGCACAGGGCACCCTCAAGGGCAGCGATCTCGCGTACCAGGAGAACAATGCGCTCGACCTGAACAGCCGGTACACCGTCACAGTTCCAGAGCTCGAGTTCGCGAAAGCCCACGTCGAGGCGACGAGCGACGCCACGTTCCTGAAAGCCGGCGGGATGGAACTGAATGCCGTCACCGCCAAGACCACGTACGACCAGAACCGCATCGACTTCACCACCAACATCAAGGAGAAGACGCGCGAGCTCGATGCCACCGGCCAGCTGTTGCTGCACCCCGATCACCAGGAGGTGCATCTTCCCGAGCTCGCCGTCCGCACGCAGGGCGTCGAATGGCGGACAGCTCCCGGCAGCCACGCCACCGTGAATTACAGCGGCAGCCGGGTGCAGCTCCAGGACGTGCGCCTCGTCAGCGGCGATCAGTCGCTCGACCTGACCGGCGGCATCGCGATCGGGGACACACCGTCAACCGATGCGATCGAAGTCCACGCGCGCAACGTCGATCTGCAGCAGCTTCAGACGCTCGCCCTGCAGGACCGGGGGTTCTCAGGCCGGCTGAGCGCGGATGCAAAAGTCTCCGGCTCGACATCCGCGCCCGTGCTCGACGGGACGGTGTCGGTCGACAACGGCGGGTTCCAGACCTACCACTACGATTCACTGCGAGTGAAGGTGGACTACTCGGGCAAGCGCATTGGCATCGACGCGGCGCTGCAGCAGTCGCCCGCCGAGGCCATCACCGTCAAAGGCACCGTCCCCACGACGCTCTTCGCCGCGACGCCCGGCATCGGGCACGTCGAGCCGACGCCCGAGGATGCGATCGATCTCCAGGTCAAGTCGAACGCGCTGAGCCTCGCGGTCGTCCAGGGCTTCACGACGCAGCTCACCAACGTGACCGGCACGCTCGAAGCCGATGTGCACGTCGGGGGCTCCGGGGCGGACCCGCACCTGCAGGGATTCATCGACATCAAGAACGGCGGGTTTGGCGTCCCCGCCGCAGGGGGCACGTTCTCGGGGATGACCACCCGGATCAACCTTCAGCCGGATCGGATGCAGATTCAGCAGTTCCAGCTGCTCGATCATCACGGCGAGAAGCTGACCATTGCAGGCGAGCTCGCGGTCCACGAGGGGCAGCTCGGCGGGGTGAACGTCAGCATCGACTCCGACAATTTCGAGCTGCTCGACAACGACCTTGGGGACGTGCAGGTGCAGGCCGCGCTCAAGATCACCGGCGAGATCCGTAAGCCGCGCGTCGTCGGCGACGTGAAGCTCGATGCGGCGCGCATCGAGGTCGACCGGGTCCTCCAGGTGTTCTACAACCCGTACGCGGTCGAGGCGATGCCAGAGGTCCAGTCGGCCGAGCGAAAGGTCGAAGGGAGCGGAAGCGCTGAGGAGGCGACCAAGACGGCACTCACGAGCGCGCAGCAGCCGGGCGCGACCGCGGCGGCGAACGCCGAGACCGCCGCCGCGTCAGGCGCGGATGCTCCCCCCGCCCAGCCGAGCGCGTTCGATCCCGTCGCCCTCGACATTCACGTCGTCGTGCCCGACAACCTCGTTCTGCGGGGTAAGGACATCCGGCCTGGGGGGCCGACGGGAACCGCACTCGGAAACCTGAACATCACCGTCGGCGGCGACCTGCGCATCCAGAAGAGCGCCGGCGGCCAGGTGGCGCCGGTGGGCACGGTGGATACCGTCCGCGGCACGTATGAGTTCCAGGGGCGCCGGTTCGACCTCGTGCGTGGAGGCACGCTCCGCTTCGTTGGCAGCCCGAACATCAATCCGCTGCTGGACGTCACGGCGACGCGGAAGATTCCGAACACCGGAGTCGAGGCGCGGGTGCACATCACGGGGACTGCGCAGGCTCCAAGCCTCGCGCTGACGAGCGATCCGCCGCTCGAGGAGAGCGACATCCTTGCGCTCATCGTCTTCAACCGCCCGGTCAACGAGCTCGGCAGCGGCGAACGCTCGTCACTCGCCGCAACCGCCGGGGGCATTGCCACGGGGTTCATCGCGGCGCCGCTCGGTGAATCGATCGGCAAGGCGCTCGATCTCGATCTCTTCGAGATCACGACGACGACGGAATCAGGAGACATGGGCGCCGGCGTGACCCTCGGCCAGCAGCTCGGGCAGCGGGCCTTCTTCCGTCTGCGACAGCAGTTCGGCGCGCGCAGCACCACGGAATTCCAAATCGAATATCAGCTCGCCCCGTTCCTGCGCGCGCAGGCGAGTGCATCTCCGGAAACGAGCGACGCCGGCAACCGCATCAACCAGCGCCGCGTCGAGCGCGCTGGGATTGATTTGATTTTCTTCTTCAGCTATTGAGCCGCTGGTTCGGGGTTCCGGGTTAGGCGCTGGTTCGGGGTTCCGGGTTCGAGGTTCGAAGTTCCGGTTCAGGGTTCGAGGTTGACCGTTCTTCGTTCAGGGTTCGTGCTACGAACGTTCACTCCTGTGTGAAGCGAACTCTGAACCCTGAACGCTGAACCCGAACCTGGAACCCGAACCTGGAACCTGAACCTGGAACGCCGACCCGGAACCCGGAACCCGGAACCCCGAACCAGCGCCCAACCGGCGCCTCAATGCCGTCCCAGGGAAGCAACCTGCACGCGGGCGTCGTTGAAGCAGGCCCCGCCGCCCAGATCGGTCAGCGAATCAGGGACGAGCGCATTGGATGTGGATCCGTTGTAGGTGCTCTTGCGCCAGAGACCCTTGGCCAGACAGACGGTGCCGGGGCGGATGTCGGCGTTGAGCGCGACGGCGCACTGGACCTCGCCGCCATCGTTGAAGACGCGGACGGGGTCGTCGGTCGAGAGCCCGCGCGGGGCTGCGTCGGCGGGATTCATCTGCAGAACCGCGGCGCGTTTGCGCAGCTCGCCGAGCGTTGAAGAGACGGTCTTCTCGCTTGCCGGCGAGATGAGCGCAAGCGGGAAGCGCTCGGTCGCCGGATCCGGCTGGTAGCCGTAGAGGCCTGCTGGCGCTTCCGCATCGAGCGAGGCCGGGAACAGATCGATCTTGCGATCCGCGGTGCGCGGAAACACGTCGACGAAGCCGACCGGCGCGCCGTCGAAGGGCGGGGCGGCTGCGCCGCTTTCCATGAGCTCCGCGGCCGTCTGCGGCGGCAACCGGCTGGTCACCCGCATCAGCGTGTCAATTTCCCCCTCCGCGTCGCCGAGCCCCAGGCGGCTCGCCAGGTCCGAGAAGACCTCCGCATTGGCGCGGGCCTCGCCGCACGGCTCGATGACGGGGCGCACGAGCTGCAGGCTGATCGGTCCATATCCCTTGGCGATGTCGTAGTTCTCGAGGAACGTGGTGGCCGGCAGCACCACGTCCGCGTAACGGCTCGTATCGGTGAAGACCTGCTCGTACACGACAGTGAACAAATCCTCCCGCTTCAACCCCTCGAGCACCCGGTTCTGGTCCGGCATCGTCGCCAGCGGATTGCAGTTGTAGACGAACAGCATCTTGACGGGCGGGTCGGTGTAGTCGAGCAGAGCGCGGCCGAGGTGATTCATGTTGACCAGCCGGGTCGCGGGTTCCGGCGTGTCGTTCATCCATGCGGCGGCCTTGATGCCGAACGCGGCGGAGTTGCTCATCGAGAAGCCGCCGCCACGCACCCCGAATTTTCCGGCGACGGCCGGCAACGCGAGGATCGCTGCCGCGGCGCTTCCGCCGTTGCGGTTCCGCTCGATGCCCCAGCCGCAGCGCACCAGCGCCGGGCTCGCGTCCCGGTACATTTCGGCAAACCGCGTGAGCGCGGCGCTGTCGATCCCCGCGACCTCCGCGGCCTTCTCGATGGTCCACTCGCGCGCGCGGCTGCGCAGATCCTCCATGCCGCGCGCGTGCTCGGCGAGAAACGCGCGATCCGCGAAGCCCCCCTCGAAGAAGAACCGGTGGAGCGCCAGCGCGACCGGGAGATCCGTGCCCGGCTTCGGTGCGATGTGCAGATCCGCCTGGCGCGCGAGCGGAGTGACTCGCGGATCGACGACGACCAGACGGGCGCCGGCCTGCTGAGCGTCCTTCAGATACGGGATGAGATGGATGCCCGATGCAGACGGATTCACACCCCAGAGCACGATCAGCCGGGCGTGGACGTAGTCCACGTAGGTGACGCCCGGCATCTTCCCATAGAGGCCCTGGCTTGCCGCCCCTGTCGGAGCGGCGCAGACAGTGCGTGCGAGACGGGAGGTGCCGAATCCGCGAAAGAGCACGGCGTCGTTCGTGTCCTGCGTGAGGAGCCCGTTCGAGCCGCCATAGCAGAACGGCAGGATCGCCTCGGCGCCGGTCGTGTCGCGGATCTCGACCATCCGCCTCGCGATGTAGTCGAGCGCTTCGTCCCAGGTGACGCGCGCGAACACCCCTTCGCCCTTCGGGCCCTTCCGGATGGCCGGGTACAGCAGGCGATCTTCGCCGTACAGCCGATCGGTGAAGCGCCGGACCTTTCCGCAAATGAATCCGCGCGTCGCGGGGTTCGCATGGCCGCCGTCGATCTTGACGACGCGCCCGTTCTCGACCGTGACGTCGAGGGTACAGGAATCAGGGCAGTCGAGCGGGCACGCGGTGCGCACCGTCGAGTGTCCCCACGCCACATCCGAACCGCCGACAGCAGCATTGCGAGTCATGGGGCGATTATCGCACGGCACTCACCGGACCGCGCGGGCCCGCATCCTCGCTGATCCACGCTCGCGGGGGCTCCGCGGGGAGCTGCAGGGACCACCTGCGGTTCGATGACCTTGCGAGCGGAACGGGTGGGATCGAGGGGTGGGATTGGTGAAGTGTGAAACAAAAAAAAGCCGCAGGCACCAGCGCCTGCGGCGATCGATTGTCCCTGGAAGAACGCGCGGGCTATTCGAGATCCGTCCCGCTCCCACCGCTCCCCATGTCGATCCCTGTCACACCCTTGGTGCGAGGCATGTCGGTGCCGCTGGCAGGTTCATCGATGTCCAGGCTGCGTGTTCGCCGGTGCATCGTCGACTCGGCGTCATCTCGGGCAGAGGGGTCGTCAGAGGACTTCGGAACCACGCTGCCGCCGAGGCCGAGGATGTCTCCCTGGCGCTTCGGCATGTCGCTCTCGTCCTCCGCATTCACGTCGCGGACGACGTCGCTGTGGCGAGGCATGTCCGTGTCGGGCCGCATGTCGGCCTCGCGGTTCACGACGATATCACGCTCCCGATCGGCGTGGTGCGACGCCATCGTCTCGCGATCAACCGAGCGAACCTCGTCATCGAGGCGCATCGAATCGACGTGCTTGGATTCATCGTATCTGTCCATGTTCGGGACCTCCAGAAGGAGAAAGAGCAAGCGAGATGCCACACGCAAGTGGCAACACGATCAGGTTTCAACAGTCGCGCGCCGAAAGCCGCGTGTTCAACCGTTCGGACGAGGTGCAGCGATTCCGTGCTCTCAGCGGCGGCTGACTGCCGGAGTCGTCGCGGGCACATAGCGCGGCTTGACCCCATAGCGATCGGGGAAGAAGTCTCTCCCGCGCGCGAGCTCGATGACGTTCTTTGCAGCCCCCACAAGCGGGATGGCGTTCAGACCCGTGTCGATCGTCCCGCTGATCACGCCCTTGCGTCGAATTGTCGATGCGACGGTGGCAAGTGCGATCGCACCGCCCACCCAGGGCAGCGAGCGCGACAGGCGTCGAGAGAGCCTCGCCCCACCCCACCGAGCCACGCGTTGTGTCATGGTCATGGTGGCTCAGCTTGCAAGTGCTGTTCCGCACGAAGGCGAGCACCGGGCTAGAATCAATCACTCGTGGTTCCACATGTGATCATCGCGGGGGGTGGCTTTGGCGGCCTGTATGCCGCACGCGCGCTCCGCGCAGCACCGGTGCGGATTACGTTGCTCGACCGCAGGAATCACCACGTCTTTCAGCCGCTGCTCTATCAGGTTGCCACCGCCGCGCTTTCTCCAGGCGACATTGCCTCGCCCATCCGATGGATCCTCAGGCGCCAGGCAAACATCGAAGTGCTCCTCGCGGAGCTCCGGCGCGTGGACACCTCCAGGCGCACAGTGATCCTGGCGGACGGCGAGATGGAGTACGACTATCTGATCCTCGCCACCGGGGCGACGCATGCGTACTTCGGGCACGACGAGTGGCGGGCGCTCGCGCCGGGGCTGAAGACCCTCGAGGACGCGCTCGATATTCGCCGCCGCGTGCTGCTCGCATTCGAGCACGCGGAGCGCGAGTCCGATCCCGCGAAGCGGAGGGCACTCCTCACGTTCGTCGTGATCGGCGGAGGGCCGACGGGCGTGGAGCTCGCGGGCGCCCTGGCCGAGATCTCCCGGCAGTCGCTCGCGCGCAACTTCCGGCATTTCGACCCCGGCTCCGCGCGCGTTCTCCTGATGGAAGGGGGACCCACGGTGCTGATGACGTTTCCGGAGTCGCTGCGCACGGCGGCGCGGCAGCATCTGGAAGAGCTCGGCGTCGAAGTCCGGACGGGCTCGGTGGTCACCCGCGTCACGGAAACTGGCGTCGAGGTGGCCGGCGAGTTCATCACCGCGGCGACCGTGTTGTGGGCCGCCGGTGTTGCCGCCTCGCCCGTGGGCGCCACACTCGGCGTGCCGGTGGATCGGGCCGGGCGGGTGCGCGTCGCGAAGGATCTGACTATCGCGGGGCATCCAGACGTGTTCGTCGTGGGGGACCTGGCACTGCTCGAGGGCCGTGACGGTAAACCGCTGCCCGGAGTGGCACAGGTCGCCATACAGATGGGTAGACACGCAGCCCGGAACATCGAACGCGCCATCGCGGGCCAGCCGTACCTGCCGTTCGAGTACAGAGATCTCGGAAATATGGCCACCATCGGCCGCGCGTCAGCGGTGGCTGACTTCGGGTGGCTTCGGCTGCGAGGCTGGATCGCGTGGATGGCGTGGCTGTTCGTCCACATCCTGAACCTCATCGGCTTCAGGAACCGCATCGTCGTGCTCGTCCAGTGGGCGTGGGCGTACTTCAGCTATCAGCGCGCCGTGCGGCTGATCACCGGCACCGCGCCTGATACCGAACCGTCGCGGTGATGCTGCGCGCCGCGGTCGTCATCGCTGCTGTGGCTGCGGCGGTCGTCCCGCTCAATCCTGTGCGGATCGAGCGGTGGTACTCGACGGGTTTCTACCCGCGCCTTCAGGCCATCGTCACGACGATCACCAACGGCATTCCCATCTCGCTGCTGGACGTGGCGGTCGGCATCGGGATCGTCGCCGCTGCGCTCGTTATACGGCGACGGGTCACGACGCTCGGGCCCGGCCGAGCGCTTTTGAAGACGGGCCTGTCTCTCCTGTTCGTCACCGCCGGCGTGTACCTGACATTTCTCCTGATGTGGGGGCTGAACTATCGCCGGCTGCCGCTCGATCGCAAGCTGCCGTACGACAAATCGGCTGTGACGCGTTCAGCAGCCGTCGCCCTCGCGGGCAAGGCCGCAGAGGCGATGAACGCCGGATACGCCGACGCGCACGGGGTGCGATGGGATCCGCGGACGCTGGAAGCCCCGTTCGATCGGGTCCAGCGGCTTCTCGGGGCGACCCGGGGCGCGGTGCCCGGCATCCCGAAGCGATCCTTACTCTCGTTCTACTTCCGCCGCGCCGCCATCGACGGCATGACGGACCCCTTCTTCCTCGAGATCATCGTCAACCGTGACCTCCTCGACATCGAGCGCCCGTTCGTCATCGCGCATGAATGGGCGCACCTGGCCGGGTACGCAGATGAATCCGAGGCCAATTTCGTCGCGTGGGTGACTTGTCTGGGCGGCGATCCTCTCGCGCGTTACAGCGGGTGGGTATCCGCGTACGAGTACGCCATGCGCCCGTTGACCCCGGTCGAACAGCGTGGCGCGACGGGTCTTGCCGAGGGTCCGCGGGGCGACCTGCGCGCGATGGCGGCGCGGTACGCTCGTTCGTCGCCGACGGTCCGCGAAGCTGCGAACGGGGTGTATGACGGGTACCTGCGGGCGAACCGGGTAGAGGAGGGGATCGGGAGCTACGAGGCGGTGCTCAGGCTGATGCTCGGCGCCCGTCTCGGGCCGGAATGGACGGCAGGCGTCCAATAACGGGAGCACCGCGTGGCACGACGGCTCATGTCTTGCTTTACTGCGGTTTGGTGGGTTGTGCGTCGAGCAGATCGAATTCCTGTGCCGACACCGGGGCTGTCGGACGTCCCGTGCGCAGGTCGCCGGGATGGACGTCTGCTGCGTCGGGATGGACCTGGACGTCGCGCCATCGGCGCCAGTTGCACCCGTGGCATCGGTACGGCTGCTTTTCCGTCAGGCGCTGGCGCAAACGCTCGTACCCGTTCCGCAGGCGCGACGGAAACACCCGCGTAGACTGACAGGCAGGGCAGGTCATGAGACGAGCACCTCGAGGGGAACGGGCGAATTCTACCACAGCCGTAGAGCCGGTTCTGGATAGTACCCGTCCCGACCCGGAGGACTCCGCCAAGGCTGCCGGTCTTCGGTACACGGTAGACACGGCGCCGGGCATCCAGCGCGTCCGGCATGGCTCGGGGTTCCGCTATATCGGCCCTGACGGCAAGGTCGTGCGCAGCAGCGCGGAGCTGCAGCGCATTCGTTCGCTGGTCATCCCGCCGGCATGGACACAGGTCTGGATTTCGACCGATCCCCGGGGCCACCTCCAGGCGACCGGCCGGGATGCGCGCGGCCGCAAGCAGTACCGGTATCACCCGCGGTGGCGCGAAGTCCGCGACGACACCAAGTATCACCGGATGATTGCGTTTGCGCAGGCCCTCGCAACGATCCGGCGGCGCACCGCCCAGGATCTCGCCGGTCCCCGTCTGTCGAAGGAGAAAGTGCTCGCCGCGGTCGTGCAGCTCCTGGAGAAGACCCTCATCCGCGTCGGCAACGACGAATACGCCAAGCAGAACCGGTCCTTCGGCCTGACCACGATGCGGGACGGGCACGTGGAAGTGAACGGCGGCCGCGTGCGGTTCGCGTTCCGTGGAAAGAGCGGGGTCGGGCACGAAATCGACCTGACCGACCGCCGCCTCGCACGCATCGTCAAAGCCTGCCGGGACATTCCCGGGTACGATCTGTTCCAGTACTACGACGAGAACGGCGAGCGGCAGTCGATCGGGTCGGCGGACGTGAATGCCTACCTGCAGGAGATCACGGGCAAGGACTTCACGTCCAAGGATTTTCGGACGTGGGCAGGTACGGTCCTTGCGGCGCAGCTGCTCCGGGATTTCGAGCAGTTCGAATCCGACGCCCAGGCGAAGCGCAACATCGTGCAGGCGGTCGAGTCGGTGGCCAAGCGGCTGGGCAATACGAAAGCGGTGTGCCGGAAGTGCTACATCCATCCGGCGATCTTCGATTCGTATCTGGATGGATCGATGCTCAAGACGGTCGCGCAGCGTGCGCGGAAGGCTGCGCGGAAGATCGAGGACCTGTCGGAAGGGGAAGCCGCCGTCCTCGGACTGCTGGAACGGCGGCTCGCGAAGGAAACACGGCGTCGGGCGAGCTGACGGTTCAGCGGCCCCTGATCCGGATGCCGCCGTTCGTGCCTTCGATGTCGATGTGGGCTCCGCCGCCGTTCATCCGGCCGTCCAGCCGCCGGCGCGACGTTTCGCCGTTGGTTTCAATCTGCAGTCCACTGGTGTCGATCCCGCCGTTGGCGACGCGTGCCGAGATCGTCGCCTTCGAAGTCGCCGGCAGCCGCAGGTCGATGCCGCCGTTGGTGCATCCCAGCTTCACGCCCGAGTCGGACAACTGCGCGAGCTCGACCTCGACGCCGCCGTTTGTCGTGCTCGCATCGATGTAGCCCGAGACTTCGCGGGCCTTGATGCCGCCGTTGGTCGTCTCGGCATTGATTCGACCCTTCAGCCCCGCGAGCTCGATCCCGCCGTTGACCGTCCGGAACTTGACCTCCGCGCCCGCCGGAACCTTCACGACATAGTGGACCTGCTGACTCGTGTGGTTCATCAGCCCACCGGAGTTCCGCTGCGACCTGGTCTCGATCCGGATAGCCGAAGGAGACGCGGTTTCGACGATCTCGATTCGACCGAGCGCTTCCTTCGCCGCCTCCTGGCTGGCGGCCCTGGCGGTTTTTTCCGCCACGACCTCAACCGTGTTGTCAGCCGACGGTTCGACGTCAATCTTGCCGTTGATGTTGCTGATCTCGACGCGGCCGCCGGGCTCCAGCTGGTAGGTGCGGCGCCACTCGGCGGTCTCCTTCTCGCTGAGATGCGCCATCGCGATATCGCATCCGGCCGTGGCCGCCGACAGGAACACGAGGGGGACAACCAGCCGGGCAAAGCGAGCGCGCATGGTCATGGTGTGCATGGATCTGTCTCCTGGCGCGGTTAGACGTCGAATGGGCTGCGGCGGTTCACGCGATTGTCAGAGGCACGACGGCGATGCTGCGCAGCGGCTGTATAATCGGATCACATGTCCGACAGGAAGTACCGGCAGCACGGGTATCAGGACGAGCCCCGGCGTCCCCGGCAGGAGCATACGCCTGCTGAGAAAAAAGAGTACGCCCCACGCGGCCAGACGCCCGCCGGGGCCCCCAAGACGTTCAACATGCCGGGATTCCGCGAAGTCGTCCGCTGCCGCGGATGCGGCCACGAGCTGACCATCGCGCTCGCATCGAGTCCCGAAGGGCGGTGCGCACGCTGCGGCGCCGATCTTCATGCGTGCGCGCAGTGCGTGAGCTTCGATACCGGCGCCAGCTTCGAGTGTCAGCAGACGATCCCGGTGCGTGTCTCGCCCAAGGACACGCGCAACACGTGCGCGCTCTTCGAACCGCGCGCGACGGTCGAGCGCGAGACCCGTTCGGCGCCCGTCGCCAGTGCCCGATCGGCATTCGACGATTTGTTCAAATGAGCGGGGCGCAGCGACCGGCCGCAATCACCGTCCGCGTATCCCGCGCCCCGGGCTGTCGTTCCACGCGACCTTCAGGCCCACTGCGGTGAATGCTGCAGCGCGCCTCCGCACGGCCGGGTGCGCGGCGCTCGCGATTCTCTGGGGGTTCTGTACTCCGGGCGGGCCTCTCGGCGCGCAGCGCATGCTGCAGGCGCCTGTCGCACGCTACCAGGTCGTCCACGTCTATCCCCACGACCCCCAGGCATTCACGCAGGGGCTGACGTTCGTGGACGGCGTCCTGTACGAGGGTACCGGCCTGAACGGCAGATCGAGCGTGCGCAAGGTGAATCTCGACAACGGGCAGGTCGTCCAGATCCGGAAGGTCCCCGACGAATACTTCGGGGAGGGCATCGCCGTCTGGCGCGACCGCATCTTCGAGCTGACCTGGCGGTCCGGCGTGGGTCTCGTGTACGACCGCAAGTCCCTCGAACGCGTCGGCACCTTCAGCTATCAGGGCGAAGGGTGGGGGCTCACCACCGACGGTACGCGCCTCATCATGAGCGACGGGTCGGCGTTCCTCCGTTTTCTCGATCCTGCCACTCAGCGGGAGATCGGACGGATTCAGGTGCGCGACGGTTCGCTTCCGGTCGACCGCTTGAACGAGCTCGAATTCGTCAAAGGCCAGGTGCTGGCCAATGTGTGGCAGACCGACCGGATCGCGCGCATCGATTCCGCCCGGGGACGCGTTGTCGGCTGGATCGACCTGCACGGGCTCCTGAGCCCGGCCGATGCCGACGGTGTGGACGTGCTGAACGGGATCGCCTACGACGGGGCCAGGGACCGCCTGTTCGTCACGGGGAAGCTCTGGCCGAAGATCTTCGAGATCAAAATCCTGGAGTAGCTACGGATTGCGCAGCACGCGGTGCGCCACGACCTCGTAGCGCGGCTCGCCCTGCACCGATTGAACCGGCGGGTATTGGTCCCACTGCGAGAACTCGATGGCGTGCTCGTCGAGCGCCCGCTCGAAGGCGGTGAGCGCCGCCTCGCGCTCGCCCAGCGCATCGGCGATGAGGGCCAGCCCGAACGACGACACGTATTGCGCGTGCGATCGGGTCGACAGCTCGCCAAGGATCCTCCGCGCCTCCTCGGTGCGGCCCCCCTTCGCGCAGACGAGTCCCAGGTACGCGAGGAACCGGGCGTTGTCCGGCGACAGTCGGTGGGCGTGTTCGAGCGCCTCGATTGCCGCCGGCCACTGACCCATGAGCGCCAGGGTCACCCCCCTTTGAAAGTGGCCGCGCGCCATCTGCGGATTGATCCCGAGGGCCCTGTCGAGCTCCCGGAGTGCATCGTCGTAGTGACCCGCCCCCCGGAGCACGGTCGCGAACGTCAATGCGGCCCGGGCCGACAGCGGGTCGAGCGTGCGGGCGCGTTTGGCCTCCTCTGCCGCCTCTTCGAAGCGGTTGTGTCCCGCGAGCGCGAGTGCGCGATGCGTGTGCGTATCGGCTGACTTCGCATCGAGCGCGATCGCACGCTGGATCTCGCTGTCTCCCGCCTCCCACTCCCACAGGTAATCCTGCAGGATGGTGCCGCGCAGCCGGTGGGCGAGCGCGAGCCCGTCGTCGAGTGCCAAAGCCTTGCGGACGGCGACGTCAGCCGCGGGCATCACGTCCCGCGGGGCGAACTGCCCCACGAAGACGAGTTGAAGCTGCGCCTCCGCAAGACGCGCGTACGCCAGCGCGAAGTCGGGCTGCTTCGTCGTCGCCTCCGCGAAGTACGCAACGGCGGTGCGGAATCCGGCGGCATTTTCCCGCCCCGCTGCCGCGACGCCGTTGAGAAACGCCGTATTCGCCTCTTTGTTCACACGGGGCATGGACCAGATGGAGGCGAACACCAGGAGGAAGAGCGCCAGCACCGCCGCCGTCCTCGTCCACGACGTCCTTGCCGATGCGGATGGCTGCGGCGTCGACGCGGGCGCCACTTCGGGAACCGGCATTCTCGGAGAGGTCGTCACCGGCGCGATGAAACGATAGCCGCGCCGAGGGATCGTTTCGATGAACCGCGGGTGCTCCGCCGTATCGCCGAGCGCGGCGCGAAGCTTTCGAACCGCGCTGCTCAGCCCCGCATCGAAATCGACGAAGGTCCCTTCGGGCCACAGCCGCTGCTGGATTTCCTCGCGAGAGACGACGTCGCCCGGGCGCTGCAGCAGCAGACGGAGCACACTCAGCGGCTGCTCCGCGAGCCGTATCTTGAGACCGTTTTTCCGCAGTTCGCCCGACCGATCGTCGAGCTCGAACGGGCCGAAGGCGGAAATCGGCGCCGGAGTCATCGATCAACGTCCAGGGGAACCCGTGAGGTCACCACGGTTTATACGGTCAGGCAGAAAGCAGGACGAAGTCAACCGATACGTTCGTCGGCCTCCCGTATGCTCCGGGTCCTCGAACCCATAGGAGGTCCACTCATGATCGGGAAAACGTTTA
The DNA here is from genome assembly GCA_039648985.1 of Acidobacteriota bacterium. Taxonomy (GTDB): domain Bacteria; phylum Acidobacteriota; class Vicinamibacteria; order Vicinamibacterales; family 2-12-FULL-66-21; genus JALZOC01. The sequence goes on along the minus strand of JBBWZJ010000018.1, from coordinate 21,169 downwards.
TCGGCGTGGCGACCCTCGTCGCCCTGATCTGCCTTGGCCTGACGAAGCACCCGAGCGCCACGGCGGCGCCCGTTCTTGCCACCGGGGCTCCGTGCCCGCTCGATCCGACGCTGACGTGCGTGATGACAGGCCTTGACAGCCCCCGTGGCCTGGCATTTGGCCCCGAGGGCGCCCTATACGTCGCCGAGGCTGGCCGCGGGGCGGGGGCGGTGGTCAATCCGGCAGCGGACCCGAATTGCTTCGTGACGTCTACCACCGCCCTCGTCTGCTATGGTCCCACCGGCGCAGTCACGCGACTCTGGCGCAATACGCAGACCCGGATCGCGACAGGGCTGCCGTCGTTTGCGTTCCCCGGCAAGGGGAACCGCGGCATCGGACCCGCCGACATTGCCTTTCTCGGCCGCGGCGGCGCTTACATATCGATTGGACTGGAGAGCGCGCCGAGCACCCGCGACACGATGCCGGAGCTCGCCAGCTTCGGGACCCTCGTCCATATGGCGGCAAGCGGCGAGTGGCGCGTCGTCAGCGACATCGCTCAGTTCGAGAACGATCACAATCCCGACGGGGGCGCGCGCGACAGCGACCCGTTCGGGCTTCTCGTGGAGCCGGCCGGGGCCGTGGTGGCGGACGCCGGCGCCAATGACCTGATCCGGATCGACGCGAACCGCGAAATTTCGGTGCTCGCGACGTTTCCGTCTCGCGCGTCGACCCCGCCGCGCCCCTCCGGCGTGACGACCCCGGCGACGAGCGATGCCGTTCCGACTACGGTCGTCGCCGGGCCGGACGGCGCCTATTACATCGGCGAGCTCACCGGCTTCCCCTTCACGAACAACCGGGCGAACATCTACCGCCTCGATCCGGCAACTGATCCAATTCCTCACACGTTTGCGGTGAGCGACGCATTCCTGACCGGGTTCAAGACGATCATCGATATGGCGTTCGACAGGGACGACACACTGTACGTACTGCAGTACTCGACCGGCGCGGTGGGGATGGGCGGACCCGGAATCCTGGTGCGGCTGGTCCCGGATAAGACTCAGCCCGACATCAAGGCGCAGTACAAGTTGGGGACTCGCACCACGGTGCTTGGCAACCTTCCACAGCCAACGTCGGTTGCCGTGGGACCCGATGGCCAGGTCTACGTGTCCATTCGAGGAGCGATGATTGCCGACGGAGCCGTGATCCGATTCACCCCGCCGATGCCGTAACGACGCCGGGGTGGGCAATGACACTCGAACAGCTACGAACGCGGGTCCCTCAGGGACCCGCGACCCACGTGAAGTTCTGCGCGTCGCTGACGCCCGCCGCGATCCCGCTGCCCTGGGGGGAATAACGGAAGCGGAACCCCACATCCCTGGGGATACGGACGACGCCGAAATCCACGCACGAATACCCGGTCCCGAGCGTGGGGCATGTTCCGGCAGTGACCGACACGGTCGCGAGCCGCGCCCAGTCCGCCGTTCCCTGCGCGCACGCCTCTTTCGGCGCTTCGTCGGGACGCGTGATGTCGTTCGGCGGTACTCCCTTGTACGAGCAATATTCGAAGATGGCAGTGCCCTTCTGGGCTGGCGCTCCTGCGCTGCCCGTCACATGGGCCATCAGGATCATTTCCTGGGTGCCGACGACAAGGCTGGATACCTGCTGAAGTGAGCCGCCGGTCCACACGTTGAAAGACAGTGCGTAAAGGCCCGACGCGTCCGCCGACGCCCGCTGGCCAAGGTCCTGCACGGCGACTGGTGGCGCGCTGGGCGCCGACGGCGACGGGGTCGAGCATGCAGCCAGCGAGCTCGTCACGAGCAGAGCAGCGATGAGCCTGAAATCCACCATGGTCTTTGGCATCCTGGCACTCCTTGGGAAGGTCGCGGAAGGGTGACGGTAACGCGCGGACATGGGATCCCGGGAGTGACTTCCGCCTCACTTCGATCTGACCGCATAACCCACGGCGGCAGAAGGCCTTGCGGATCGATTTGATCAGGCAGTCGCCCGGTGTTTTTCAGCCCCGTGCCCTGCGGCGCCATCAACGCTGGCTCTCGAGACCTGTCCGGGAGGCTGAGCATCCCCCGAAGACTGCGCAACGTCCGGTCGAGCGACTCGCGCGCGATGCGATCCACAATCGGGCCGGCGATCGGACGAAGCAGCAGCGGGACCGGCCGGCTGAGACTGACCGATTCGCATTCGATCAACACCCCGCCTCCCCACGCCTCGTACCGCCAGTAGGCGTTCAGCCGCCACAGGAATCCGTTGTCATCGCCGGGCGCTTTCTCACGCTCCCGCGCGGTGCCCGGATCCGACAGTTCAGCGATCTTTGTCGCCGTACTGCGTGCTGAGGCGCGGTGCACGTCCAGACGTCGGTACTCGACCGTGTGCTCCGTGTTGTACGTGACGGTGATGAGTGCCGTCCGCCGAAGCTTCAGGAAGATCCGCACGCGATCGCCGTCATGCGCGAGCAGCTTCGAGGCGAGGACGTCGTCATAGAATTGCGATTCAGTTCCGGCGGCGGCCTCGAGGCGGGTGACAAGCGCGTCGACCGTTGTTCCGGGAACGAAGACGGCGCCCACCCAGTGGTGGATTCTGCCGTCCGGGATTGGCGGGCCCTCCACTTCCCGGATCTCGATGCCTCCCTCGCGCACCCGTTCGCGCCAGCCCTCCCGATGTTTGCGATCCTGAACGAAGAAGGGCTCACCCGGACGGCGCGAGTTGTACCGCGCGTCGACGGACGCCTCGTACTCGTCCCAGCCTGCCCGTGCGCCTGCGGGCTGCGCGGTAGCGGCTGCCGGAGCATTCAGAAGAAGCAGAGAACCGAGCAGCACAGTCGCAGCGGGTCGAAATACGATCGCCTCACTCGCAGCAAAGTTGATCGCGGCGCACGTCGCGATTGCCACGATGTTCGCGCCGATCGGCGGGATGCCCGGCACGCCGGCCAGGAGCCACATGACGAGCATGTTACCGAAGAGAGAGATGCCGCCGTTCAGCATCTGGAAGCGGACGAGGCGAGAGGCGCACGACCGCCACGACGTCACGGGACGGTCGTGCCATGTCCACCGCTGGTGCCAGCTGAAATTGTGAAGCACGGCTGCTTCGACGGCGACCGCCGTCGCAGTCATGTAGTGCCATCCCAGGACGCGGACCAGGTATGCGAAGACGCCGAGCTGAACGGCCATGCCGAGCGCCCCGACGGCGTTGAAGGCCGTCCATCGCCTGACGATCCGGTGCGCCGGTGCACCCACCGCCATCCTGTGTTCAACCAGAGACACGCATGACCTCCCTCACCCTTGTAAGGCGCGAACGAGGGCACGAACGGCTCACGTCACGCGAACGACGCAGTCGCCATATAATCCGCGCGCATGCCAACCAAATCGGGAAAGGCTCTCAATCGCGGGGCAGTGCTCCTGCTGTCGTTCGGTTTGAGTGTAATCGCCATCGTGGGTTCGTACGCGCAGCGCGGCGCGATCCCCGCCCCACGGCCCGGACTGTTGCGTGGGGGCGCGACGCTTCTTCCGAACGGCTGGCGCATCGCTCCGGCAGGCCGCCATCTGCAGGTGGGCGATCTCCCGCTCAATATGGTCCCGTCGCCGGATGGCCGCTACATCGTCATCACGAACGACGGGTGGTCGAAACCGACGCTGACGGTCTTCGACACGAAGACGGAGCAGGTCATCGGCCGTGTGCCAGTCGACCATGCATGGTTGGGCCTGGCGTGGCATCCAGGTGGCGCCCGGTTGTTCTCGGCCGGAGCGGCGGAGAACACGATTCATGAATTTGCGTTCAGCGACGGCGCGCTGAAGGACGCCGGGGTGATCACGCTCGACGCCCCGGAGCGCCGCGCCGCGGGCGTCGTATCGAACGCAGGGTTCATCGGCGGGCTCGCGATCTCACAGGACGGCGCGCGCCTGTACGCCACGCATGTCTTCGGGCAGGCGGTGAGCGCGATTGACCTCGAGACCCGGCGCGAGATTCACAAAGCCGCGCTCGCGGCCGAGCCGTACACCTGCGTGCTCTCGCAGGATGGCAAGACGCTCTTCGTTTCGCTCTGGGGGGGGGCGAAGGTGTTGATGTTCGCCGCGGAGACGCTCGAGCCGCTCGGGGAGATTGCCGTGGGCGGTCACCCGAATACGATGCTTCTCTCGAAAGACGGCGCGCGTCTCTTCGTTGCGTGCGCGAACACGAACGCCGTCTGGGTCATCGACCTCGCCACCCGCGCGGCCGCCGAGCAGGTGTCGGTCGCCCTCTATCCGGACGCGCCGGTCGGGACAACGCCAAACGGCCTGGCGGTGTCGCCCGACGGCGCGACAATGCTGGTCGCGAACGCGGACAACAACAACGTCGCGGTTGTGGATATCCGGAACCCCGGCGCGAGTCGCGTGTCCGGCTGGATGCCGGTCGGGTGGTATCCGACATCGATCCTCTATGCAGCGGACGGGGCGAAAGTGTACGTGCTCGACGGGAAAGGGCTCACGAGCGACCGCAACCTGCGCGGTCCGCAGCCCGGCGGTGCGCGCTTCGACGCACAGTACACGGGGACGATGATGCAGGGCGCCATCTCGATCATCCCGAACCCGGACGCGACGACTCTGCAGGCGATGACCAGCCGCGTACACGAGCTGAGTCCATACACCGCGGCCCACCGGCTCGCACCGGCCGATGCCCCGGTCGGCAACCCCATTCCGCCCAACGTGGGAGGGACGTCGCCGATCAAGCACGTCTTTTACATCATTCGCGAGAACCGGACCTACGACCAGGTATTCGGTGACATTCCCGCGGGCAACGGCGACCCGTCGCTGACGCTCTTCGGCGAGCAGATCACCCCCAACGCGCACGCCCTCGCGCGTGCGTTCACGCTGTTCGACAACTTCTACGTCGATGCCGAAGTGAGCTACGACGGCCACGCCTTTTCCATGGGCGCGTACGCCACGGACGTGGTCGAAAAGCTGTGGCCGACCAACTACGGCGGCCGAGGGACGCCGTCTGTCGCCGAGGGCGGATACAAGGTGCGCGACGAGTACGGGAATTTTTCTGCGCCGCCGCTGGGCTACATCTGGGACTTCGCGAAGCGCGCCGGGATCAGCGTCCGCAGCTATGGCGAGTACGCCGAGTGGGAACGACGAGGCGAGGAGGTCCATCCCTCGGTGCCCGGCCTCGAGGGGCTGGTGCACCCGACATATCCGCCCTTCGATCTGACCGTTCCGGATGCGACCCGCGCCGACATCTGGATCGAGGAGTTCCGCACGTTCGAGCGGGAAGGAACCTTGCCCCAACTCTCGATCCTGCGCCTGGGCGGCGATCATACGAGCGGGACGTCGCCGGGGACGCGGACTCCACGGGCGATGGTTGCCGACAACGATCTGGCGCTCGGCCGGATCGTCGACACGATTTCTCACAGCCGGTACTGGAAAGACTCCGCGATCTTCGTCATCGAAGACGACGCGCAGAACGGCCCCGACCACATCGATGCGCACAGGTCGCTGCTCCTGAGCATCAGTCCGTTCTCGCGGCGGCATGCGGTCGACAGCACGCTTTATACGACCTGCAGCGTGCTGCGGACGATCGAGCTGGTGTTCCGCCTGCCGCCCATGAGCCAGTACGACGCCGCGGCGCGGCCCCTGTACGGCGCGCTTCAGGCGACGCCCGATGCCTCTCCGTACGACCATCTCCCCGCGCGCGTCGCTCTCGACGAGCGGAACGACTGGTCGTCACCCGGCGCAAGCGCATCGCGGAACATGGACCTGAGGCACGCGGATCGCGCGCCGGAGATGGCGCTCAACGAGATCCTGTGGCAATCAATCCACGGCGCCCGGTCGGTGATGCCGCCACCGCGGCGCACGGGCTTCGTCCGCCCGATTGAGGACAGGTCGGACGACGAGCGGCGGGATGCGGAGGCGGGGGTCGCGGCCCCTGCGCGCGACACGCGGTGAGCATCAGGATCCGGGCGGCGCGGATTGAGGATCTCCCGTTCATCCTCGAGACAGCGGGGCGATTGTCGGCGTTCGGGCCCCCGCCCTGGCGGGACGCGGCGGATGTCGTCGAGGGGGAGGCGCGCACTTTACGGGAGTTCTTCGACGCGCCGGATCCGTCGTCCGCGCTGCTGATCGCGCACGGGCCTTTGGGGAAAGCGCTCGGGTTCGCGCTGCTCGAGGAAGCGCGAGATTACTTCACGCACGAGTGGCACGGCCACCTGGGCATTCTCGCCGTGGCGGCCGCGGCCGAGGGAACGGGCGCCGGCGCGGCGTTGATCCGGGCGGCGGAGGCCTGGGCGCGCCGCCGTAAGTACCCGACGCTGACGCTCAATGTGTTCGAGCGGAATCGACACGCGCGTGATGTGTACGAGCATTTGGGGTTCCAGCCGGATACGATTCGCTATCTGAAGCAGCTCTAGCGTCCGCGGGTGCGAACCGCCGGAGCCGTTCGTTCTTTCCGGGAGCCGTGCATGCGCCGCCCTTTCACGCTCGCGTTCGTGGTCGCCATGGTGGCCTCGTCCGGCGGAATCGCCTTAGACATCACGGCGCCCGAACGCCGCTGCGCGGCGCTCGCGGTCTTGCGGCTGCCGGACACGACGGTCCTCTCGGCGGACGAAGTGTCGGGCTCTTCGTTCTCGCCATCGGGCGCCGCGCCGCTCACGGGTCTGCCGCGGTTCTGCCGTGTGACGGCGACGACCACGCCGGCGGTCCATTTCGAAGTCTGGCTGCCCGACGCGGAGTGGAATGGAAAGTTCCAGGGCGTCGGAAACGGAGGGATGGCGGGTACGATCAGTTACGGTGCGATGGCCGCCGCGCTCAAGCGCGGATACGCCGTCGCCAGCACCGATACTGGGCACGTCAGCAAGGGATCGTTCGACGCCACCTGGGCGCTCCGGCGGCCGGACCTGATCGCCGATTTTGGCCACCGGAGTCTCCACGTCACCACGTTGAACGGGCAGAAGATCACCGGGGCGTTTTACCACAGGCGTCCCCGTCACTCGTATTACGTGGGCTGCTCGAAGGGCGGGCAGCAGGGACTGATGGAGGCGCAGCGGTACCCCGAGGACTACGACGGGATCATCGCCGGGGATCCCGCCAACAACTGGACCCGTTTCTACGCCGGCGGGCACCTCTGGTACTGGCTCGCTACCACCAGAGACCCGGCCAGCTACATCCCGGCGCGCAAGATTCCTCTGCTGACCGATGCCGTGAACGCCGCGTGTGACGCCCTCGACGGCGTCCGGGACGGCGTCCTCGAAGACCCGCGAGCCTGCAGGTTCGATCCGGCGACGCTCGCATGCGCCCCCGGGCAGGATGCCGATACCTGCTTCACCGCACCGCAGGTCCGCGCTGTGCGGGACATCTGGCGGGGCGCGCATACGTCCTCCGGCGAACTGGTGTATCCGGGGCTCGTGCCCGGCGGCGAGGCTGGACGCGGGGGATGGACGGCGTGGACGACCGGCACCGGGCCGTCAACGGGGACCCATGCCCAGGCCGCCGACGGCTTCTTCAAGAACATGGTGTTCGACAATCCCGACTGGGACTACCGCAGTTTCAACTACGACACGGACGTGAACGTCGCGGTGCGGAAGGTCGGGCCGCTCCTCGATGCTGTCGACCCTGACCTCAGGCCCCTGCGGCGCCGCGGCGCGAAGCTGCTCGTGTACCACGGCTGGAGCGATCCCGACATCTCGCCCCTGAACACCATTCGTTACTACGAGGACGTCGTCGCCGCTCAGGGGAAGCGATCGCGCAACGAGGGGCTCGAGGCGACCCGCGCATTCTTTCGACTGTTCATGGTCCCCGGGATGCAGCACTGCGGCGACGGACCGGGTGTGAGTCAATTCGACATGCTGACGGCGCTCGAGGACTGGGTGGAGAAGGGGAGTCCGCCGGCGACAATCCCCGCGTCGCGTCCGTTGGAAGGGGGGGCGGTCCGTACGCGGCCTCTGTGCCTGTATCCGGACGTGGCGTCCTACACCGGGCGCGGAAGCACGGACGATGCCGCGAACTTCATCTGCAAGCAGCCAGTCAGCAGTAGGCAGTAAGTAGCCGGAGCGTCGGGACTCGTTGATTGTTCATTTCTGGCGACTGGTTGCTGGCGACTGCCGTACTCAGTAGCCGCTCGCGGGTGCCTCGTCGCCGATTTTCTCGCCGTTCCGCCAGGTGTTGGCGCAGAGCGGGTGAGCGAACGGAGACGGGCCGTCCTTCGACGTGAAGACGATGTCGTCCGCGGTGCGACCCCCCGGCGGATTCAAACCCGCGGCGTCGCGGACGCGTTTGGCAATCTCGTGGTCGGCGCACGACGTGTCGCCGCTCACGCCAACACCGCCGACGCGTGTCTGGCCTTTGTACAACGCCAGCCCCCCGCCGAACACAATCGTGCCGCCGCACACTTTGCCGACGCCCGTGTCCGCCTCTCCGGGAGTCGAGAGGCACGCGGGGTTGATGGGGTTGCCGGCGCCGGCGCCCCAGAGCGAGTGTCCCGGTTGGCTGAGCGTGTAGAGGCGCGCGGTCGAGAGCGGCAGCGTGTCGGTGCTGAACGCATTGGCCGTAAAGGCCTTTGCGATGGCGATCCCGCGGCTTCCCGGCCACGCCGCGGCGGCGTCATCGGTCGAGACGGCCACGGAGCACAGTTGCCCCTCGCGGTTCACGACCGCGCCCCACATGAATTTCCCGTGATTCAATCCCCCGGCGTCCGCCCCTTCGCGCGTCGGCGCCGCTTTCAGCAGCTTCGCGAGATCGGCGGCGGCCAGGACATCGCTGCATCCGTTGGACCGCGCGGACTGCGGCGACGACGAGTTGCGGGATTCGTCCCGTTCCTTCGGCCTGCCGCAAGCGGCGACCATCAACGCGGCCAGTCCAACGACGAGTACCACCGGCAACATGCGCAGTCTCATGGCTCCTCCGGCTCCGGCATCACGCCCCGCCTGACCGCAGCAACGCCCGTGCCGCCGCCTTACGGCTCAGGTCGTTCTACCGCGGTTTCCCGAGGAATTTGAGCAACTCGCTGTCCGTCCCGAGCACGAAGATGGTCTTGGCGTCCATCGTGTGCTCGTACGTTTCGAGCGATTTCGTGAACGCGTAGAAGTCCGGGTCGCGGCCGTGCGCGTCGGCGTAGATCTCGGTGGCCTCGGCGTCCGCCTTGCCGCGCAGTTCCTCCGCGGACCGATACGCCTCCGACTGGATTCGCTTCAGTTCCCGCTCGCGCTCACCGCGAATCCGCGCCGCCTCGCCCTCGCCCTCGGACCGGAACAGCTCCGCCACCCGGTTCCGTTCGGCAATCATGCGGGCGAAGACGTCCTTCTGGACCTGCTCGACGTAATTGAGGCGCTTCAACCGCAGATCGAGGAGCTCGATCCCGAGATTCGCCATCCGCGACGATGCACGCTGCAGGATCTCGCGTTCGATCTGTGCGCGGCCTTTCTGGATCTGCTCCAGGATCGCGCTCTCCTCGTCGGATTCGACAGCGACTTCGGCGCGCGTCCGGTTGGTGTTGCGCACCAGTTCGATCAGGTTGTAGCGCGCGACCGAGTTGCGCGTCTCGCCGTCGAGGATGTCGTCGAGCCGCGACTGCGCGCCGCGTTCGTCGCGCAGCCGCTGGAAGAACTTCAGCGGATCGACGATGCGCCACCTGGCGTACGTGTCCACCCAGATGAAGCGCTTGTCTTTCGTCGGCACCTGGTTCGGGCTGCCGTCCCACTCGAGAAACCGCTTGTCGAACGAGTTCGCCTCCTGGATGAAAGGAATCTTCATGTGCAGCCCCGGGCTCGTGACCGGCGCGCCCACAGGGTTGCCGAACTGCGTGACGATCACCTGCGAGGTTTCGCTGACCTCGTAGTACGCGCTGTTGAAGAGCACCAGCGCGAAGAAGGCGACGACGAGCGTGCCGATGCCGCGCGGGCTCACAGCCCACCTCCGGCCTTCGTCGACTCGCCCATCATGTTCTGCAGCGGCAGCAATGGCAGCAAGCCTTTGACATCCTTGTCGAGGAACACCTTGCCCCCGAGGTTCGGCAGGACGCGTCCCATGGTTTCGAGGTACATCCGCCGGCGCGTCACCTCGGGCGCCTTGCGATACGAGTCGTACACCGACTTGAACCTGGCGCTGTCGCCCTGCGATCGGTTGACGCGGTCGAGCGCGTACCCCTGCGCCTGCAGGATCGCCTGCTCGGCCTCGCCCTTGGCGCGGGGGACCACCTTGTTGTATTCCGCGCGCGCTTCGTTGATCAGCCGATCCCGCTGCTGCTGCGCCTGGTTGACGGCGTCCCACGACGGCTTGACGGGGTTCGGCGGGTTCACGTCCTGGAGCACGACCTGGTCGAGCGTAATGCCGAGCTCATACTGTTTCGCCATCGCCTGCAGCTCGACTTCGACCCGCGTCTCGATCTCCTGCCGGCCGACTGTCAACACTTCCGTCACCGTGCGATCCCCCACCACCTGCCGCATCACCGCTTCGTTCATCGCACGGAAGGTGCCTTCCGGGTTCCGCACCTTGAACAGGAACTGGTATGGGTCCGACACCCGGTACTGCACGATCCACTCGACAATGGCGACGTTGAGATCGCCCGTGAGCATCATCGATTCGTCCGTGAAGTTGCCCTTCGAGTACTGCGTGCGGATCGCGGCTTCCTCGGTCCGGAACCCGAACTCCTGTTTGAGCTGCCGCTGCACCGGCACCTTGATGACCTCTTCCGCGAAGGGGGCCTTGACGTGCAGCCCAGGCTCGGCGGTCCGCACGTAGCGCCCGAATCGCAGCACGACGCCCACGGCTTCCGGCGGCACCTGATAGAACGTGGTCGTGATCAGGATGAGCACCGCGATGATCGCGGCGGCCGCCCGGAGCAGAGGGCCGGAGACGCGCGGCACCCGCGGCATGTGTGGCACGTGGCTGTCCCACCGGTTCAAATCGACGATCTCGTCGTCACTCATGGATGTCCTTCATCACGGCGGGCGGCTGCCGCCACGGTCCGCATCCTCTCGAATCGCGCCGGGAACCGGTACTCAGGACGTGGGATCTGGAATGTGTTCTCCCGAATCCCGAATTGCAAATCCCGAATCCCGAATCCCGGCAGGGATTCAGCAATGGCCTGGTTGTATGGCGACACGTTATCAGAGCCTGCCTGACCGCGACAGGAAATCCCGAGCCTCTGGCGCCGACCCGAGGTTCAGACCGTCAGGACCGCCGCGCCGGGCGTTCAGGCCGGCGGCGTCGATCAGTGCAGCCATGTCCTCGGGCACGGGAGCCTCGACCCTGAGCAGCCGCAAGGTGCCGGGATGCTTCAGCTCGACCCGCCACGCATGCAGCGCCTGACGCGGGAAGTCGCGCAGATCGGCCGCGAGGTCCACGTCGACGATCTCCTTCCACCGGGGCACGCCGTACACAGGATCGCCGACGATCGGCCAGCCGTTCGCCGCGAGGTGGACGCGGATCTGGTGCGTGCGTCCGGTGACCAGGCGACACCGGAGCAGCGACAGACCGACGCGCGCGGCCCGGACAGCCGCCACTCGCTCGAACCGGGTCACGCTCGGCGCGCCAATGGTCGCAGAGGCCACGACCCGCCGGCGGTCCAGGGGATCGCGCCGAAGCCGCAGCTCGATCTCTCCACGTCGCACCCCCACACGCCCGTACACCACCGCGAGGTAATCCTTGATCGTGCGCGAGGCTCCCCATTCGCGCTGGATGGCGGCGTGTATTGCCGCGGTCTTCGCCACGATCACGAGCCCGGACGTGAGCTTGTCCAGGCGTCCGACGATCGACGGCCGCCCGCCCGCGGGCCAGCCCTTCGCGTGCCAGAGCAGCGCATTCATCAGCGTGCCGGCGGCGTGCTTGTGCGTCGGGTGCACCACGATCCCCGACGGCTTGTCGACGATCAGCAGAGCGTCATCCTCGTACAGGATTCGCAGCGGCACGTCTTCCTGCGCCATGGGCTGCCGGGACGTGGAGGGCGGCAGGGCCACCGTCATCACGTCGCCGATCGCCGCGCGAGCAGAGACCCGCCGGACGACGCTGCCGTTGACGGTCACGTGCCCGCCTTCGATCCAGGCCTGAACACGGGTACGGCTGGCGGCACGCACGTCGGTGAGATGTCGCCGCAGGACGAGGTCGATCCGCCGGCCCGAGTCGCCGCGATCCGCCGTCACGACGCGCAGAGGAAGGGGCAAGGGAGGAGCATACCAAGGGGACTCGGGATCCGCATTCCCCCTGCTTCTCAGCCGCGCACGTGCAAACGGCTGTCTAAACCCGAAGCTTTAGAGCTGGAAGCTGGAAGCGGGAAGCGGCAAGTCCGAAGCCAGAGAGCGGGAAGCAGGAAGCCGGAAGCGGGGAGCAGGAAAGCTCGAGCTCGAAGCTGGAGGCGGACGCTATCAGCTGTGGTTTGATAGCTGATGCTGCAAGCGATCGCTCCGCGTGCGAACTTTCTTGATAAGGAAACCAACATCATGAAGATCGACTGGTACACCAAGACCATGCTGACCGTGATTGCCGCGTGCCTCGTGTGGATGTGCGTCCGATCTGCGGGTGAGACAGTGCTCGCCCAGGCACAACCCCGTCCGCAGGCGCAGGGTGCGCTCTGGTCGCCTCTGCCGGCGCAGCCCGTGGTGGTCGTCGGCTGGGGGCGGCTGAATCCGGCGGTTGCGGGCGGCATAGAAATCGACTGGTCGGATCCGCAGCGGCGCGTCTCCGAGGCATCGGTGCCGGTGCGTCCGAGTACGGATACCCGGTTCGATCCGCTGCGTGTCCGTGTCGAAACGCAGTCGCCGTTGTCAGTCAGCGTGGACGCCGTCCGGCACGGCGCCGCGTGGGATCCGCTGCGCACGCAGATCGAGAAGGATCCGCCGCAGCGCGTCCCGGGCTTCGGGCTGCGGTGATCTGTCATAGTTTTGCCTCAGCTGCCGTCGGGATCGAGAAGTCTTGCGTGATACGATCCGCCCTCCATTTCCCGTTGTCGAGAGGTCCAACCGAATGACCGCGCGTCGTGTACTCCCGGCGCTGCTGCTGCTGTTCGTCGGCAGCGGCTGCGCCGCGCTCATTTACGAAATCGTCTGGTTCCAGCTGCTGCAACTCGTGATCGGGTCGTCGGCCGTGTCGCTGGGCGTGCTGCTCGGGACGTTCATGGGCGGCATGTGTCTCGGCAGTCTCTTTCTCGCGCGCGTCATTTCGCGGCGGCAGCATCCCCTGCGCGTCTACGCGTTCCTGGAGCTCGGGATTGCTCTCGTCGGGGTGCTCCTGCTGTTCGGCATGCCGCTGCTCGGGGGGCTTTACATCGCCTGGGGCGGGTCGGGCGTCAGCGGGATCCTGCTGCGAGGCCTCGCCGCGAGCATCTGCCTCCTTCCGCCCACCCTGCTCATGGGCGCCACCCTGCCCGCGATGTCGCGGTGGGTGGAATCAACGCCGGAAGGCGTGTCGTGGCTCGGCTTCTTCTACGGCGGGAACATCGGCGGCGGCGTGATTGGATGCCTGCTCGCCGGATTCTACCTGCTGCGCGTGCACGACATCGCCGTCGCGACCTTCGTCGCCGTCGCGCTGAACGTGATCGTGGCGAGCCTCGCGCTCGCGATCGCCAGGGCCACGCCAGGTGTGGCGGCCTCCGAGGCGCTTCCGCCCGCGCCCCTCGAACGCGCCGGCGACGGGTGGCCGGTGTACGTCGCGATAGGCCTCTCGGGGATGACGGCGCTCGGCGCGGAGGTCATCTGGACCCGCCTGTTGTCCCTCCTGTTCGGCGCGACGGTCTACACCTTCTCCCTCATCCTCGCCGTGTTCCTCTTCGGGCTCGGTATCGGGAGCAGCATCGGTTCGGCGATCGCGGCACGGATCGCCCGTCCGCGCATGGCGCTCGGCTGGTGTCAGCTGCTGCTCTGCGCCGCGATCGCCTGGACGGCATACATGCTGACCCAGTCGCTGCCGTACTGGCCCATCAACCCGTCCATCTCGACCGACCCCTGGTTCAACTTCCAGCTCGATATCGTCCGCTGCATCTGGGCCATCCTCCCGGGCGCCATTCTCTGGGGCGCGAGTTTTCCGCTCGCGCTGGCGTCGGTCGCGACGGGCGGGAAGGACCCCGCCCGCCTCGTCGGCGGCGTATATGCCGCAAACACGCTCGGCGCAATCATCGGGTCTGTCACCGCCAGCCTTCTTCTCGTTGTCTGGCTTGGCAGCCAGCGCGCGCAGCAGGTCCTGGTGCTCGTGTCGGCGGTCTCGGCGCTCCTCATGTTCGAGTCGGCAGCCGCGGATCCCTCCGGCAAGACTCCGCGACTCCAGATCGTCGGAACGCTGCTGCTCGCGCTCGGCATGGGCACAGCCGTCCTGCTCGCCAGGACGATTCACCCGGTGCCGGGGATCCTTGTCGCGTACGGACGCTATGCGGCGACTCGCATTGGCGGCGCCGAGATCATCTACGTCGGCGAGGGATGGAATGCCTCCGTCGCGGTGTCGCGGCTGTCGAACGGGGTGCTGAACTATCACAACGCCGGCAAGGTACAGGCGTCAAGCGAGCCGCAGGACATGCGCCTGCAGCGGATGCTCGGCCATATGACGACACTCATCCCGTCGAAACCGGAGTCCGTCCTCGTCATCGGGTGCGGTGCGGGCGTCACCGCCGGCGCGGTGTCGGTCGACCCGAACGTGAAGAGCCTGACGATCGCGGAAATCGAGCCGCTCGTGCCGCGAGTCGTATCGAAGTATTTCAGTGCCTACAACTTTGCCGTCGTCGACAACCCCAAGACGCATGTCGTCCTGGACGACGCGCGGCACTTCCTGTTGACGACGCACCAGAAGTTCGACGCCATCACGTCGGATCCGCTGGACCCGTGGGTGAAGGGGGCGGCGATGCTCTACACCAAGGAGTTCTTCGAGACCGCGCGGGCGCACCTGAATCCGGGCGGCGCGGTGACGCTGTTCGTGCAGCTGTACGAGAGCAACTCCGCAGCCGTGAAGAGCGAGATCGCGACTTTCCTGGACGTCTTCCCGGGCGGCGTCGTGTGGGGCAACACCAACAACGGCGCCGGTTACGACCTCGTGCTCCTCGGGCAGGCGGAGCCGACGCGGATCGACGTCGAATCAGTCCAGGCGCGGCTCACCGCGCCCGCCATGGCGCCGGTGGCGCAATCGCTGCGCGAGATCGGCATGTTCTCGGCCGTGGATCTGTTCTCGAACTACGCGGGGATGAAGGCCGACCTTGCGCCGTGGCTCGCCGACGCGACGATCAACCGCGACCGCAACCTGCGGCTGCAGTACCTCGCCGGGATGGGGTTCAATCTTTACCAGAGCGAAGCCATCTACGCGGACATGCTCCAGTACAGCCGGTATCCCGAAGGGCTCTTCGTCGGATCCGAGGCGACGAAGCAGGCGCTGCGCGCCGGAATTCAGCGGATGCAGGGGAAGTAGCCCGCCTCGTTCTCCTCACGGCCTCTGCAACGCCCAGGCGAGAAACCGCTCCGTGTGATAGAGCGCCAGCTGGCCGCCAGGCCCGAAGGGAACCGCGTCGAAGGCATGCTCCGCCCAGGGGAGCTCGAGGAAGACGGCGGTTGTACCCGTCGCCCGAAGCTTGTCGTGCAGCGCCGCGCCGAAGGACGGGGAGACCACATGATCGCGGCCGCCGTAGATGAGCAGCGTCGGCGGCAGCGGCCGCGTCGCGTAGGTGATCGGCGATGCGGACCGGTACGCAGCGGGCTGCTCCTCAGGCGTCCCGCCGACGAAGGCGCCAAGAACGGACCGCACGTCATAGGGATCCGGCCTGGGCGGTTCCCGGAATCCGCGAGTCAGATCCGCGGGTCCGTAGAAGCTCACGACGGCTCTGATGGCGGGCGCCCCCGGCGCGTAAGCCGCGAGCAGCGCAAGGTGAGCGCCGGCCGAGCGGCCGAGAAGCGCCATCCGCTCCACGTCCGCGCCCTGCTCCGCGCCGTGGCTCCGGATCCACGCCAACGCGCGCCGGACGTCCTCCAGCTGGGCCTCCCAGCGCCACCGAGGCGCGTGGCGGTAGTCGATCGCGAATACCACGTAGCCGCGCGCGGCGAAATACCCGGCGAACTCGGCGTTATTTCGCGGGTCGCCGCGCTGCCAGCCTCCTCCGTAGATCTGCACGAGCGCCGGATGCGGGCCGGCCGACGGCGGCGAATAGACGTCCATACGCAGCGGAGTTCCGTCCGGCGCACCGAAGACGGTGGACGACGTGGTTCGCGGATTCGACGACGGCAGCCCGCGGAAGAGGTCGCCGATCACGATCGGTGACGTCCGCATCCCGGCGCGCACGCTCGCTGGCACACGGACTGTGATGTCGTCCCCGAGCGCCTGCTGCATCGCTGCCTCGAGGTGCGGAATCGCCACCACCGCCCGGATGAGTGGAAGCGTCGAGATGACGATCGTGACGACAGCCAGGACGAGCGCAACACGGCTTTTCCGGTCGCTGCGCCAGTCCGGGAGCGTTGCGGCCGCGACGAGTGCGGCCAGGACCAGCAGCCACGCGCTCAGTTCCGGCGCAGCGATGCCAAGTGGAAGCAGCAGCAGGAGTGGCGCGGGGATCACGATCCAGGCCGACACCGCGACCAGAATGACGGCGATGCCGAGTGTCAGCGCCGGGAGCCGGGGGCGGAGGATCATGCGGACGCGTGAGGGCGAAGCACGGCGCGTCGGTTGGTGACGCGCGTCAGTGCGTCAGCGCGTAGAGGAGGACGTCCACGCCGACGGCGTAGCCATCGACCGAGAAGGTGTAGAAGTAGCGCGGGTCGGCGGCTTCCTGCTCGAAGGCGTCGCCAAAATCCGTGTTGTGCGAGATGAACACCATGATGCGCCCGTTCTTGTCCAGGATCGCGCGGGCATGCGGCACGGTGCTGTCAACGCGCTCCGAGGTGCCACCGCCACTCCCGTACCACCAGCCGATCGACGGGATCTGCGGGAACTTCTGGATGATGAACTGCGATCGGAAGAGCGGATGCGTGAGCGGAAGAACGACGATCGGGTATTCGGACGGGGGAAGCGCCTTGCCGATTTCACGGGCCCAGATCTGCCAGGCGTATTCTCCCCAGAAATCGTCGGCCCACAGGAATCCTCCCTTGAGGAGATACTCGCGAAGCCGCGCGGCCTCCTCGGGGCTGAAGTACGCAGCGCCGACTTCGGTCATCATGATGAACGGGCACTGGAAGATGAGGTCGTCGGTGAGACGCACGAGGACGTGGTTCGGCTCGCCGGTGGCCGGATCGCGGCTGATGCGCGTGCGCGTCAGCTCGCTGAGGCGGATGGAGAGTTTGATGTCGGCTCGCGGATAATCGACGCTCCAGTTCGCCCCGTCGCCGTCGGGGCTTTGTGAAAAAATGATGCGGCAGAAGTTGAACGCGCCGTCGAAGCTCTCGGGAGTCGCCATGCGGAGGGGCGCGCCGAATCCGAATCCGCGCCGCCGCTGGGCGAGCACCGTGGAGGCCGCCCCGATGCAGAGAGCCGCGACGATCGCGATGGTGAACCACCGGAGGCGGCGCATGGGTTCAGTCTAGTCCCAAACGTGTTCCGCGCCGTGCCGGGGGCGCCCCGCCCCCCTCGCGCTGGCCACGTCTTTGCACATTTCATGGACGCCGATGTCACAGCGATTGAGCAGCTCAGCGACGGATCACCTCGGCCGCGGCTACCCGCGTCCGCAGTTGCGCCGCGATGGATGGGTGTCCCTGAACGGGTCGTGGGATTTCGCGTTCGATCCCGCGGGGGTCTGGCGTTCTCCGTCCCACGTGCAGTGGGATCGGGCGATCCGCGTGCCGTTCGCGCCCGAAGCGCCCGCGAGCGGTGTCGGTGTCACCTCGTTCTTCCGCGCGTGCTGGTACCGCCGCAGCATCCCGGTGCCGCGGCTCGGCGAAGGCGAACGGCTCCTCCTGCACTTCGGCGCGGTGGACTACGAGGCGACGGTCTGGGCCGGTGGCGTTCCGGTCGGCCACCATGTCGGGGGGTATACGCCGTTCACTGTCGATCTCACCCCCTGCGTGGCCGGCGTCGAGTCAATCGAGATTGTCGTACGGGTCGACGACGATCCGCAGGATCTCGCGAAGCCTCGGGGCAAGCAGGACTGGCAGCTGGAACCGCATTCCATCTGGTATCCGCGGACATCGGGCATCTGGCAGACGGTGTGGATGGAAGTGGTGCCGGACAGCTGGATCGGCACTGTCCGGTGGACTCCGAACCTCGCCCGGTGGGAGATTGGCCTCGAGGCGCGCATCGCAGGCGCGCCGCGCGAACGGCTCCGCCTCCACGTGCGGCTCCGCTGCCCGTCGCAGATGATCGCGGACGACAGCTATGCGGTCGTCGGTGGAGAAGTGCATCGCCGCATCGCGCTGTCCGATCCCGGCATCGACGACTACCGCAATGAGCTGCTGTGGAGTCCGGCGTCGCCGACGCTCATCACGGTCGAGATGCGGCTCTGGGGCGAGCGCGGCGAACTGCTCGACGAGGTCTCGAGCTACACGGCCCTGCGCGCGATCGGCACGCAGGGGGACCGCGTGGTCCTGAACAACCGGCCGTACCCATTGCGCCTCGTCCTCGACCAGGGTTACTGGCCCGAGGGGGGCATGACGGCCCCGGACGACGCGGCGCTGCGGCGGGACGTCGAGCTGGCCCGCGTCATGGGGTTCAACGGCGTACGCAAGCACCAGAAGATCGAGGACCCCCGGTATCTCTACTGGGCCGACGTGCTGGGCCTGCTGGTCTGGGAAGAGATGCCGAGCGCCTACCGGTTCACCAGGGATTCGGTCGAGCGCGTGACGCGCGAATGGACAGCCGCGCTCAACCGCGACTACAGCCACCCGTGCATCGTCGCCTGGGTCCCGGTGAACGAGTCCTGGGGCGTGCCGAACCTTCCCGACATCCCGGCCGAACGGCACTACGTCCAGGCGTTGTATCACCTGACCCGGACGCTCGATCCCACCCGGCCGGTGATCGGCAACGACGGATGGGAAAGCGTGGCCACCGATATCGTCGGGATCCATGATTACGATCACGATGCCGCGCGCCTCGCGCGCCGCTACCATGCGCAGCACGAGATCCCCCGCATCTTCCGACGCGAGCGCCCCGGCGGGCGTCTGCTGGTGCTCGAAGGCGAACGGCATGCCGAGCTGCCTATCGTGCTCTCGGAGTTCGGCGGGATCGCGGTCGGCGGCGACAAGACGACCTGGGGGTACTCGAAGGTGTCGGGGGAGGAGGAGCTCGCGGCGCGATACGAGCAACTCATGCGTGCCGTGCAGTCGATCGGCCTGCTGAGCGGGTTCTGCTACACGCAGTTTGCCGATACGTATCAGGAAGCGAACGGGTTGCTGCACGCCGATCGGCGTCCGAAGATCCCGCTGGCGCGGCTTGCGGCGGCAACCCGCGGCCGGTTCGATGTGGCGCAGCCCGATCCGCTGGCCGCGGCGGTTGCGGAAGGCGTCCTGCCCGGGGCGGGCACCGTCGAGAATGTTCAAACGGTCGCTGATCAAGCCTGACGGGCGCCGTCTGTGGCTGTACTCGCGCCGGCCGATTTCCGAGTCGATCGTGGCGCCAAGCCCGGTCAACGAGCCGACGCGGAAGTCCGCCCATCTGCGGTGGCATCCGCTGAGAGGCGAGTGGGTGGCTTACGCGAGCCACAGGCAGGGGCGCACGTTTCTGCCGCCGGCGGAATTCAGCCCGCTCGCTTCGACGGTTCCGGGAGGGCATCCGACCGAAGTGCCGTCTGGCGACTATGACGTTGCGGTGTTCGAGAACCTCTTCCCGACGCTGACGGCCGATCCTGGTGATCCCCCCGTGTCGATTGTGGAAACGAGGCCTGCGGTTGGCGCGGCCGAGGTCGTCGTCTTCACTCAGGATGCGCGGGCGACACTGGGGTCTCTACCACTCGCCCACATCGAGCTGCTGTTCGAGGTCTGGGCCGATCGGTACGTCGAGCTCGGCGCGAGGCCCGAGGTGGAATACGTCTTTCCATTCGAGAACCGCGGTGTCGAGGTCGGCGTCACGCTGCACCATCCGCACGGTCAGATCTACGCGTACCCGTTCGTGCCTCCTGTTCCGGCGAGGGAGCTCTCTCAGCAGGGCGCCCACTTCGAGGCCCACGGCACGGGGCTCCTGGCATCTATCCTGGCGGCTGAGATCGCGGACGATCGCCGCGTGCTGTACAAAGGACCGGGTGCTGTCGCCTTCATGCCGGCGTTTGCGCGCTATTCGTACGAAGTGTGGGTCGCAACAAGAGACGTGCATCCTTCTGTCGCCACGCTCGACGCGGCGGCGCGTGCCGACATGGCCAGAGCGCTCAAGACCGTGCTGCTGAAGTTCGATCGCCTCTGGCAGAAGCCGTTTCCTTACGTGATGGTGTTCCACCAGGCGCCCACCGACGGGGCGCCCCATCCGGAAGCCCACCTCCACATCGAGTTCTATCCGGCTTACCGGATGCCCGGACGATTGAAGTATCTCGCCGGCAGCGAGCTCGGGACGGGGATGTTCACCGCCGATACCTTGCCCGAAGAAAAGGCCGCCGAGTTGCGGGCTGTCGACGTGTCGGCGGAGTTGACCTGATCGATGCAGCCATCCTTCGAGGCGCTCTTCGGCGTCGCGCCGACGCTGAGCGTTGACGCGCCCGGACGCGTCAACCTGATCGGCGAACACACCGATTACAACGGCGGCTTCGTGCTGCCGGCCGCGATTCCACAGCGGACG
Source organism: Acidobacteriota bacterium (assembly GCA_039648985.1). GTDB lineage: Bacteria > Acidobacteriota > Vicinamibacteria > Vicinamibacterales > 2-12-FULL-66-21 > JALZOC01. The sequence continues at coordinate 560 of JBBWZJ010000018.1, read as the reverse complement.
CGTGTCCAGGCGAGTGCGCGGGCGGATCGCACGGTCCGGCTCTGGAGCGCGCAGTTCTCCGGGCAGGGGCTCCATACCTACGTCATCGGACAGGAGGCACACACGGGCGGCTGGGTCGACTACGTGAAAGGGATGACGCACGCCCTCGGCGGGACGCCCCTTTCAGGCTTCGACGCGCGGATCGAATCGGATGTGCCTGTCGGCAGCGGGCTCTCGTCCAGCGCGGCGCTCGAGATTGCGATCGGGCGCGCACTTCGGGATCTGTTCCATTTGAACGTGGATGACGTCGAACTGGCGCGCATCGGTCAGCGCGCGGAGAACGAGTTCGTCGGCGCCCCGGTCGGGATCATGGATCAGATGGCCTGCAGCCTTGCGGACACCACAGCCGCGCTCTTTCTCGACACGAGATCGCTGGCGCACGAGCGCGTGCGCCTGCCGGAGGGGGCCGCGCTGCTCGTCGTCGACTCGGGGGTGAGCCACGACCACGCGTCGGGCGACTACCGCGTCCGCCGCACCGAGTGTGCGGAGGCGGCCCGTCTGCTGGGCGTCGCCATGCTGAG
>JBBWZJ010000345.1:0-28864 GCA_039648985.1 Acidobacteriota bacterium | reverse complement strand
TGATTTCGCCACGCCTCCGATAGCGCGGTTCCGGGGTTGAACGCCATACCCGACGGTCCCGCGTGATACGGCGCGACGGGTGGCAGGATGTATTCAGCCTGACCTTCGAACCAGGGTTTGAAAAGAGACTCGTCCATCCAGACGTTGTAGCCGTTGTTCTCAGGATCGGTGTACTTGCCGTATTGCCAGTTCGCGCGCCAGCCGCTGTCGGACCCTTCTGTGAGGTAGACGAGCCGCTCGGTCTCACCCTCGTGATCACCGTCGTTGTCCACGCTGATGAGATCGCCGAGTTCATCGAACGCGAACTCCTGCAGGTTCCGGATCCCTGCCGCGAATACTTCGAACCCCGTCCCGTCGGGGTTTGCGCGAAGGACGGCGCCCTGGTTCGGGTATGACCAGCGGTGCCCCGTGCCGTCCACGACGCTGAACCCGATGTCGCCGACTTCCCAGTAGATGCGGCCGTCCGGGCCGAGCGTGACGCCGGAGATCCCGTGGCCGCCGAAGGCGGGATGGATGTTGTAGCCGAGACTGACAGGCGTCTGGGAATCGATCGTGCCATCCCCGTTTGCGTCCTGCATGCGCCACAGTCCCGGCGCGATGCCGAAGAACAGATCGCCCCGATGGTACAGAAGGCCGCCGACGACGTCGAAACCCGCATCGGCGTTGAATCCTTCGAGCATCACTTCGGAGACATCCGCCACGCCGTCGCCGTTCGTGTCCTTGATCCGCACGAGTCGCTCTTTCATCTCGGACAGATCGCGCTCGTCGTGCGAGCCGTCCTTGTTGAGATCCTCGATCCACAGGTTGGACGCGCTGCGTGCCGGCGACAGTTCGCGCTGGTAGAACTTCTGCAGGTCTTCATGTGTCCTGAGCGTGTGCGCCAGAGGGACCCACGTCGGATGTGCCCGGATATCGAGCGGAAGGCTGGCGCGGCTCGAGCTGGCGACGTAGAGGGTCCCCTGCTCGTCGAGATCGATGGCGACCGGGTCCGCGACGAGTCCCTCAGGGGCGAAAACCTTCACCTCCAGGCCGGGCGGCATCTCGACCGAGACCTGCCGCCGCTCCTCCGCCGCAAGCCTCACCGCGTCAGCGGCACTCAGCTGAACGATGCGGGGCGGGTTCGGCACTGCCGCCGGTTGCGTTTGCCGTCCGCTCAAAAGTGCCGTCGGCGCGGCCGCCACACACATCAAGAGGCAAAGACGACGGAAGTCACGGGGAGGGAAGGAGCACATCGGCGCATCCTAGCACCGGACGGGCGACGTGTCTGGAAGGGAGACGACTAACCTTTGCCGGGGCGCTTGAGGCGCGTGCGGATGTCCGCCGATTTGCGAGCCAGTCGATCGGAGCGCGTCCGCAGAGTCGCCGCGCGTGCCATGGCCTGCTGTCCCCGCACTCGCAGCAGCAGTCCGTGGCGGCGGACCTCCCGTATCTTGCCGAGCAGCGCATCGGGAAGGCAGGGCTTCGTCAGGACGAGGTCCACCCCGGCCTCTTTTGCATGGGCAGCCAGGTGCGAGTCGTGGACCCAGCCGGTCAGCGCAATCACTCCGCACTCGCGCGTCTGGGTGTTCGCCCGGAGCAGGCGGCACAGCGTCCACCCGTCGTCGCCCGGCAGGGATATGTCCGTCACGACCACGTCGGGATGATGCTCCCGCGCGCTGGAGAAGGCAGCCGGCGCGGTGCCGGCCGTCCACACGTGCAGCCCGGAATACCGGAGGAACGTCGAGTACAGCTGCAAAGTGTCCTGGTCGTCGTCCACGAGCAGAACACTCGGAACACTTTCGGGCGCGGGTTGCCTGGGGAGAGCCATATTTCCGGCTCCGGTCGGCCGTGTGTCTCAACATAGGCCTGCTGCCCGGTGAATGCAAGAGAGAACAAGGCCGATCGCACGAGCGCGTCACAGAGTGTGCACAAGGCGAACACCCGTCGCGCCGCATGAAGCAGTCCACTACACACTTTGCCGGCGAAGGGCGGTCATGAATCCCGAGGATCGGGTTTCCCGCTGGCGACTTTCCTGCATCGCCAAGCGACGTGCGCGGTCGGCCGTACTCGTACTGTCTGGCGTTGATTCCGGCTCTGGCTCTCGGCCTGACGGCCTGCGGAAGTTCGGCGGTCACGAACGTCACCAGCCCCTCTGCGGCGACGCGGTGCGCGACATCGGTCTCTGGTACTCCGTTATCCTTCGGCGCGTCGGGCGGCGTCGGCGCCGCCACCATCACAGCCGCTCGCGAGTGCGGCTGGACCGCTGCCTCGCAGGCGCCGTGGATACTGCTGACGTCGGCCGCGCAAGGGCAGGGGGATGGCTCCGTCACATTCCGCGTGGACGCGAACGGCGACCCGGTCGCGCGGCGCGGGACGATTGTGGTTGGCGGGGAACAGCTTTCCGTCGCCGAGGAACCCGGGGCGTGTCGGTACGAGGTATCGGCGCCCGTCGCAGACCTGACGTCGTCGGGCGGGCAATTGACTATTACGATTCATACTCATCCCGCCTGCGCATGGACGGCAGCCACTGCGGCGCCGTGGGCCCAGGTGACTCCACCTTCGGGGCACGGGGATGCGGTCGTCCGGATCGTCGTCGGCGCCAATCCCGGCAACGCGCGCCCGGTCGAGGCCGTCGTTGCTGGTGAGCGGGTCGCCGTGATGCAGCCGGCGTCGGGCAGCGGTCAGGCCCCGGTACCGGCTCCAGCACCCGTGCCCGCGCCCGCGCCGGCCCCTGCGCCAGCGCCGGCACCAGCTCCCGCGCCGAAACCGACTCCCGCGCCGGTTCCGGCTCCGACCCCCACCCCGGCCCCCGCGCCAGCACCTGCCCCCAAGCCGGATCCGAAACCCGTGACCCTCGCTGGTGCCATCCAGTCGGTTGCCGGCACATGCCCCGCCATCTCCTTCACGCTCGAGGGCCGCCGCGTCGTCACGAGCGGAGACACGGAGTTTTCAAAAGGGGAATGCCGCGAGCTGCGCGAGGGCACCGAAGTCGTCGTCGACGGAGTGCTGACGCAGGACGGCCGTGTCCGCGGCGACAGGGTCCGGACGACCAGGGCAAAGGGCGACGGCGGCCGGGGCAACGGAGACGGGGACAAGGAAAAGAACAAGGACGGTAAGGACGGCAAGAAGGGTGACGTCACATCACCTACGGTTTGACGACTTGTTCCCGTCCGTCCTCGTTTCTCAGTCGCAGAGAGCTTGCGGTCCCCTTTGCCTCCACGATGATGTAGGTGTCTTTCGTGTTCGAAGGTCCCGCGAGGCTCACGCCCGACGCTTCTTCCGAGGCGCTGATCTTCACCGACGGACGTCCGCGCTCGGTGATCAGCCGCAGCAACACGGTCTCGGGAGACGTCCCTCCGGTCCGCTGTGCCTGTGCGGGCAGCACACTGAGAGAGGCCCGGACTTCGCCGCGGTCATCGACGATTTCGAGCGCGCGACCTCGAAGTACGGACGGGGCGCTCTCCGCCATGAGTGGATGACGCGCCTGGACAATGGCGAGCACCGCCAGCGTCAGGTTCAAGACCGTGAGGCCGATGAGCAGTCGCTGAATCTTCATGTGCCGTTCTCCTCCGGCCGACTCACGGGTGCGCGCCCGTGATCGAACCGCCCGAAGTCAGGAGTAAGCCGACGTACAGAGGCAATCAGACGCGACATTCTAATCGCTCTCCAGCCGTGCTCGTGCTTTGCACGGAAGGGGCGTCCTCCGCCGCCTCAGGCGGTGCCGGACACTGGGCCGCAGTCAGCTGTTGTTGAGAATCCCGCACGCCGATATGGCCGGGTGCACTCTCCACGTCAGACCGACCGGCGTCCGATACTCATACGGTTCCCGCCTCTCGCACCGTCGTGCTGCGCCCGGCGGGCGGAAATGTTTTCGAAATGGACGTCAGCGGCCGTTCCGGCAGGCGGTCTCTCGCCGTTTGTCACGGGATCTGCCCACCTCCGTAGCGCAGGACGTAACTCTTACGAACAGCTGAGTTCTGTATCGCCGCGAAGGGGCTCTCCAGCGTCGCCTGATCGGTGAAACGACAGCACCCGCGCGCTCGGCGCGCCTATGGCGCGTCGATTGCCTCCACCAGAAGCATCCCCGCTGTAGCCGTGAAGACCCTCGGTGAGAGCGCCGAGCGGCTACGGCTGTGTCGCATGAATCCGCACTAGCAGGAAACGATAGCCGTGCTCGACAAGATTACCCGCATCGTCGCCCTTGTGATGTTTGCTGTCACGCTCGGACCCCACACGTCCGTCGCGCAGTCGTTACCGGCTGGATGGCAGTCGGCGGATGTGGGGGCGGTCGGGGCCCCGGGCTCCGAGAGCGGCGACCTTACGGCCCTCACCGTTGACGGCGCGGGAGCGGATGTTTGGGGCACCGCCGATGCGTTCCACTTCGTGTACACCACACTTACCGGCGACGGCTCCGTCGTCAGCCAGGTCACGAGCGAGGAATACGTGGCCGACTGGACGAAGGCCGGGGTGATGATGCGGGAGACGCTTGCCCCGGGATCGAGGCAGGCGTCGATGTTCGTCAGCCCGGGAAAGGGTCTGGCGTTTCAGCGGCGACTCGCGACGAGCGGCGTGTCCTCGAGTACGAGCGGCGGCAGCGGGAAGGCCCCTTACTTCGTCAAGCTCACGCGCACCGGCAGCACGTTCTCCGCATCGACGTCTCCCGACGGGGCGAACTGGACGACAGTGGGTTCCGATACGATCGTGATGACCTCGACCATCAACGTCGGTGTCGCCGTGAGCAGCCACGTCGCCGCGTCGCTGGCCACGGCGACGTTCGCATCGACAGCGGTCGCGAAGGCGCCCATCACGATGGGGACGACGACAGAGACGATCGTCTTCATGCGCCACGGCGAAAAGCCGACCGGCGGATACGGACAGCTGACGTGCCAGGGGCTTCAGCGGGCGCTTGCGCTCCCGCCTGTACTCGCGAGCGCGTTCGGGTCGCCCCAGGCGATCTTCGCGCCCAATCCGACAGCCAAGGTTCCCGACAGTGCGGGCAGCTTCTACTACGTGCGCCCGCTGGCGACGATCGAACCGGCCGCGATCCGTGCTGGACTCCCGGTGAACACACAATACGCGTACACCGACAGGGCCGGCCTGCAGGGTGCGCTCCTGAGCAGCGCATTTGCCTCCGCCACCGTGTTCGTGGCCTGGGAACATCTGGAATTGCAGGCGATCGTCCAGAACATCATGACGGCATACGGCAGCGGCGTTACCGTGCCTGCGTGGCCTTCGGGCGATTTCGACAGCCTCTATGTCGTGCGTGTGACGAACGCCAGTGGTGTGGTGACCGCCCAGTTCGAACACGACTACGAAGGGCTGAACGGCCTGCCCACCACCTGCCCCAACTGAATCCGCTGCAGAGCGGGCGGCCGTCATCTATCGATCGATCGCCGCACGAGCAAAGTGTTCGTACCGAATGCTTCAGAGGCGCGCAGCGGGCCCGCGTCAGTCCCGGACACGCTCAGCCTGCTGCCGTACCCGCTGCGGCTGTGCGCACGTAGTGTCGATCCGGCGTTGTCTTCCTGTCCTCATGCCTCCAGACGTTTACCGCCCCTCCGGGCGCGATCGGGCTCCGTGATACGCTCCGCGTCCGATGAGCAGCCTGTCGCTTCCCGCCGACATCGATCAGCTGATTCAAGCCGGTCGTTACACCCAGCTGCGTGACGCACTCGGAAGGTATCGGCCGCAGGAAATTGCCGAGGCGATTATCGCGTTGCGTCCCGACCATCAGGTGATTGCATTCCGGGCCCTGCCCAGAACCACTGGTGCGTCGGTGTTCGAGTACCTGCCGCCATCGGCGCAGACGGCGCTCGTGAGGACCATGGGGCAGGAGGACGTCGCGGCGCTGTTGAATGCCATGGCGCCCGACGACCGGACGGTGTTGTTCGGGGAGCTGCCGGCGAACGTGACGAGGACGTTGCTGTCGCTCCTGACGCCCGAAGAGCGCGCCGAGGCGGTGACGCTGCTCGGCTACGCGCCGGGTACGATCGGCCGCCTCATGACCCCGCACTACATCGCCGTCCGCGAGCACTGGTCCGTGCCGCAGGTGATGGATTACGTGCGGGCGCACGGGCAGGACAGCGAGACGTTGAACGTGATCTACGTCGTCGACGAGCAGGGCACACTCATCGACGACATCAGGATCCGGGAATTCCTCGTGGCTCCGCTGACCAAGAACGTTGCGGACCTCATGGACCGCCGGTATGTGGCGCTCACGGCCACCGACGACCAGCAGGAGGCTGTTGCCGTCTTCAGGCGGGAGGACCGTACGGCGTTGCCGGTGACGGACACCGCCGGAAACCTCATCGGGATCGTGACGGTGGACGACGTGCTCGACGTCGCCGAACGGGCAGCCACGCGCGAGATGCAGCAGGTCGGCGGCTCCGAAGCGCTGGACGAGCCGTACATGACGATCGCGTTGGGCCGCATGGTGAGAAAGCGCGCGGGGTGGCTCGTCGTGCTGTTCCTCGGCGAGATGCTCACCGCGACGGCGATGGGCTTTTTCGAAAAGGAGATTGCGCGGGCCGTCGTCCTCGCGCTGTTCGTTCCGCTCATCATCTCGAGCGGGGGCAATTCCGGATCGCAGGCCTCGACGCTCGTCATCCGGGCGATGGCCCTCGGTGAGCTTCGGCTGGCCGACTGGTGGCGCGTGGTGCGCCGGGAGGCGCTGTCCGGGGCGATGCTCGGAGGCATCCTCGGGAGCATCGGGTTCCTGCGCATCAGCCTGTGGTCGGTCTTCTCGAACATCTACGGCCCCCACTGGTTTCTCGTCGCCGTCACCGTCGCGCTGTCGCTGGTTGCGATCGTGCTCTGGGGGACGCTCGTCGGCTCCATTCTCCCGCTCGTGCTGCGCCGGCTTGGCTTCGACCCAGCAACGTCCTCGGCCCCGTTCGTCGCGACCCTTGTGGACGTGACCGGCCTGGTGATCTATTTCACTGTCGGTCTCGTGGTGCTCAAGGGCACGCTCCTCTAGCTGTGAGTGCTACACAGGAATCGGCGATCTTTAGGCGGGTGGTGCGAAGCGGTTCTGCTCGATCGGAGATTCTGATCACAACGGGCTGGTGACGATCGCCACCAAGCGCGAAGGCTGGCAGGCGCGCCGTGTTCTGGCGTTAGCTCGGCGATGCCTGCAGCAAATCGCTCCTGCGCCCCCCTTTAGTCTGCGGCCGCGCAGAATTCGGCCGAAGGATGGAGGTACGGGTTTGCGCTCACCATGCGCGTCCGCTTCGTCCGGGGAGGCGGTTTCCATCGATGATCGCTCAGCACACCGGTCCAAGACTGCCGCGTGGCGTTTGACATTCCAATTGGCATGTGTCTTTCTTGTGCGCGAACCACGACCACGGGTGTCTCGCTACCGCTGGTTTTAGGATCAGTGGGAGACACATTTCAGGCCGACGCCTCTCGTCCAGCGATACCCGAGCAGGCGGAGTCGAATGGTCCCGACTCGAGGGGTTTCGGGTATCGTCTAGCCCCCAGCTAGGAAGGATGCTATGAGAACAGCCCGCATAATTCCGACCCTCGTGTTGGCGCTGGTCCTGAGCAGCGCGTCGGCCGCATTCGCAGACGTTGTTACCGTCTGGAACACCGCCGCCCTAAACGCGATCCGCAGCGGCAGAACGCCGCCGCCGCGTGCGTCACGCGCGTTAGCCATTCTGCACTTGTCGATCTTTGATGCGATCAACGGCATTGCCCGAACCCACGAGCAGTACCTCGTTCAGAGCGCCGTGCCCGCCAGCGCATCGAAGGACGCTGCCGCGAGCGCCGCTGCCCACCGCGTCATGGTGAATCTATTCGAGCCAAGCGCGGCCTCGTTCGACCAGCTTTATGCGGAGACGCTTGCGAGTATTCCCGACAGCCCGCAGAAGAGTCGGGGGATCGCCTGGGGCGAAAGCGTTGCCGACCAGATCCTCGCCGCCCGCTACAACGACAACTCGGATGCCGTTGTCCTGGCGCCGACCGGTAGCGGCGTGGGCGCGTGGGTGCCGACGCCGCCGCTGTTTGCCGCGTATCTGCTGCCACAGTGGGGAATGGTTGCGCCGTTCGCGATGCCAACGGGCGCTCATTTTCGTCCACTTGGACCGCCGGCATTAACTAGCACGGAGTACGCCGACGCCTACAACGAAGTCAAGGCCTTCGGCGCGGCCGACAGTGTCGTCCGCACGCCGGAGCAGTCCCAGATCGCGCTGTTTTGGGCAGACGGCGGCGGCACCCAGACGCCTCCGGGACACTGGAACAGCATTGCCCAAGACGTGGCTGCGATGCGCGGCAATACCGTCGAGCAGAATGCGCGATTGTTCGCGCTCCTGAACGCGGCCATGGCGGATGCCGCAATTTGCGCGTGGGACGCGAAGTACAATTTCAGCTCCTGGCGGCCGGTCACTGCAATACGCAACGGCGATCTCGACGGGAACCCCGCAACAGCAGGCGACACTCGCTGGACTTCGTACCTCCAGACGCCCCCATTTCCCGAGTACGTTTCAGGGCACAGCACGTTCAGCGGCGCGGCGGCGAAAGTGCTCCGACTCTTCTATGGCTCCGACCGGGTCGCATTCACTACGGGCTCTGACTTCCTTCCCGGAGTGACGCGTTCCTTCGGAAGCTTCTCGCAGGCGGCAGAAGAGGCGGCGGTCAGCCGTCTCTATGGCGGCATCCACTATCGTTTCGCGAATGAAGACGGGATGAAATCCGGACTGGAAATCGGCGAATGGACCGTCGAGCACATTTTGCAGCAGAAAGAAAATCGTTCTAAGAAATAGTCCGGCGCCCCCCGCCATAGGGAAACGTCAGGCGGTCCGACGCTCACGCGGCCGGCTCCGCTCTCTTGCTTGAGGGCGGCACCCGAGGTGGGGCGCGCCCAGAAGTCGGTTGACGCGTCCTGTGAGAGCGGCTGCTGCGACATCAACGGCCCGGTCCGGCACGCCAGCCTGTTGAGACACGCGCGCAATGAGCGTCAGGGCACGCGCTTCTCCGGCCGCACGCGCAGGTAGGCCTGCCGCGTGTGATACGAGATCCCCAGCTCCCGGCACGGCATGCGCTTGTTGCTGCCGCATCGCTCCAGCACAAGCCACGCGTCGCTTTCCCCCGACGCATGACAGACGATCGCGCATCGCCGGCAGCGGCGCCCTCATGCTCAGATTCTCCGCTTCTCGTGGTCGCCTGACGGAAGACGTCTTGCTCTGTCGCGGGGCAGGTGGTTCGATGGTTTATTCTCACCAGATGTCTGAAATAGAGGGCGTGGAACACTGACGGGTCCGAAACGTTAGACGCCCTTCGAGAACCGGTCACGTTTGACACCTGCAGAAGCAGAAAGGGGCGCTTATGGCCCAGAGAACAAACGCTCCAAAACAAATCACCTGGATCATCTGTCTTATCTTGTATCTCGTGGCACTCCTTACTCATCTGGGCATTGTCCACATGGACAGTGGGATGTCGGCCTGGCCCTGGATAATCGGCTATGGCCTCCTGCTCGTTGCTGTCCAAGTGCGAGGCCTATGAGCTCCGAGATTCCCTGAGAGAACAAGGTCAGGGCTTCGGCTCCTTTGATTCCCGTTCGCGCAATGTAAGGACTGCGGTGCCATCGTTCGACCGGAGTGCGCCCCTCGGTCCGGCAGCAGTTGCCGGCGTGAACGGACCCTTGCGCCGCCGGCTGAGTTAGCGGATCTACCGCGCCACGAGCTCCTGCTGGTGCCGATTCCCCTTCGTCAGGACGCGAATCGAACCTTCCCATGGTCATCCGATCTGCCGCCTGCCACACCTGGCCCTCGCTGTAGGAAAGCGTCTGAGCCAGATTCCCTCCGAGTTGCGCATTGCGGGTGGGAGGACGACATGACCATGAACAGACTGATGGAACGATTGATAGCGGGCACGGCATTCTCGCTCTTGTGTCTGGCGCCAGCGCACGCTCAGGAGGCGCGCGGCCAGTCCGAGTCGACGGAGGTCGGCTCGTTCGAGACGCTGTCCGACAAAGTGAAGCCGGGCCAGACGGTTTACGCCCTGGACACGGAGGGGAGGGAAACTGAGGGCCGGCTCGTCCGGTTGTCGAACACGGCCCTGACATTGCGCGTGGCGGGGGCCGATCGGGACTTTCCACGCAGCGAACTCACCCGGCTCGCACGCCGCGGAGACTCGGTCGGCAATGGCGCCGCTATCGGGATGGGTATATTCGCCGCCTGGGGCCTGGTGGGCGTGCTCAACTCGAGTGGAGGCTACAGCTACATCGATGAGTTTGGCCCGGGCGCAGGCGCCGCAGTGGTGGGAGGTATGGCTGGCATCGGCGCTGGCATCGGCGCGCTGATCGACTATGCGATCAAGGGCAGGACGGTGGTATACCGCACGCAGCCGCCCAGGGTCAGCGCCAGTCCGGTCCTGCTGCATGGCGATCGCGGCATCCGCTTGGCCGTCCGGTTCTGAGGGACTCGCTGGCACGAGGGAGCCGGAGCCGCGCCCGGGGCCGAAGATGGTCAGTACGATTCGCCATCCGCCATTAGCCTCACCCACCCCGGACGAGGCGGTAACAGGAGGAGGGCGCGCCCCGCCGCGTCGTCCGCCGAATCCCGAAGCTGCGCAGTTCGATCGGGTCCACGAACCTGAGATCACGTTCGACTGTCCAACGGACGACGCTGAGGCGGCGTGTGCTCCCGCGCCGGAGCGCTACTGGTTCGTGACGAAGGAATCCACGTGGCATGACGTGCGCGTCACCTATCAGGCGACCGCGCGCCTGCGAGCCCGCTTGAGCGAATCCGATCTTGCGCAGCTGGTCCGATGAGACCGCTCAATCGTGAAGCTGGCGCAAACCGCGCGCGCGTGGAAAACGCTCGAGACGGGACACTGAGCACCCTCCAGTTGGTGCTGCGCTAACGGATTACCGTTTCCGAGACGGAGCCTCATTGAAATAGAACGTCAGCGTGAACAAGGACTGTTCTTCGGGATACGCAATTGGAAGGGGCGCGACTGGATTCGAATCCGAGACAGCGTAAATCGCCGACTTGTTGCGGCCGGCATGAGCATGAATCCTCTCCAGCTTGCGACCGACGCAGTGAGGCAGCGATCTCGCTCCCGGAACTCGAGAAGCCCCTGCTGCCGGCAACCGCAAGAAACGACGACGGGAGGCGGGACGCGGTCGCGGGGCGCCAGCGGCGCGAGATCGGTCTGAGCCAGTGGCAGTTGCGCAACTGACCACACGGTGACCCTCTTAATTACCCGGTTGGCGGCGTCTCGCAAGTGATAGTGCTACTCCGGCAGCGGTAAGCACAATGAGTGCGATGTTCACTTCCATCCCAACTGGCGTGCCGCTACGGACTGGTCGAAGGACCAACTCCCGCGCGACGTCATGGACGGCGAGCAGCGTGAACATCAGAGTCACTGCGCTGCGGTATCGCAGCAGCACGATCGCACAGATCGTGCAAATCAGCAGTCGGGAGATTCCCATGCCCATGAATGCCGCCACGATCGTCCGCGTCGCTTCAGTCGAGAAGGTGTTGAGGGGGATGCCGTCGGCCTCCGAGACGATCCTCCTTCCGTCGATCATCACGCTGACGATCTGCACCACTTTGACAACGCGTACGGCGGCAAGCAGCCACAATCCGAGTCTGCGCCCCTGATAGTTGTTGTTCATCGTGTTTGGCACAACCTATGTCGCTTTACCGGAGGCAATTGGCGGCCGCCTGAAAGCCAGCGCTTCTGGATGTCGAGCGGGATCTCACCGGCGCAGAGCCGTCCAGATGATAAACAGCAGGACCGCACCTACGACGGTGAAGTTGACAGCGTCCATTCGCTTCATCTCCCGCAATCGCGTCGGCTTGCGGTGCCAGTCCATGAAGCGAGTTTAGTCGTGTTCCAGGTGACCGTACTTCCACGCTTTTGACCTGCTGATGCTCAAGGGTAAGGACCTGCGTACGCGCATCCTATCCGCGCGTCGTAGGGCGCCCCTTGTCCGGCCGGACGCGCAGGTAGCCCTGCAGCGTGTGATACGAGATGCCCAGTTCCCGACACGCCATGCGCTTGTTGTTCCCGCATCGCTCCAGCACGAGCCGCGCGTACCGGCTGCCCCACGCACGCATGGACAGGCGATCGCGCATCGCCGGCAGCAGCGCCTCGGTATAGCCGCCGAGGAGCGCCGGGGGCAGATCGTCGAGCTCCAGGCAGTGGCCACCCGCCAGGGCCACGGCCCGTTCGATGACGCGTTCCAGCTCGCGCACGTTACCGGGCCAGTCGTAGGCGAGGAGCGCATCGGCGGCCGCCGCCGACAGCGACAGTGCCCTGAACGTCCGATGCCGCTCGAGGAAATAGCGCGCCAGTTCGAGCACGTCGTCGCGCCGGTGGCGGAGCGGCGGCACCTGCACGTCCACCCCGTTCAGCCGGTAGAACAGATCCAGCCGGAACCGGTTCTGCTCGACGAGCTCGCAGAGCGGACGATTCGTCGCGACGACGATCCGCGTGTCGATGCGGCGCGTCGTCGATCCGCCCACGCGCTCGACCGAGAGATCTTGAATCGCGCGCAGCAGCTTGGCCTGCGCGGCAGGAGAGAGGTCGGAGACTTCGTCGAGAAAGAGTGTGCCGTCGTGGGCACTTTCGAACTTGCCCCGGCGCCCGCGCACGCCGGTCGCTGTCCGGTCCTCGATGCCGAAGAGCTCCGCTTCGAGCAGCGTCTCGACAATCGCCGCGCAGTTGACCGCGACGAAGGGCCCTTTGCGCCGGCGGCTCAGTTCGTGAATCTGCCGCGCGACGAGTTCCTTCCCGGTGCCTGATTCCCCCTCAATGAGGATCGTGAAATCGGTTCCGGCAACCCGCTCGATGCGCTCCCGCACGGCGCGAATGGGTGGGCTCGAGCCGATGAGCGGGGCGGCGCCGTCCGAGCGCCCGCGCCCCGACGCTAGCGGCCAGCGGCCGTTCGCACGTTCGAGCTCCAGCAGGAGGCCGGCCACGTGAGAGGCGGCGGCGAGCATCTGCTTCGCGCGATCGTCGATGGGGCGCTTCGAATCGAATACCGCCGTGAGGCAGGGGCGGCCGTCCACGGGAATCGACGGCAGCTCGCAGGAGAGGGTGTGCGGCCGCTCGAAGCTCTCCCCCTCTTCGCAGAAGGTGACCGATGCGGCACCGAGTATGTCGCGCAGCGTCTCCTCGAACCGCTCGCGCACCAGCCGCGGCTCCCGCACGGAGGCGAGACCCGACGTGAGTGCGGTCAGCATCATCTCCGTCGCACATCGTGTCTCGGTCCCGCGCGCGAGAGGCGCCATGCATCCTCCAGACAGCGGCGCTCCGGGACCGCCGGCGGGGAACATCGCCGCCCGACCCCGCGCATCCACCCTGTGTCCGCCGCACTACCAAAGCGGATGCCAGCCTCTCGTCAGCAGCAAACGGCCCAATCGGCGGACCAGCTGGCGGACACGTGACGAATCGCGGGTATCGACTGCCCGAGTGCGCGGCCCGCCAGCTTACCCGCGGGAACGAGCGACCCTGGCAGGGACGGGTTGCGCCACGGCGCACGCCGATTCAGAATCCGTCAGGGGCCATGTGCACGCGTGCTCTGAAAGGACTCTATGGAGATTCTCCTGACGCGAGGCCTGCTACTTGCTCGCTGCGCAGGTCTTCTGATCGCTGCCACGGTCATTCCTGCGATCGGCCCTTCGGTCCATGCGCAGCCGCCAGGCAGGGTCCGCGTGGTGCTGGTGGGGGACTCCACGGTGACCGACGAAGCGGGCTGGGGCGCAGGGTTGGCGCGGCTCGCAAGCGACGCCGTCGAGGTGATCAACATGTCGGCGGGCGGCCGCAGTTCGCGAAGCTTCATCGACGAGGGTCTCTGGACGAGAGCCCTCGAGAAAAAGGGTCAGTACTATCTCGTGCAGTTTGGTCACAACGACGAGCCCGGCAAGGGCCCCGAACGCGAAACGGATCCGGCAACGACGTTTCGTGCGTTCATGAGGCGGTACGTGGACGAGTCGCGGGCCATCGGCGCGATACCGATCCTGGTCACGCCGCTGGTGCGACGCCTGTACAGCGAAGACGGCACGATTCGGAGATCGCAGACACCCTACGTCGAGGCCGTGCGGGCGGTCGCCGCCGAGAAGCAGGTGCCGCTCGTCGATCTGTACGCCATCACGCTCGCGGACGCGGAGAACGCGGGCGACGACGTGTGGACCGACTTGAGCCCGCGCGACGCCGCGGGGCAGGTCGATCGCACCCACCTCAATGTCAAAGGGGGCCAGGTGGTGGGACGGATGGTGGCGCAGAGTCTGGGAGAAGCCGTGCCGGAACTGCGGCGGTTCTTTCCCATTCCGTAAGCCGGTGACCGATCGTCTATAGTTTCCGCCCTTTCGGGCCGACACCCTAGACAGAGGAGCGCCAACGCATGCCATTCACGCAGGTCATGGTGGTCGAAGACGACGCGAATACGCTGACGGGGTATCTGGAATTCCTGAGTGCCGCGGGGTTCGAACCGACAGGCGTGTCGGACGGCGCCGAGGCGCTCAGGATTGCCGTCGAACATCCCCCCGCCGTCGTCGTCACCGACATCACCTTGCCGGGGATGAACGGGTTTGCGCTCGCGACAGCCCTGCACGAAGACTCGCGGACGCGGGACGTTCCCGTCATCGGCCTGACGGCCCACTGGGGCGTCGAAGTGCGCGGCAAGGCCGTCGAGTCGTGCATGCGCGCGGTGCTCGTCAAGCCCTGTGTGCCTGCCCACCTGGTGGCCGAACTGCGGCGGGTGCTCGCGTCGCCCACGATTCCCCTGGCCGCGCGGTAACCGGACGCATGAGACGGGGGCGTGCCTCGCGGATTGCGTCAGCAAAACCTACACTGGCCGCGCTAAAATAGCACCGATGATCTGGCTGTTTGAACGGGGCAACGAGGTCCTTCGCCTCGAAACGCGCGTGGACAACGCGTCGGGAGAATTCGTGCTCGTGAGCACGTGGTCCGACAGCGACACGCGGATCGAGCGCTTTCAGAACCGCGCTGAATACGAGACCCGCATCCGCGCACTCGAGGGGCAGCTTGCCGCCGACCATTGGACGCAGGTGGGCAGCCCGCAAATCCTGTCCGACGGCTGGCGCGGACCGATGACGAACTGACAGACGTCGCCGCGACTAGTTGCCGGTACTGCACGCGGAGGACACTTCCGCGAGCAGCCGGTCGAAGTCCACGGGTTTGCTGAGGCACCGCAGCTTCAGCCGCTCGGCGACGACCTTCGGTTCGAAGAGCGCCGTCACGCACACGACGGGAACGCCGCGCAGTTCCGGATCGGCCATCTGACGCGAGCGGAACGTCCAGCCATCCATGACGGGCATCATCATGTCGAGCAGCACCATGCAGGGCTTTCGATGGTGCATCATCTCGATGCCAATGGCGCCGTTCGCGGCGGTCATCGTGTCGTAGCCGGACGGCCCGGAGCAGCACGTCCATGAAATCACGGACGTCTTCGTCATCTTCGACAATCAATACACAGGGCATGGTGATTTGACGGAGCGGACGGTACACGAGTCGGCCCCCGATTTCAAGCCGCCCGCAGTCAGTGACGGGCGAAGACGTCGCGCTGCCCGCGCGTGCCCAGCCGCTCTGTGACTCCCTCGCGCTGACGTCTGGCTGTGCCTTGACCACCGCGGGGCCCCATAGTACCGTGAAGGGTCCGGCCAGCCGCTCGAAGCGCTGTGTGCGGTCGTGCCGCCAGCAACACCATCTGAATTACCGCTGATGTCCCAGCCTGCCGCCGGCGTGCTCAAGAAGACTCCGCTCCATGCGCGGCATCGGTCGCTCGGCGCCCGGATGGTCCCCTTCGGCGGGTGGGACATGCCGGTCGAGTACTCAGGCATCGTCGACGAGCACATGGCCGTCCGCACGCGCGCGGGCCTCTTCGACGTCAGCCACATGGGCGAAATCGAGCTCGCCGGGGCTGACGCGGTTGCGGCCGTGCAGCACATCACCTCGAACGACGTGGCGAAGCTCGCGGTTCACCAGATCCAGTATTCGGCGCTCACGACCCCCCAGGGCACCTTCGTGGACGATGTGCTGACGTACAAGCTCTCAGACGACCACCTCATGCTCGTGGTCAACGCGTCCAACATCATGAAGGACTTCAACTGGATTACGGAACAGATCGCCGGCCTCGGCGATGCCGTGGCGGTGAACACGAGCTCCCGGTATGCGCTCCTGGCTCTGCAGGGGCCCGCCTCCCGTGAGGTCCTCCAGCCGCTGACGGGTGTGGACCTCGCGAGCCTGAAGTACTACTGGTTCACCACCGGAGAGGTCGCGAGCGTGCGCTGCACGATTTCTCGAACCGGCTACACCGGCGAGGAAGGGTTCGAGATCTTCGCGCCGCCGGGCTCGGCCGAGCGTGTCTGGGACGCGATCCTCCAGGCGGGCAAGGGAGCCGGCGTGCTTCCGGCGGGCCTCGGCGCCCGCGATACGCTCAGGCTGGAGGCGTCGATGCGTTTGTACGGCAACGACATGGACGAGACGACGACCGTGCTCGAAGCGGACCTGGGCTGGATCGTCGGCTGGAAGAAAGCTGAGTTCCTCGGCGCAGACGTCCTCCGCAAGCAGAAGGCCGAAGGGCCGCCTCGCAAGCTCGTCGGATTCGAGGTGCTGGATCGCGGGATCGCGCGTCACGGGTACGACGTGTACACCGACGGCATCAAGAGCGGAGTCGTGACCAGCGGGACCCAGACGCCGTTTCTCAAGAAGGCAATCGGAATGGCGTATGTGCCGGCGGATCGCGCGGCGCCCGATACCGCGCTCGAAATCGACCTCCGCGGGCGCCGCATGCAGGCCCGCGTCGTCCCGATGCCGTTCTACAAGCGCGCGAAGTGAGCAGTCAGGAGTGACATGTATCCGCCAGACTTGAAGTACACGAAGGATCACGAGTGGGTTCGCCTCGACGGCGCGAAGGCGCAGGTCGGCATCACCGACTACGCGCAGAAGCAGCTCGGGGACGTGGTGTATCTCGAGCTGCCGGAGGTCGGGCGCACGCTCGGGAAGGGGGATGTGTTCGGGACGATTGAGTCCGTCAAGGCCGTCTCCGAGTTGTACTCGCCGGTCGCCGGCGAGGTGATTGAAGTCAACGGGCGTCTGACGGAGAAGCCGGAGTCCGTCAATACCGATCCCCACGGCTCGTGGATGATCGTGGTCCGCATCAGCGATGCGGGCCAGACGTCCGGCTTGCTCGACGCGGCGCAGTATACCGATCTGACCAAATAGCGAAGCAGTTCCGAATGACATCCGACAACCAGGGTTCCTTCCAGCACAGGCACATCGGTCCCGATACTGCCGCCCGCGATCGGATGCTTCGCGCGATTGGCCTGACATCGCTCGGGGCGCTCATCGACCAGACGATCCCGCCCGGCATCCGCAGCGATCGACCCCTCGACCTGCCCGAAGCCGACAGCGAGCACGGCTACCTCCGGCGCCTCGCGCGAATCGCGGGCCGCAACACCGTCGC
Source organism: Acidobacteriota bacterium (assembly GCA_039648985.1). Taxonomy (GTDB): domain Bacteria; phylum Acidobacteriota; class Vicinamibacteria; order Vicinamibacterales; family 2-12-FULL-66-21; genus JALZOC01. The sequence continues at coordinate 11,451 of JBBWZJ010000345.1, read as the reverse complement.
GCGTTCCTACATCGGCATGGGTTACTACGACTGCTTTACGCCGAGCGTGATTCTCCGGAACGTCTTTGAGAACCCGGGCTGGTACACGCCGTATACGCCCTACCAGGCGGAGATCGCGCAGGGGCGCCTCGAGTCGCTGTTGAACTTCCAGACCGTGGTGAAGGATCTCACCGGGATGGATATCGCGACCGCCTCGCTGCTCGACGAGGGCACCGCCGCCGCCGAGGCGATGACGATGTTCCACCGGCTGCAGTCGAAGAAGGCCCCGGCCGGCGAGCAGAGCGTCTTTCTCGTATCGGATCGATGTTTCCCGCAGACCATCGACGTCGTCCGCGGCCGGGCCGAACCGCTGGGGATCGCTCTCGAGATTGGCGATCCGCGCGAGATGCCGAACGCACGCTTCGATGCGGCATTCGGGCTGCTCATCCAGTATCCGGACGATCGCGGGGAAGTCGCGGACCTGCGTCCGCTCATCGAGCGTGCGCACGCCGCCGGACTGCTGGTCGCGGTCGCGAGCGATTTGATGGCGCTGACGCTGCTCGTTCCCCCCGGAGAGATGGGGGCGGACGCCGTCGTCGGCAATTCTCAGCGCTTCGGTGTGCCGCTCGGGTACGGCGGTCCTCACGCGGCGTTCTTCGCAACCCGGGAAGCGTTCGTCCGCCAGGCGCCCGGCCGGATCATCGGGCTGTCGGTCGATGCCAGCGGCCGCCAGGCGTATCGCATGGCGCTCCAGACGCGCGAACAGCACATCCGGCGCGAGAAGGCGACGTCCAACATCTGCACGGCGCAGGCGCTCCTGGCGAATATCGCCGCGATGTACGCGGTGTTCCACGGTCCGCGCGGCTTGAAGAGCATCGCCAGCCGGATTCACTCGACGGCGCGGGTCGTGGACCAGGCATTGACGTCGCTCGGCTTCCGCCAGACGAATCGCGCGTTCTTCGACACGCTGCGGATCGAAGGCGCCGACATCGACGCCATCCGGGGTGCGGCTGCCGCGGTGGGGATCAATTTTCGCTACACGGCCGACGGCGCGATCGGAATCTCGGTGGACGAGACCACGACGGCCGAGGATGCGAGCGACATCGTCGGGGTGTTCGCGCGCGCCGCACGGCCGGCGGAGACGCGGCCGGCGACTGGTGGCGCGGCACAGCCCTCGCCGGAGCTGCCGCAGGCCCTGCTGCGCACGACCGCCTTTCTGACGCACCCGGTTTTCAACTCGCATCATTCCGAAACCAAGATGATGCGATACATCAGGAGCCTGGAGCGGCGCGACGTCGGCCTCGACACGTCGATGATTCCGCTCGGTTCCTGCACGATGAAGCTGAATGCGGCGACCGAGATGATCCCGGTCACCTGGCCGTCGTTCTCGCGTATCCATCCGTTCGTGCCTGCCGAACAGGCGGCCGGGTACCATCAGGTATTCACCGAGCTCGAGCAGGCGCTTTGTCAGATCACCGGATTTGCCGCGGTGTCGCTGCAGCCCAACTCCGGGGCGCAGGGGGAGTTCGCGGGCTTGATGGCCATCCGCGCGTATCACCGCGATCGTGGACAGGCATCGCGCAATGTCGTCCTGATCCCGGCGAGCGCGCACGGCACGAACCCGGCGAGCGCGTCGATGGCGGGCCTCAGAGTCGTGGTCGTCGCCTGCGATGCCAACGGGTATATCGTCCTCGACGACCTCCGGGCGAAGGCGCAGCAGCACCGGGATGCGCTCGCGGCGCTCATGGTGACGTATCCCTCCACGTTCGGCGTGTTCGAGGAAGCCATCAAGGAGATCTGCGCGATCGTGCACGAGCACGGGGGGCAGGTGTACATGGACGGGGCGAACATGAACGCCCAAGTGGGGCTGACCAGCCCGGCGGCGATCGGGGCGGACGTCTGCCACTTGAACCTGCACAAGACGTTTGCGATTCCGCACGGCGGCGGCGGCCCCGGCATGGGTCCGATTGCCGTTGCGGCACACCTCACGCCCTATCTGCCTGGCCACCCGGTGATCCGCACCGGTGGCGCCCGGGGGATTCCCGCGATTTCGGCCGGCCCCTGGGGTAGTTCCAGCATCCTGCTGATCTCGTACGGCTATATCCGGATGCTCGGGGCTCAGGGGGTCACCGACGCGACCCGGTACGCCATTCTCAACGCCAACTATCTCAAGGCACGGCTCCAGGGGCACTACGATGTCCTGTATTCGAACCACAACGGCCGTGTTGCCCACGAGCTGATCTTCGACCTTCGTCCCTTCAAGCATGGCGCGGGTCCGTCGGTCGACGAACAGGACGTCGCGAAGCGCCTGATGGACTACGGGTTCCACGCGCCGACGGTCTCGTTCCCGGTCGCGGGCACGATGATGATCGAGCCGACGGAGAGCGAGTCGCAGGACGAGCTCGATCGGTTCTGCGATGCCCTCATCGCGATCCGCAAGGAGATCGAGGCGGTGGTCACGGGCGTCGCGGACGCAAAGGACAACGTGCTCAAGAACGCGCCGCACACAGCCGACGAGCTCACGGCGGACGTCTGGACCCACCCGTACTCGCGGGAACAGGCGGCGTATCCGCTTCAGTTCGTTCGCGCCAACAAGTTCTGGCCATCGGTCGGCCGCATCGACAATCCGTACGGCGACCGGAATCTCATGTGCGCCTGCCCTCCGACGGAGTCATACGTCGAGGCAGGCGTGACCGGCTAGCGAGCGCCCATGCTTCGATTTCCGATTGCCGCGATCACGGACGAGTTCTCCACCGACGACCTCGACGTCGCGCTCGGTGCGATGGCGTCGAGCGGGATGACAGGCGCGGAGCTCCGCGTCGTCTCGGGCAGGAACGTCATCGATCTCTCGGACGACGAGATCCGGCGGGCCAGGTCGCGGGTCGAAGCGCACGGGATGCGGGTGCTGAGCATCGCATCGCCCTTGCTCAAATGCGTCCTGCCGGACTCGCCCCCGCTGGACGAACGATTCCAGCAGGACGTGTTCGGCTCGGCGTATACGTTCGAGGATCAGCCCAGGCTCACGCGGCGCGCGTTCGAGATCGCGGAGCAGGCTGGCGCCGGAATCATCCGCGTGTTCTCGTACTGGCGCACCATCGAGCCGGAGCGCGAGTACGGCCGCATCGCGGACGCGTTGCGCGCCCTGGCCGACCAGGCGCTCGACCACGGCCTCGTCATCGGCCTCGAGAACGAGCATGCGTGCAACGTCGGTACCGGGGCCGAAGCCGCGCGGATGCTCGCCGCGGTCGATCATCCCGCGCTCAAACTGATCTGGGATCCGGCAAACGCGTTCATCCTCGGCGAGACGCCGTACCCGGCCGGCTACGCACGGCTGCCGGTTGACCGTATCGCTCACGTGCACGCGAAAGACTGCGTGATGTCGGGGCTCAAGCCGGTATGGGGTCCGCTTGGCGAGATGAGCGTCGACTGGCGGGGCCAGGTGGCGGCGCTTGCACGCGATCAGTACAAGGGGGCCATCAGCCTCGAGACCCACTGGCGCGGCGCTGACGGCGACCGACTCCAGGCGAGCATCGTCTGCGGACGCAAACTGCGCGAACTCGTCCTCATCCCGAATACTTCGACGCCAGCGTCTTGAGCGTGCGCAGATAGCGCGGCACCGCGACCAGGGGATCCTCCGCCGACTCGTATTCGAGTCCCATGTAGCCGCGGAACCCCTGCCGGGCGAACATCGTGAAGACCCGGTCCCAGTCGAACGGCCCACGCGTCTTGCCGTCGTCGAGCGCCATCTCGGTCTTGATGTGCGTGCTCACCGCGTAGGGAATCGACATCTCGATCTGGCCGTAGACGTCTGGCGGGCGGAAGTTGCCGATGTCGAGATTCATTCCCGCCCAGGGGGAATCCGCGCGACTGACGATCTGGATCGTCTCCTTCGCGAAGTCGGTCAGGCCGCCGTCGTCCTCGAGGCCGATGATGATCCCGCGCGAGCCGGCGTACTCGGCCCCGCGCTTCAGCGTTTCGGCCGCCATCGCGATGGCCTGCTCCATCGTTACGCCGTCAGGCTTCGATCCGCTGAATACGCGGACGTGCGTGGCGCCCAGCCGCTCGGCGACATCGACCCATTTGTGGAGGTCGGCGAGCTCCTTGTCCTGCAGCGGCCCGGCAGGCTGCGCAAGGCGGACGCGCGTGCCGATGCTGTAAATCTCGACCCGGTTGCGGAACGCGAGGCGGCGCAGCGGCAGCAGGTAATCGTCGGACGTGCGGGGCAGCCAGTAGACCGTCATGTCGATCCCGTCCGTGCCGGTGTCCACCGCGACACGTATGAGGTCCTCGTACGTCATCCGCTTGGACTCGAGGGCGAGCCGGTACGAGTAGGCAACCAGGCCTGTGCGGAACCGTGGCTTGCCAGGCGACCCCTGTTGCGGCGCCTGAGAGCCGCGGGTGGCCGCACCGGGAATGACCGGCACAGCTGCCGCGGCGACGGTTGCTCCCGCGGCGGCAAGAAAGCGTCGCCTGTTCAGCAGAGTTCTCGTGTGCTTCACGGACGTATCCAAACACAAAACAGAGCTGAGCACAAAGGGGCGCCGGCATGGGCCCGGATTGAAATGCGGATCCCGATGTAGAATCCGGCTCGGGTTCCGGACGCCGTCCCCCTTTTCCAAAGGTCGTTCATGCATCCGTCAGTCGCTTCGACACCGGGCACACGGCACGGCCTCTTCGATGGCGTCACGCCGTATCACTGGCTCGTCGTCGTGATCGCATCCTGCGGCTGGCTCTTCGACTGCATGGACCAGCGGCTCTTCATCCTCGGACGTGAATCGGCGCTGAAGGAGCTGCTCGCAAACGACCCGCAGGGGCTCGCGTCCATCAAGACGCTCATCGGATACGCGACGACCTCGATGATCCTCGGCTGGGCGACCGGCGGAATCATTTTCGGGATGATGAGCGACCGGATGGGGCGGGTCAAGACGATGGTCGCGACCCTGCTGGTGTATTCCGGGTTCACCGGGCTGTCCGGGCTGGCCCACGGCTGGGTGGATTTCACCATCTATCGGTTCCTCGTCGGGCTCGGCATCGGGGGCATGTTCGGTGCGGCGACGACGCTCGTGGCCGAGAGCGTGCCGGGACAGTTTCGGGCCGTGGCGCTCGGCTCGCTGCAGGCGCTGTCGGCGCTCGGCAACATCATCGGGTCCGTCGTCAGTCTGGTGATCCCCCCGGGCTCTCACAATTTTCTGGGGACGTTTTCCGGGTGGCGGGTGCTGTTCTTCGTCGGCATCCTGCCGTCGCTCATGGTGGTGCCGATCATCTTCGCGCTGAAGGAGCCGGATTCGTGGCTCAAGGCGAAGGCGGCCGCGGCCGCCGGGGCCCTGCGGAAAGAGAACATCGGATCGCCGATCGAGCTCTTCCGCGATGCGCGCTGGCGCCGCAACACGATCGTGGGGCTGTTCCTTGGCGTCTCCGGGATGATTGGTTTGTGGGGCATCGGATTCTTTTCCCCCGAATTGATCTCGACGGCGCTCAAGGGGGCGCCGCAGGAGACGGTGGATCGCGTCCGGGGTCTCGGCACCGCCTTCCAGGATGTGGGATCGTTCTTCGGCATGGTGACGTTCACCGTCATCGCGTCGTTTGTGAGCCGGCGGCTTGCGTTTCTGGGTGCGCTGATGCTCAGCATGGTGGTCACGATGTTCGTGTTCACTTCGCTGCACACCGCCAGCGACGCCTACTGGATGCTGCCGATGATGGGTTTTGCGCAGCTCGCCGTCTTCGCCGGCTACTCGATCTACTTCCCGGAGCTCTTTCCAACGCGGCTGCGCGGCACGGGCGTGGGCTTCTGCTACAACACCGTCCGATACCTGGCCGCGCCGGCGCCCATTCTGTTCGGGTCGCTCGCCACGGTGATGACGTTCCGCAGCGCTGCGGTGCTCATGTCCACGGTTTATCTCGTGGGCGCCGTCGCGCTCATCTGGGCGCCGGAAACGAAGGGCAAGCCGCTGCCGGAGGACTAGGTTTCAGCTACCAGCTACCAGCTGCCAGCTACGAGCTACCCACATCAGGAAGCCGGGAGCTGGAAGCCGGAAGCGGGAAGCGGGAAGCGAAGCCGGAGCCGGAAGCCGGAAGCCGGAAGCTGGAAGCTGGAAGCCGCGAAGCTGGAAGCTGCGAACCTGGAGCTGCGAAGCAATCATCATGCGCGTAGGAATGATCGGACTCGGCGCAATCGCGAACCTCCACGCGAGGGCGTACAAGAATATCGGCTACGAGATCACCGTCTGCACGACGCACAACCGGGACGCCGGGCGCCGATTTGCCGCCGAGCACGGAGCGGCCTTCGTGGAGACCTACCAGGAGGTCTGTACGCGCCCCGATGTCGATTTCGTGGACGTCTGCACGTTTCCGGATTTCCGGCTGCAGCCGCTCCAGCTCTGCGCGGCCAACGGCAAGCACATCCAGGTGCAGAAACCGATGGCGATCAGCCCGGCGACCGCCCGGACGATGATCGACATCGCGCACGCCGCGGGAATCCAGCTGGGCGTCGTCAGCCAGCATCGGTTTGATGTGGCGAGCGACTTCATGCTGCGCGCACTCGAGGACCGGCGGCTCGGCACGCTGCTGCAGTGTGACGCGTACGTGAAGTGGTACCGCTCGGACGAGTACTACTCACGCCCGGTGAAGGGAAGCTGGCTTACCGAAGGCGGGGGAGCGCTGATCAACCAGGCCATCCACCAGGTCGACATTCTCCGGTGGCTGGCCGGGCCGGTTTCGGAACTGTTTGCCGTCTGGAACATCGGCGCCGCTCACAAGATCGAGTCGGAAGACATGGTGTCGGCGGTGCTCCGGTATGCGAATGGCGCGGCGGGCGTGATCCAGGCGTCTACGGCATTCTGGCCGGGATATCCGGAGCGCATCGAGTTTCACGGGACCCGCGGCACGGCCGTCATCACCGGCGACAAGCTGACGACGTGGGATGTGCGGGAGGACGAGGGTGACCGGCCCCCGCTCGCCGAGAATTTGTCCTCCGGCGCGTCGGATCCGATGGCTATTTCGGTCGAGACCTTCGAACGGCAGTTTCTCGACTTCGGCGAGGCGATCCGGACGGGGCGGAAGCCGCGAGTGGGCGGCGAGGAGGGCTACCAGGCCCTCGAGATCGTGGACGCCATCTACCGGTCGTGTCGCACGGGCACGAAGGTGGTGCTCGGAACCGCGGGAGCCTGATTCCCGGCGCCGGGCGCCGGCCGCTGATCGTTGCTGCTCAATCGGGCCAGCCGAAGTACTGCTTCGCGTTCCCGGCGCAGACATCCTCGATGAGCCGTCCGACGAGTGCGGGATCGTCCGGAAGCTCGCCGGTTTCCACGTCGCGCCCGACGAGATTGCAGAGGACGCGCCGGAAATACTCGTGCCGCGGGAACGACATGAAGGACCGCGAGTCGGTAATCATCCCGACGAAGTGGGCGAGCAGCCCCGCGTTCGAGAGCGCGTTGATCTGCCACTCGATCCCTTCCTTCTGATCGAGGAACCACCACCCGCTGCCGAACTGCATCTTGCCCTTGATGCTTCCGTCCTGGAAGTTGCCGACCATCGTCGCCATCATGTAGTTGTCCGCCGGGTTCACGTTGTACACGATGGTCTTCGGCAGCGCGTTCTCCTGGTCGAGCCGATCGAGAAACACCGCGAGGGCATCGGCCTGGGGCCAGTCGCCAATCGAGTCGTAGCCCGTATCGCGGCCGGACGATTCGAAGCCGCGCGTGCTCGCATTGCGGCGGGCGCCGAGGTGGAGCTGTTTCGTCCATCCCTTCTCGGCGTCCAGGCGCCCGAAAAAGTGCATCATGAAGGCCGCGAAGCCCTCCTGTTCCTCGGGGCTGACCGCCTGGCCGGCGCGCGCCTTGTCGAACGTGGCCGCGGCGGACCATTCGCTCGCGAGCGCGACGGGGCACCGTGCGAGGCCGTGATCTGACAGGCGCCCGCCGGCCGCGTGAAAATCGTCGTGGCGTTTGCGCAGCGCATCCTGCAGGTGGGTCAGCCGCGTGATGTCGACGCCTGCGGTTGCGGCGAGCCGATCCAGCCATGGATTGAAGACGGCCGGCAGATGGACGTCGAGCGCACGATCCGGGCGGAAGGTGGGATACACCCTCGTGCCGAGCTTCGCGGCCCGAATCGCCTCGTGGCTCGCGAGATCGTCCGCGGGGTCATCCGTGGTGCACAGCACCTGGACGTCGAATTTCGCGAGGATACCGCGCGCCGAGAGCTCCGGGGACTGGAGCCGCTCGTTCGCCTGATGCCAGATCCGATCGGCAGACGATTCGTCCAGCAGGTCGTCGATCTCGAAGTATCGCTTCAGCTCGAGATGCGTCCAGTGATACAGCGGGTTGCGCAGGCAGCGCGGCACCGTGGCGGCCCACGCCTTGAACTTCTCGTACGGGCCTGCATCACCCGTGCAGTACATTTCCGGGATCCCGTTGGCGCGCATCGCCCGCCACTTGTAGTGGTCCCCCTCGAGCCAGATCTCGAACAGGTTCGCGAACGTCCGATCGCGCGCGATGTCTGCGGGCGGGAGGTGGCTGTGGTAATCGAACACCGGCTGGCCGGCCGCGTGCGCGTTGTACAGCCGGCGCGCCGCCTGGTTGTGGAGCAGGAATCCGTCGTGGATGAACGCCATCGGCCGATCCGGCCTACCCCTTCTCGGGCAGCTGGCGGATCTTGATATTGCGGAACGACACCTCGTCGCCGTGGTCCTGCAGGAGGATGTGGCCGCTCGTTGCCTCGCCGAAGCCCTTGATGTCCTTGTATTTGCTCTTCGCGATGAGCGCCTTCATCTCGGGGCTGCCGATCTCGAACTGCACCACGCGCTGCCCGTTGAGCCAGTGCTCCACATGGCGGCCCCGCACCACGACCCGGGCCTGGTTCCACTCGCCGATTGGGCGTGCGGCGTGCGTGGACGGGGCGATGAGATCGTAAAGTGCCCCGGCGGTCCTGTTGCCATTGACGCCGAGTTTGGCGTCGGGATGCCGCTCGTCGTCCAGAATCTGCATCTCGTAGCCCACGCCAGAGTGGCCTGTGCCGTCGGCGCTCTCCGTGATCAGGTACTTGATCCCGCTGTTGCCGCCCGGTGAGAGCTTCCAGTCCAGCGCCAGCTCGAAATTTCCGTACTCACCCGTCGTGATGATGTCGCCACCGGTTCCGGGCTTCTCGCCTTTGCCGACGCGCTTGATGGCGCCGTCTTCGACCGCCCAGCCCTTGGCGGGGAAGGTGGTCGCGTGATACCCGCGCCACCCGTTCGTCGTCTTGCCGTCGAACAGCAGCTTCCACCCCGCGGCGGTTTCGGCTGGCGTGAGAGTGTTCGGCGCCGCCGCACCAGCCGCCGCCCCCTTTGTCTGGGCGAGAACCGCGGGCACCGCCATGACCGAGGCGAGGAGCGCCGCGAGAACAGTGCAACGGCCGAAGAGACGGAACGATTCGAAACGCATGAAGGCTCCTGTCGCGTAACCGCGACTCAAAGAGAACGAGAACCGTAACGCGCCATTATAGGCGGTTCGACACGTATCGCTCGCGCGTCGCGCGGTCGAGTCCGGATGCGGCAGGCTCGTCGAGGTAGAGCGTCACATTCGGGTGCGTGCGGAGGATCGACGCGGGCACCGCGGGGCTGACGTCGCCCGCGAGCGTGGCCGCGACGGCGGGGGCCTTTCTGGCGTCCGGTACGATCACGAGGACTTCCCGCGCTTTGAGGATCTGACGCACCGACATCGACACCGCCGTCCGGGGGACCTGGTCGACGGAGGCGAACCAGCCTTCGCCGACCTGCTGGCGACGGCACGCTTCGTCCAGCGTCACGAGAATGTACGGGTCCGTCGTGTCGAAATCCGCGGGCGGATCGTTGAAGGCGAGATGGCCGTTTTCGCCGATGCCGACGAACGCGACGTCCACGGGCGCGGCCGACAGCGCCTCCCCGGTGACGCGGCAAGCCTCGGCAGCGCCGGCCTCCACGTCCAGGAGGTGGACCGCCGTCATGCCGGTCTTGTCGATCAGGTGCTCGCGCAGGTACCGGCGGAAGCTGGCCGGATGCGTGGCGGGGATCCCCACGTACTCGTCCAGGTGGAACAGTTCGACTCGCGACCAGTCGATCCCCGGCAGTGCCGTCAACGCAGCGAGGAACTCGAGCTGCGAGGCGCCGGTCGCGGCGATGATGCGGGCCGTCCCGCTGGTGCCCTGGGCGGACGTGATACTTGCGGCCGCATGCCGGGCGGCGGCAGCACTCATGGAGTGACGATCGGAATGGATGTGAAGCTGCATCATGGCAGGTACCGGGAAGCCTAGCGCGCGGAGCGAATCGTGGCCACGAGGTCCTCAGCGGTCAGACGCGTGTGGCGGACGCGAACGCCGTCGAGCGCGAAGCGCTCACCCGCATTGTGGATCAGGACCGACGTTCCTGCCGCGGAGGCTGCGGTCTGCAGTCCGCCCGCCCTGCGGAGACCCGGCACATACAAGTGGTCCATGTAGTCGGCATCGCTGGCGGTGTCGAATGATCCGACGTCGAGCACCGCGAGCCGGACGGGTGCCACCGCCGCGGCGAGGAGACCCGCGAGGGCGGCGTCGCCCGAGGCCACGAGTGTCGCGCCCGGATGGGCGTGCAGCGCGGCGGCGATATCGGCAACCCGCTGACTCGCAGGCGTCCGGTTGTACGTCTCGAAGTGGGGGATGGCGGCTGCGGCAGCGGTATCGAACGGGGTGAACGTGATCTGCGCCGTCGTGAACCCAGCCTTGCGTAACGCGGCTTCGAGCGGCGCGTCAGGGCTGCTCAACAGGACCGTCTTCCTGCCGGTGCCCGCCGATCCGGCGGCAGGCACAGGCTGGTCGCCGAAGCCCAGCGCATGTGCGAGTGCGCGGCCGAGCACGTCGGCGCCCGCCGACGGGATCTGCCGTCTGGCCGCGTCAATCCATTCCGCCGTCACCCCTTCGGCGTCGAGAGCGCCCTCGGGGAGCGTCCTCTGGTGGAACACGAGCAGATCGCCCGGGCCATCCGGCGTGAATGGACGTTCGGGCCGCAGCACATCCGGAGCCGCACCTTGCAGCCAGCGCGCCATCCATGCGTACATCGCCTCACGGGATTCGCGGTTGTAATTGTGCTGCGCGTCGATGCGCACGGCCTGCACCCGATCGCCCGACCCGCTGAGGGCATAGAGGCTTCTGACGGCGGGGAACTCTTCTTCGATCGTATGCGCCGTCCAGTCGCCGGTGGCCGAGATCATGAGCAGCGGGCGAGGGCCGATCGTGGCGGCGATTTCGACGTTCGTCGTGTCCAGCCGCAGCCCTGGCAGGTTTTCGCAGAGGCAGCCCCCCTGCATCCGCAGGGAAATCATGTTCACCGGGACGGCGACCGCGATCCGATCGTCCACCGCGGCGAGCAGGAACGTCTGTGTGCCGCCGCCCGATTCGCCCGTCGCACCAATGGCGTCCGGGCGGACGTAGGGGAGACTTTCAAGGAAGTCCACCGATCGGATCGAATCCCAGAGCTGCAGCCCGCCG
>JBBWZJ010000340.1:0-25794 GCA_039648985.1 Acidobacteriota bacterium | reverse complement strand
TCCGCGGCCCCGTTGACCGAGTAAACGAGCTCCAGGTCCTTCACGCCGAAATCATCGTCGGCGCGCGCCTCCACGAACACTTCCTCGATCGGCGACGCCTGCGTGTCGCGGCCCGGCTTGGCGATCGTCACGGTGGGCGGCCGATCCGGGAGGGCGTCGATGGTGTACTGCGGCGAGGCGGGAAGCCGCTCGCCGGATGCACCGTCCAGCTCGATCCGGTAGAAGCCCTTGGCGTCTACTTTGAACGAACCTGTGAGCGGCGCGGGCGAGCCCCCGTCCGGCGCGAGAGACAACGCGCTTCGTGTCGTATCCGAGAGGACGATGTCGCCCCCCTTCGCGTCCATCGTCGGCACCGCGCGCACGCGGACCTCGGTGCCTTTGAGCACCGCGATGTCGCCACCCTCTTCGATCTTCTGGGGAGGAAGGCCGGTATAAGGCGGGAAGTGGTATTCGAGCTCGAGATGCTGAACGTACGGCAGCTCCACCACTTTGAGCGTGTAGTTGCTCGATCGCACGCCGTTGGCCTCGACCAGGTACTCGACCGGACCCGCGAGGTCGAAGAGCATCCCTTCGTACTTACCGTCCTCCCCCTTCAGCAGCGGAACGCGCTCGTACGCCGCGTCGGGCTTCTTCTTGACCATCAACGACGCCTGGTCGGCCTCGAACCCCGAGAGCCGGGCCGTGATCGTCTGGTCCGCGCCCTTCGGCACGGTGGCATTGCCGGGCGTGACCTCTATCCGGTAAGGGGCGGCAGCCTCGACGTCGCGCGACACGATGAGCAGGGCTGAGAGCGCGTGGCGCAGATAAGCGGGTCCGAGGAGGAACAACGCAATCGCCCCGACGGCGATCGCCACGATTGTCGCGCCATAGCGTCGCACCGCCTGACGCTCGACACGCCGCCCATCGTCGATCTCGCGGCATTTTTCGACGGCTGATTGCACGAGCCGGCGAACGAGCGACGCCGAATGGGCCGGCCCGGCCTGGCCGCGACCGGCCTCGACCGCGCTGATGATCGCCGCCTGCAGCGACGGTTCGTGCTCCTCGAGATAGAGCGCCACCTGCTCGTCGGTCGCGCGCCGCATCAGCGGACGCACGACAAGGTACGCGGTGAGCCCCGCGAGCGCGATCCCGAAGATGATGCGGAACGTGACAATGGAGGGGGGCGTGAAGCGCCACGACTCGAGTCCGTACGCCGAGAGCAGCAGTACGACGAGGCCGAGCCCCAGAACCCCGAGCGCTCCGCGCAGCGCCAGCTTCAATCGCCACCGACGGCGCACCTGCCGGATGACATCGACCAGCTCGGTCGAAGACTCGCCGCCGCGAAGATCGTCAGTCATGGGGTATTGCTCCTGGAATCCAGCTTAACACCCGGCCGTGCCGCACCTGCCGTCACGCGCTCAGCTGAGTACGGACGACCGCTGCGCCTGGACTGGCTGGGCGCGTGAGATCCGATTACCGATCAAGGTCTCGAGCGCGAGCACGAGAAAGCCTGCGAACAGCAGGAACCACCAGAGACGCTGATTTCGTTCCTGGTCCTGATCCGTGGCGGTGACGTGAGTGCCTGCCGGTGCGGCGCCACCCGCCCGTCCCGTCGCACCAGCCACGACATCCGCGGGATCCATCGGCGACAGGTCTGATTCGGACAGGTCCAGGTTGCTCGCCACCGTCACCACCGGCGGTGCATTCGGTCCGAGCGTTCTGACTTCATAGAACCCCTGTTCCGTGAGCTCCAGCACGTCTGGCCCTCCACCGTCGAGGGTGACGCGCTGGCCCGCCGGCGTGAGTACCATCCGCGCAGCCGCGGCACGGGCAGTGCCGGGCACCGCCGCGGGGCGGGCGGGCTCCAGGACGTCGCCGACGGTCAGCCAGGCGGGCTTGTCCCGGTATGCGGCGAGCGTGGTTGCCATCCGGTGCACGAACGGCAGATAGACCGATTTGAGCGGCAGGTCGGTCCACTGCAGGTCCAGCGAGGACGTCCACATCAGCACGCGGCCGTTTCCCACGCGCCGTTCGACGAGCGCCGGCGCGCCATCGTCGAACCGGGCCACGATCTGCGCCCCTTTCAGCGGGCTCACGCTCCGATAGCTGTAGACCCGGGCCGACGAGAAATCGCCGCTGCGGGCGGCCTTGAACGGCTCGAAGATCGGGTTCCCGTACTCGAGCGCGCCGAGGCGTGCCGAGGCGCCCTGGGTGCGGTCAACGGCTGGGCCGAGACTGGCAGGAAGCACGTCCGCAACAGCGGGGGCCGCGCCAGGCGCCGGCCATGCGGCACGCTCGCCCGCCGCGATGAGCAGGCCGCCGCCCCTCGCGACGAACGCACCGAGACGCTCCGCAGCCATTAGAGTGACCGGCACATCGTTCAGGATCACGACGGCCGCGCGCTGCAGATCCTCCTGCGACATGCCCTCGATCGACCTGGTCGCCACCTGGAACGCGGGATCATCGCCGAGCGACAGGGCGCGAGAGAGGTAAAGGCTGGCGTCGCGGGTGGACGCCGGGCGCTCCACGATGAGGACCCTCACGGGCTGCTTCGGACTGACGACGAAGTGGAACGCGTTATCGAGCGGCAGGGCGTCTTGCGCGATGCGCACCGTCCCTCGCGTGCCGCCTGCGGCGGGTGTGAACGGCGTGAAGCGGACCGAGGCGGAACTGTTGGGCTCGATGTTCAGGTGTTCGGTCTGGACCGGGCGGCCATCGAGCTCCAGCACGACCTCGAGATTGGAGACGGGCCTCGCGCCGTGATTGACGGCGCCGCCCGTCACTGTCACCCGATCCTGTTCCGAGAACGTGGAGCGCTGCATCGAGACCGGCGTCACGCTCACGTTCGCTGTGTCCGCATCGCCGATCGGGACGGCCGTGAGGACCACACCGTCTGGCAGCCTCACCCCCTCGGCGCCCTGCCACCCGCTGCGCTGAAAATCGGAGATGAGGATGACTTCCCGGCGTGGCAGCGACGACTCGCTGACGAGACTGCCGGCCAGCTTCAAGGCGGGCCCGTACCGCGTGGCCGAATAGCCTGGCTTCTGTCCGAGCAGCGCCGCATCGAGGCGTCCGTGATCGGCGGCGGATCGGAGCGCGACCTCCGCGCCCGACGCGAAGAACACGAGTGACGCGCGGTCCGCCTGGCCGATGGACGCAATGGATCGCCGCGCCGCGGCGGTCGCGCGCGTCCAGCGGTCGCCATACGCCATGCTGTACGACCTGTCGACCAGCACGACGACTTCCCGCGCCCCCCCCGAGGCCGCAGCGGCAAGCGCCTGATGCCGGAGGAACGGACGTGCGAACGCCGCCACGACGAGCGCCAGCGCGGCAAGGCGCAGGAGCAGGAGCGGCCAGTTGCGCACGCGGCGGCGGCGGACGGACTGGTAGGGAATCCGCTGCAGGAACATCAGCGACGGGAACGGCACGACGTTCTTCCGCTCGCGCTGGATCAGATGGATGATCACCGGCACGGCGAGACCCGCGAGCCCGAGCAGGAACAGCGGGGTCAGAAACGACATGCGGCATCCATCGTGTGTGTGATCACCGCACTCGTGTGAGCCGCTCGCGCGAGCTCAGGTAGCTGAAGAGCGCATGGTCCAGGGGTGAGGACGTATTCACGAGCGTGTAGTCGATCCGGCTGCCCGAGAAGCGCTCGGTGAGGCCGTCGATATGCGCGCGGACGAGGCTGCGGTACTGGTCCGCCAGGGCATCCGGCACGACAGGCATCTGCTCACCGGTCTCGAGGTCCTCGAAGCTCGAGGGCGCGTCGAACGTGAAATCGATCTCGGCCGGATCCAGCAGGTGGAACACCACGATGTCGTTTCCGCGGAACCGCAGCGGGCTCACCGCCTCGAGCACCGCGTCCGGCTCCTCGTACAGATCGGAGATGAGCACCAGCATCCCGCGGCGGCCGAAGTGCTCCGCCATTTTATGCAGCGGCGCGCGAAGGCTTCCCTGCCGCGAGGGCTCGAGCCGATCGAGGGTGTGCAGCACGACGTCCATGTGCTTCGCCGACGGGGGCACGTGCGCGACGATGTCCGAATCGAAGGCGATGAGGCCGACCCGATCGCGCTGCCGGTGCACCAGGTACGTGAGGCAGCCCGCGAGCATCTTCGCGTAGTCCAGTTTCGTCACGCCCCGGCTGCCGAATCCCAACGACTTCGACACGTCGAGGATCACGGAGAAGTTCGCGTTCGTGTCGGCCTCGTATTCCTTGATGTAGAACCGGTCGGTCCGCGCGTACAGCCGCCAGTCCACGCGGCGGATGTCGTCGCCCGCCACATAGCCGCGATGCTCGGCGAAATCCACCGATGCGCCGAAGTACGGCGACCGGTGCATGCCGTTGATGAAGCCGTCGACGACGTGGCGTGCCACGAGGTCGAGGTTGCCGATCCGCGCGAGCACCGCCGGATCGATGAACCGCGCGCCTGGAGTGCTCTCCGAGCCAATCAACGTTCGCTCCGTTTCTGCCGCGCCCCGACGCCGCCACCCGCGTCACCACGCCGCCTGCGCACGCGACGCATCACATGCCCGAGCGCGGCACCGGCACCGCTTCGAGCAGGCGATCGATCAGCGTGTCAGTCGAGATCGCCTCGGACTGCGCGTGAAAGTTCGTCAGGACGCGGTGCCGCAGGACGGGGTGCGCCATCGCGCGGATGTCGTCGAAGCTCACGTGATAGCGCCCGCTCGTCAACGCCCTGGCCTTGGCGCCGAGCACGAGGTACTGCGCCGCGCGGACGCTGCCTCCGAATGCCACCCACTTCTTCACCGAATCCGGGCAGGTCGGCGACTTGGGCCGGCTCGCGCGAACGAGGCTGAGCGCGTAGCGCATGACGGGTTCGGCAACCGGCACGCGCCGGACCAGCCGCTGGAACGCGATCAGATCCTCACCCGTCACCGTGCGCTCGAATTTCGGATCCACGATCGCCGTCGTCGTCCGGATGACTTCGAACTCTTCGTCCTCCGGGGGGTGCTCGATGACGATGTGGAACATGAAGCGATCGAGCTGCGCCTCGGGCAGCGGGTACGTGCCTTCGAGCTCGATCGGGTTCTGCGTCGCAAAGACATAGAACGGCTCTTCGAGCTTGTAGGTCCGCCCCTGGATCGTGACGCGATGCTCCTGCATCGCCTCGAGGAGCGCCGACTGCGTCTTGGGCGGGGTCCGGTTGATCTCGTCCGCGAGCACGATGTTCGCGAAAATCGGCCCGGGCGCAAACACCATCTGGCGGCGCCCCGTGGCCGAGTCCTCCTGGATGATGTCCGTTCCCGTGATGTCGGACGGCATCAGATCGGGGGTGAACTGGATGCGGTTGAACTTCAGGTCCAGGACGCGGGCCAGCGTATGAATCAGCAGCGTCTTCGCCAGACCGGGCACGCCGACGATGAGGCTGTTCCCCCCGACGAACAGCGTGAGCAGCACCTCGTTGACGACGTCCTCCTGGCCGATGATGAGCTTCCGCAGTTCGGAGATGATCCGATCGCGGCCGGACTTCATCCGCTCAGCCAGCGCGACGTCGTCCGGCGATTCGAGATCGATGGTGTCAGTGACGGCGGAATTCAAAAGGGCCTCCTCAGCAGATGGGAACGGGTCGGCACGGGTGCTTTCAGTGCGTCAGCGCGTACATGACGTAATTAACGCCGAACTTGTACGCATCGTTCGTGAGATCGACCGGCGCGACGCCGGTATCGGAGAACTCCCAGTACTCGCTGATGTCGTTGTTCACGTTGGCGATGGCCATCAGGCGCTTCGCGGGATCGTTGTCGGCGTAGAGGCCCCAGTAGCTCGGGACGAACTGCCCGCCGTAAATCGCCGGCGGCGCGAGCGTCTCCGGGTGCGGGATTTCGAAGAAGGCGTGGAACACGCGCGCGGTGCCATCGAGCGGCATCCACCGCGCCTCCGGCAGCACCACGCGCATCTGCTCCTGGAGGTTGTCCCAGTCCCGCCCGCGGAAGTCGTCGAAGATCACGAACCCTCCCTTCAGGAGGTACTGCCGGAACGATGACGCCTCGGCCGGCGTCACGCCCCAGTGGCCCGGTTCTGCCATGTACGCGACCGGATAGTTGAACAGCTCCGGATCGTCCAGCGCCAGGATGTTCGATCCGTCGGTCCTGATATTGAGGAGGGTCAGCTCCTCGAGAATCTTGGAGAAGTGCACCTCGCCGTCCGGGTAGTCGTGGGACCACGGCACGCCGCCGTCGCCAATCCAGTTGCCCCACCGCCCGAACGCCGCGCTGTAGCGCAGCCGCACGAACACGAACCGGCCGTCGTACGGGGTGTTGCCCTGGACCTGCACGCTCAACTCCGGCCGCCGGCTCCGGCCGCGTCCGCGCTGGGCGAAAGCGACACCACTCGCGACGCAGATCAGGGTCGCGATGAGCACGACAGACCGGCCGCGCCGCCCCTTCATTGCTTCCCCTCGGCCGCCTTGATCTGCTGGCTCTTGCGCGCGAGATCCGTCAGAAGCCGTTCGAGCTCCGTCGCGTAACGCGCCGGGTCCATCCCGGTCTTCATCAGCTTGAGGCCCTCGACGCGCCGCTCGAGGTCGCGCCGCTCTTCGTAGAGAGCCCGGATGTGCGGATCCTGGGGCAGCGCCTCGGCTGACGTCGCCGTACCGAGCGACAGCATCGCGGCAATCCGGCCGTTGCTCCCGTCCGGCTTTGGATTCGCGCTGCCCTGCTTGTCGCCGCTGTCGTCGAGCAACGGGTGCTCGGTCAGCATCGTGCCCGCCTGCTCGTACGCACGGGTCACGCCAAGCCGCGCGGCATCGAACGCCTCGAGCACCGACACGCGGTGATTCCGGTCCGCGTCCGCCGCGTCGCCGGCCAGCGCGTCGACGAAGTAGCCGCCGAAGAGCGTTGCGAATCGCTCCGCGCCCGAGCGCGTGGCGGTCACAATGGTGCGTCCCGGAGCCGACAGCTCGGCCAGGAACGGCCCGCTCGCACTGGCCGTGTTCACGAACACCACCTGCCTGGCTTTCAGCTTCTTCAGCAGCGGCACAAAGTCGGCCGGCGTCATGTCCGGCCCCGGCAGGTTGAACTTCGCGATCCGGCCGTCGAACGTCCCATGGCCGATAAGCACCACGAATACGATGTCGTCCTCGTTCGCGCTCCGGGCGAGCCCCTCGAACGCGCGCGTGATTTCCGCCTGCGTTGACTTCCCCGTCGCGCGCTGCGGGTCCTGCTCCGGCTTCTCCGTGAGGTACACGATGTGGTCCTTCGGGATACCCATCCGGCCGGACGCCGCGTCGACGAGCGTGGACGCCCACCGCTCGAACAGTTTCGCGTGATCCGGATCGCCAGACAGCCCGACGATCACGGCCAGGTGGACGGACTGCGCTCCAACCGGACCGGCCGCGGCGAACAGCGCCGATGAGAACACGACGGCTCGTAGCAGGCTCTGGAACATCGTCACTTCGGTTTCAACACACTTGCCCTGACGCGCGTCACGGTCAGGCGAGCCCGACGGCGCGGCGGTAGCCCCATTCCGCGCAGAGAAGACCGAGAAACAGCATCAGCACGATCGGCATGTGCCAGAGCTCGCGCTCCTCAATCGTCGTCACGCCGCGCCCGGTGTAGCGCAGGTCTTCCGGCATCGCGGCGATCGTCTCGGGCGTATAGAACCGCCCGCCCGTGTCCTCCGCGATCCGCTGCAGCCGCTGCGCGTGCATCGTCGCGTCGAAATACTCGGCGTCGCCGGGCGCCACGCGAACATCGGTCCGCCCCGTGCCGAGCGACTTTCCCGCGCGCGAGGCGTCCACCTGCGCCGAGTACATGCCGGGAGCCGTGGTCGGAAACGTGGCCCGGTATTGCCCGTTCCGCTCGCCCGTCCACTGCATCGGGACCTCGCTGCTCTCCCCTTTCGGACCGGTCACCTTCGCGACGACACGGGCATCGTTCACTTCGACGAAGGTGCCGTCCACCACGTCCGCGACGAGCGTCGCCTGCTCGCCGGGCTCGATGCGATCGGCGAGCGTGTGGACGTCCACGGGGCCCGGCACACCATCCACGAGCCATCGCAGAAGCTGGCGCCAGTAGTTCTCGTGCGTCTGGTCCTCGAGGCTCATCTTCACGTCCATCTGCCAGTGCCACGAATCCTGGACCGGGAAGGCCAGCGCCTTGCCGCGGCCGTAGCGCTGCCACGCGAGCACCACCTGTTCCTTCCGCCCGTCCGTGCCGGTCAGCAGGACCGTCGCACCCGGTTTGACCGCCGTGATCGGGTTGACGCTCGTCAGGATCGGCATGTCCTTCCAGCGGGCCACGGACGCGGCTTCGGTTGGCGCAATCTGCGTGACGCCGTGCGCCTCGCCGGCGCGCGTCGGCTTCACGTGAAGGCGGGCGACTGGAAGGGGTTCGGCCACGCGAGCCGCGCGCTCGAGCGTCACCGGCAGCGCGTCGGCGACCGGGGTTCCGGCGTATCCCCCCTCGGCGAACGATCGCGCTCCGCCCAGCACGAGAAGTCCGCCGCCGCGACGCTCGACGAACTCGCCGATCATCCGGAGCTGATCGCCCGTGAACGCCCCGGCTTCGACACTGCCGAGCATCACGCCGCGGTAGGCGAACAGTTCCTCGCGCGTTTTCGGGAACCCGGCGGCGAGCTGGTCGGGATTGTCCACCTCGAGGAACCGCTGATACTTGTTGTCGGCGGTCCGTTGCAGCGTAACGACAGACAGGTTCTTGTCCTCGTGCACCGCACGGTTCAGGAACGCCATCTCCGACCGCGGCTCCCCCTCGTAGTACAAGATCTGCTCGCGCCGGTCCGCCACGTCGATGAGCGCGTCGCGCACGTTGTTCTGCGTCACGAGCTCACCCGGCCGCGGCGCGATCCGAAATTTGAAGACACGCGGCCCCGCATCGGTAGCGGTGAACCTGACGCGCACCGCGGCGGGCTCGCCGTCGGCGGGAAGCTTCACTTCCTGCGAGCCGACGATCCGCCCCTCGTCCTCGACGTCGAGCGAGACGGTCTGCCCGGCGTATCCCGTCTGGGTCACGACGGCATCAATGACGAGCGAAGTGCCGAGGAGGGCCGTCCGGGGCGTGGACACCCGATCGACCTGCACATCGCGCGCGAGCCGATCCCGCCCCACTCCCACGGTGAAGACCGGCACCGCTGCCGCTTTCAACCCCAGCAGCGCATCCGACAGCGACGTGTCCGTCGTATCCGCGCCGTCAGTGACGAGGACCATCCCCGCGAGGGGGAGTCCGGCGAGCTCCTGGCGGGCGCCATCGAGTGCGGCGCCGAGCCGCGTCTGCACGCCGCCGAACGTCAGGTCATCAGTCGACGGAAGACGGCCGGCGGTCGCGGAAAACCGGAACGTGCGCAGGACGAAGCGCTCGGACAGCGCTTTCATCAGCGCCGCATCCTTCCCGAACGTCTCGCGGACGAACGCGCCCCGCGGCTGGGTCCCCCAGTCCGCGATCTGCATGCTGCGGGAGTCGTCGATGAGGACTGCCAGAAAGTTCTGCTGCGGAACCGCGGCCTTCACCACGAGAATCGGCCGGAAGAGGCAGAACAGCACCAAACTGAGCGTGGCGATGCGCAGGACCGTCAGGACGATGCGGTCATGTACTCGTCCAGACGTGGCGACCCGCCGGTACGTGAGGACGGTCACCGCAATCGCCACGAGCGCGATGGCCGCCGCGACGTACGACCCGGTCGAGGGAGCCAGGCGGAACTCCCCCTGATGGAAAATCACCGGGCGGTAGCCGAACAGAAAGCGGAACAACGAATCCAAGGTCACTCCGGCGGCTGGGCGCGCCTTCGGCCTCCGCGATGATTGTACCGCCGTCGGCCCGGTGGCCTTCGCAGTTCGCGACGGTTCAGTTGGTTACGGCGACGACGCGGGTTGTGTTTACCCGGCTCGGGCTACGGCGTCGGCGCCAGACAGGCAGTCGCCAGCCGCGCGTAGGCGTCGATCGCGCGGTTCAGCTCGTCGATCTCGAGGTGCTCGTCGGCCGTATGCGCCACGAGGATGGACCCGGGACCAAACAGCAGCGGCACACCCCAGGCCGGGAGAAAGGGCACGTCGGTGGTGAACGCGAACACCGCCGTGTCGAATCCCGGGATGGTCCGCAAGCGCACGAGCGGTACCCGCAATATCTCTTCAGACGTCACGAATGCCTGAAGCGGCCGGATGGCGTCGAGGATGGCGTCGGGCGGACCCACGGTGCGGAAGAGGACCTCGGCGGACGCACTCGGTGAAATGACGTTCGGCGCCACGCCGCCCTCGATGAGCCCGACACTGTAGTACGTCGTCCCGAGATCGCTGGTGGCCGGCAGCGGGAGCGACCGAAGCAGCACCAGCGCGTCGATGAGCTTGTCAATCGCCGACTCTCCCTGCTCGGGGACAGCCGAGTGAGCGGCGCGCCCCGCGGCTCGCAGGCGGAGCCGCAACACACCTCGCGTCGCGGCCCCCAGACGATTGTCTGTCGGCTCGCCGTTGATCAGGAACCGTGACCCCGGAGGCGTCGCGTTTGCCGCAACCGCACCGTCGCTCCCGCGCTCCTCGCCGACGACGAACAGCAGGCCGACACGACGTTCACCCGATGCCCGCAGCCGTTCGGCCGCAGCGACCTGGGCCGCGAGGATGCCCTTCGCGTCGCAGGCACCGCGCCCGTACAAGCGGCCATTCTCGACACGGCTCGGAAAAAACGGCGGCACGCAGTCGTAGTGCGTCGACAGCACGACGAGCGGCGGGTCAAGCGTCGCGATCACGTTCGCGCAGCCCCGCGCGATCGCCTGCTCGACGACGTGGTATCCGAGCGCGCGAAGCTCACGCGCCAGCCACCGGCCCGCCTCGGCCTCGCGGCCTGTCGTCGAATCGATATCAATGAGCGCCCGCGCGAAAGCGATGGGGTCGAACGGCAATGTCATACTTTTGTCCCGGGTCACCCGGCTGACGGAACCCGCGTCGCCGTTCAGCGGATCCAGTCTTCGAGCGCCGTGCGGAGGTCGGTCTTGTCGTCGCGGTACTTGACGATGATGGGCGTGGCGACGGCGAGCCCCCAGGCGAGCCCTGGCCCGCTCGTGACCGGGCGTGTGCCAGGCACGACCACGGCTCCTTCGGGGACGATCAAGGGACCGCCGGCTGCTGTGATGATGCGGTTGTTCGGCAGATCGTAAATGGGGGTGGAGGCGGTGAGGATGGTGCCGGACGCCAGCACGGCGCGTCGCTTGACGATGGCCCCCTCGTACACTCCGCAGTTCCCGCCGACGAGGACATCGTCTTCAATCACGACGGGGAGCGCGCCCACAGGCTCGAGCACGCCGCCGATTTGCGCCGCGGCGCTGATGTGCACGCGCCGGCCGATCTGCGCGCAGGATCCAACGAGCGCGTGCGAATCGATGAGCGTTTCGTCGCCGACATAGGCGCCGATGTTGATGTACATCGGCGGCATGCAGACGACGGCCCGGCCGAGGAAGGCGCCGTCCCGGACGGTGGATCCGCCGGGGACGATGCGAACGCCGGCGCCCGGATCGAGGCGCCGCAACGGGAGCGTGTCCTTGTCGGCAAATGGCCAGCGGCCATGATCGGCCGAGACGTCGACGACGTCGCCAAACCGGAATCCGAGCAGGATCCCCTGCTTCACCCAGGTGTTCACCCGCCAGCCGGACGGCGTCGACGGGTCCGGTTCGGCGGCGCGCGCTTCTCCCGCCGACAGGTCCGCGCGCAGCCTGGCAAAGACGTCCCGCACCCTGTTGCGATCCGCGGTCGCCCCTGCGGCGAACAACTCGGTGACTTCGGTCGCGAGCGTACTCATGCGGGTGCCACCGGACCGGTGCGTCAGGCGCGGACGGCGGCGCCGCCGACAGGCAACCCCGCTTCGCGCAGCACTCTGCCGATCCGCTCACGCGATGCGGGACTGGGCGGAACGAGCGGCAGGCGATAGACCTCCTCGAGGAGCCCCATCATCGCCATCGCCGCCTTCACCGGAATCGGGCTCGACTCGACGAAGTTGATCTGCATCAGCGGCAGCAGATCGTGATGGACCCTTCTCGCCCCGACGAAATCTCCCGCCTCGGCGAGCTCGACCATCCGCACCATCTCGGCTGGCATTTGGTTCGACGCGACCGACACGATGCCGCGGCCTCCGATCGACATGACCGGGAGCGTCAGGGCATCATCGCCGGAGAGCACGAGAAAATCGCCAGGCACGGCGCGGCAGAGCTCGCACATCTGCGTCACGTTGCCGGAGGCTTCCTTGACGCCGATGATGTTGGGAATCTGGGCGAGGCGCGTGACCGTGCCGACCTCCACGTTGCACCCCGTCCGTGCCGGCACGTTGTACAGAATGATCGGGAGCGGCACGGCAGCCGCGATGGCCTGGTAATGCTGAAACAGGCCTTCCTGAGTGGGCTTGTTGTAGTACGGCGCCACCGACAGGATCCCGTCCGCCCCGGCGCGGGCCATTTCGAGCGCCGTCTCGATCACCTCGTGCGTGTTGTAGCCGCCGGCGCCCGCGAGGACCGGCACCTTGCCCTTTGCTTCGGCGACGACGAGCTCGACGACGCGCACGCGCTCCCGCGGCGTGAGTGTGGGCGTTTCGCCCGTCGTGCCGCACGGCACGAGGAAGTGGATGCCGGCGTCGATCTGCCGCTTCGCGAGCCGGCGCACGCCAGCTTCGTCCAGCTCGCCGCTGCGCGTGAACGGCGTGACGAGCGCCGTACCGCATCCCGTAAACGCGTCCCTCATCTACGTCGCTCCTTTCTCAGCTTTCAGCTCTCAGCTCTCAGTTCGTAGCTCGCAGCGCCCAATTCTCAGTCACAGTCACAGTTCGAGGTCTGAGCCGAACCCGCGATCCTGAATGCACTCGACCTAAATCCCGAGAACGTCCCGCATGGTGAACCACCCGTTGCGCCCGTGGACCCAACGCGCCGCCTGCAGGGCGCCGCGGGCGAAGCCGGAGCGATCCCGTGCGGTGTGCGTCAGCGTGATCGTCTCCGAGACCGCATCGAACCCGAGCGTGTGGGTCCCCGGGATGAATCCCGCTCGGGTGGAGGATACATCGAGGGGCCGATCGTAGCCGCGGTTTCGCATTGCGGCCTCGAGCGTCAGCGCGGTGCCCGAGGGCGCGTCGCGCTTGGCGGCGTGGTGCGCCTCGTGGATCCACCCTCCGAACGCTGCGTGCGGCGCCATGAGCTCGGCCGCACGTTCGGCGAGCGCCAGGAACAGGTTCACCCCGAGCGCGAAGTTCGCCGCCGCGACAACGCCGATGCCACCTGCCGCCGCGTCGCGCCGCACCTCGGCTTCCTGCGCGGCCCACCCGGTCGTGCCGATGACGACGCTGATGCCGTGCGCCGCCAGACGCCGCACGTTGTCGGGGACGGCGCTGGCCACCGAGAAATCGATGGCGACGTCGGCGTCCGGCCATGTATCGAGCGGCTCACCGTGGACGGGATCCACCCGTCCGACCACCTGCATCCCGTACTCCGGGCTCAAGTCGTCCACGATTCTTCCCATGCGGCCGTAGCCAAGCAGTAAGAGGCGCATCGTCCCGTCAGGAGCTCCTGACCCCGGCCTCCTGGAAGAATTCGTCGTGCAGCTGCGCCATCGCGGCGGCGAGATCGGTATCGCTCAGGACGATGGTGACGTTCCGGCGCGAGGCCGCCTGCGACACCATCCGCACCCGAAATCCCTCGAGAGCGCCGATGACTCGCGCCGCGATCCGCGGATCCGAGCGCAGATTGTCGCCCACGGCGCACAGAATCGCGAGATCCGCTTCGACGGTGACCTCCGCGAACTCGCGCAGGGCGTTGACGATCTCCGCGAGCCCGCGGTCGTCGTCCACGGTCACCGACACGCTGACCTCGGACGTCGTCACGACGTCGACGGCCGTGCGATACCGCTCGAAGATCTCGAACACGCGGCGCAGGAATCCGTGCGCCATCAGCATGCGCGTGGACGTGATCTCCACCATCGTGACGTGGCGCTTGCAGGCGACGGCGGCGAGCGGCCGGTCGGCGCGCGGCGGTTCGGCGGTGATCGTGGTGCCTGTCGCGTCCTGCCGCCGGCTGTTCAGAATCCGGACGGGAATGTCCTTCGCGACGGCGGGCAGGATCGTGCTCGGATGGAGCACCTTGGCGCCGAAGTACGCAAGCTCGGAGGCCTCGCCGAACGAGAGGTGCGGCACGACGTGCGGATTGGCGACGACGCGAGGGTCCGCCGTGAGCATCCCGTCCACGTCCGTCCAGATCTGGATCTCACGCGCGTCGAGCGCGGCCCCGACGATGGCCGCCGAGTAGTCCGATCCGCCGCGTCCGAGCGTCGTCGTCACTCCCTGGATCGTGGCGCCGACGAACCCCCCGAGCACCGGCACGCGCCCCTCCGCGACGCGCGGCACGATCTCGCGCGCGACCGCTTCGCGCGTCTCGGGCGCGAGCGGTCCGGCAGCGGTGTGGGCGCCATCGGTCACGATCGTCCGCCGCGCGTCCACCCAGGCGGTCGGGACCCCCGCGTGCTCGAGCGCCGCCGCGAGGATGCGGCTGTTCATCAATTCACCCGTGCAGACGATCGCGTCGTGCGCGCTCGGCGACGCCGCGCGCAGGATCCCGGTGGCCTTCAGCAGCGCACGCAGATCGTCGAGCTGCGCGGCGATCTCGGCGAGCACGCCGCTCGCGAATTCAGGCGGCAGCAGCCGCTCGACCGCCTCGAAGTGGCGGCGGGACAGATCGGCGACGCCGTTGAGCACGTGCGCGTCCCGGCGCCGTTCGGCCGCCTGGGTGAGCTCGAGCAGACGGTCCGTCACCCCGCTCATGGCCGAGACGATGACGACCGGCGGCAACCCGGACGCCTCGCGCGCGCCTTTCACGATCCCGACCACGCGGGCAATGGCTTCGGCGTCGGCGACCGACGTGCCGCCGAACTTCATGACGATCGGACCGGCCAGCGCCATGATCAATCGCCCTGAAGCAGGCCTTCGGCCTGAAGCAGCTCGGCGTTCAGCACGGCGGCGCCGGCGGCACCCCGAATGGTGTTGTGGCCGAGCGCAATGAACTTGATGTCCAGGACCGGGCAGCGGCGCACGCGGCCGACGGTGACCGTCATGCCGCCGTCGCGCTCGGCGTCGAGCCTGGGCTGCGGCCGGTCGGGGGCCTCCAGCCAGACGACCGGCGCGGGCGGCGCGAGCGGCAGCCCGAGCTCCTGCGGGCGGCCGCGAAACGATCGCATGGCCTCGATGACGTCTTCGACGCTCGGCTTCGCGTCCAGACGGACCGAGATGCTCTCGGTGTGGCCGTCCACCACCGCGACACGCGTCGTCTGCGCGCTGACGACCACCGGGTGCGGGGTGACGCCGTGTCCCTCGAGTGTCCCCAGAATCTTCTGGGTTTCGCTTTCCATCTTTTCTTCTTCGCCGGAGATCGCCGGCACGACGTTGCCCATGATGTCGAGGGACGGCACGCCCGGGTAGCCCGCGCCCGATACCGCCTGCATCGTCGTCACCATGACCGATCGGAGGCCGAACTGCCGGAGCGGGGCGAGGGCCATCGACAGGACCACCGTCGAGCAGTTCGGATTGGTGATGATGGCGCCGCGCCAGCCGCGCTCGCGGCGCTGCGCGGGCAGCAGCGCGAGGTGATCGGCGTTGACTTCGGGAATCAGGAGCGGCACCAGGGGATCCATCCGGTAGCTGCGGGCGTTGCTGATCACGATGTGCCCGGCCTTCGCGAATGCCGGCTCGATGTCCTTGGCCGCTGCCGCGTCGAGGGCCGAGAACATCAGCAGGGGCGCATGGCCCGGCGTGCACGCGTGCACACGCATCGCGCGCAGCGCATCGGGCATCTGGGACGAGAGCCGCCAGGTCGCGGCGTCGGCGTACGGTTTGCCCTCGGATCGCTCGCTCGCGCCAAGCCACACCGGATTGAACCAGGGGTGCGCGGCAAGCTGCTTGATGAACTGCTGCCCGACCATTCCGGTGGCGCCAAGAATTCCAACGTCGATACGCTTCACTTGCATGATGCTCCGCCCCGTAAATCAAACACCTGCTGTCAAAAAAAAACCCGCCGCCCTGTTGAGGGCCGACGGGTGGCTGTGAGTCGTCCTGTAGATCCTGCTACGTTCGGCGCACACACACCACCGCCTCGAGTCGTTTGACCCGCTTTCGGCAGATGGTCCGCGTAATGGTGCTCACCACGATTATCGCGCAGTATAGCTGGCGGGCCTCAGAGGCGTCAACGGGATTTGATTGAAATCCGCCGCATTCGCACCATAATCTCGCCAGGCCGGCGGCTTTTTCGCCGTGAAAACCGCGTGGGGCAGATGGGGCGCCCCATAAGCGGTGCTTATGACTGTCGTCGTGCGGCGCATGCGCGCGCCGCCCGCACTCGAGGGAAAGGGATGGCTACGTTGGCGGCGGACCTCGGGGACGAGAAGCTCCGGTGGGGCGTCCTCGGCGTCGCACGCATCGCGACGAACAAGGTGATCCCCGCGATGCAGAAAGGCGCATGGACGCGCGTGGACGCGATCGCTTCCCGGGACGGCGCGCGCGCGAGACGCGCCGCAGCCGCCCTGGGTATCCCCAAGGCGTACGCGTCCTACGAGGAACTGCTGGCGGACCGCGACATCGACGCCGTCTACATTCCGCTGCCGAACCACCTGCACGTGCCGTGGACAATCCGGGCTGCGGAAGCCGGCAAGCACGTGCTCTGCGAAAAGCCGATCGCACTGACCGCCGGCGAGGCGGCTCAGCTCATCGAGATCCGGGATCGGACGGGCATGCTCATCGAAGAAGCGTTCATGGTGCGCACGCACCCGCAGTGGCTGCGCGCTGCCGCGATCGTCCGGTCCGGCCGGCTCGGGCCGCTGCGATCGGTCACGGGGACCTTCAGCTACTTCAACGACGACCCGGCGAACGTCCGGAACGTCCGCGCGTACGGCGGGGGCGCGCTCCTCGACATCGGCTGTTATCTCGTCAACACGGCGCGGATGATGTTCCAGCAGGAGCCGCGGCGCGTCTGTGCGCTCATCGAACGGGACCCGGCATTCGACGTCGATCGACTGACGTCGCTGATGCTCGACTTCCCGAGCGGACAGGCGATCGGCACCTGCGGCACGCAGCTCGCCGCGGGACAGAACGTCACCCTGGCCGGAACCGTCGGGCGCCTCGAGATCGAGATTCCCTTCAACGCCCCGCCGGATCGTCCGTCGCGCCTGTTCGTCGAACACCGCACGCCTGAGGGAGGCCCTGCGCGGGAGGTCATCGAGGTGGAGGTGTGCGATCAGTACACGATCCAGGGCGACCTCTTCGCCCACGCAGTTCGCCGCGGCAGCGCCGCGCCGTATCCCCTCGAGGATTCGGTGGCCAATCT
The DNA here is from genome assembly GCA_039648985.1 of Acidobacteriota bacterium. Lineage (GTDB taxonomy): Bacteria > Acidobacteriota > Vicinamibacteria > Vicinamibacterales > 2-12-FULL-66-21 > JALZOC01. Next base: position 8,510 of record JBBWZJ010000340.1, on the reverse strand, counting down.
GCGCGTCATCGACGCGCTGCTCCGGTCGGCGGACACGAACGCGTGGGTCGACGTCGCCTCTGCATGAGCAGTCGCCAGTTGCCAGTTGCCAGTAGCCTGCTCCCAGTTGCCAGTTGAACTGGTTACTGGGACTGGTTACTGGTTACTCGCCCACACGCTAACGAGCCCCGAGCACGCGGACGTACCACAGGCGCACGCCGGCGCGGGCCGACGGATCCAGCCAGTCGAACCGGGGCCCTGCGGACCCGGCGGTCACGACGGTCTCGGGCACGATCGTCAGTTCGTTCACGCCGACCCTGATGCGGTCCTGCGGCAACCGCAGCCGGTAGGCCCCCATCCGAAGCGGATCCGACTGCAGATAGACCGTGCCGAGCAGCTGCCGGTTCAGCAGGATCGTGGCGCGCCGCTGCAACTCCGGGGCGACAGGATCCAGCCGCACTACCACGTCGTAGTCGCGCCTGACGGGCAGGGGGAGTCGCACTGTGGCACGCTCGCCGAGCGACACACGCACGGGAACGCCGTCGGTGTGCGGGGCTGACCAGCCGCGCCCGAAGAACGCCAGGTCGCGGGTTCCGGCTTCGATACTGACGTCCTCCTGCCGTACGACGCTTTCCCGCACGACGAACCACGGCAGCATCACGTAGCCGACCCACGCCGTCGCAGCGACAAGGACCACGGCTCCGACCCGAACGCCGGCGGTCTGCCATGCGATGGCAACGCGCCCGTCATCGCGACGCCAGGCGAGCACGAACCGGCATGCGCGATCGACCGCGAAGAGCGCCGCCGCGATATAGATCGGGTAGGCGTGCATGGTGAATCGCCACTCGCCGCCCCCCGAGATGTTCCACGTGAATGCGTATGGCACGAGCGAGGTCACGAGGATCAGGATCAGCATCCGGCCGGTCGACACGAAGGCCAGGAGCAGCAGTCCGGCCGCCGCACACCATTCGACGACAGTGCCGATGTGTGGCGCGTAACCCTCGTACCCGTGGAACCTGGTCGTGAACGGCTGCACGAAGAGACCCGTCAGCACGGTGTCCAGGACCCGCAGCGGATGCCCTCCAATCTTCGCGGACAAGTACGCCGCCGTGTTCATCGGCTGGTCGGATGGCAGCCCCTCGCCGAACCGGTAATATCTGGTGTGGTAGTTGATCGCATAGAAGGGGTCGCCCGTCGCGATCGCGCAACTGATGAGAAACGGCGCGACGAGAGCGCCGCAGATGAGCGCGGCAAGAGCCGCCATTCGCAGGCGCTCACGGCGTTCGGCCCGCGGTGCATCCACCACGAGGAGCAGCAGCGCCGGGATGACGAACGACAGCGCCGTAATGCGGGTGAGGCAGGCGAGTCCCGCCGTAAGGCCGGCCGCCAGCGCACGCGGGAATGTCGGCTGGCGCACGAGGCGCACGAAGGCCCAGGCGGCGAACGCGACGGTCGCGCTGAACGTATCGTCGCGCCAGCCGTCCATGCCCCACGTAATGAGATCGAACTCACCCGCGAGCAGAAGCGCCGCCACGACCCCCGCGGCGGGAGACGCCACCGCGGCGGTCAACAGGTAGACGGCGAAAACAGCAAGCGTCGAGCTCGCGGCCGACGCAAAGCTGATGGCCACGTCCTGGTCGGACAGCAGCCACAGGAACCCGCGAGTCCAGGCCAGGAACAGCGGCTCGCGCACGTGCGGCTGGTAGAACGTCTGCATCTCCCGCGCGAAGCGCAGGTAGTTGATAGGATCCCCCCCCTGATACGGGGCGCTCACGCGGTCCCAGCGGTGGGCCGCGGGTTTGATCACCGCCGCCCATCGGGGCGCGGCGTGCGTCAGGACGCGCGCCCACGCCGGATGATCCACGGGTCCATACCGCTCCACCACGGCATCGAGGCGGACCAGCCCGCCATAAGCCGTGACGAGCAGCGCCAGCACGACGGGAAGCGCCCGCTGCATGCGCGACGTCAACACGGGGTGAATCGTATCGCAGTAGAGTTGAACGGAACCGCGGATCGCCGGTGACCGTCTAACCCGGTTGCCAGCCCGCCCGGAGGCCACGTGCATCGTCCAGCATCCGGCGCGACAATCCTCGTCGCGCTGTTCACAATCGCCACAGCCCTGCCTGCGCATGCGCAGGCGCCTGCCGCCCCGTCGCCCGCCGCAAAGTCTCCGAACGGTCTCGACGCGTTCATGGAGCAGGTGCTGGCGCGCCGCGATGCCAACCGCACGCTCCTGAACCAGTACGTGCTCGACGAGGCCGAGTCGTTCGAGGTGCTCGGACCGGGCCGGGCGCCCCTGCACCGCATGAAGCGCGAGTTCACCTGGTATGCGCGCGACGGCATGCACGTGCGCAGCCCCGTCCGCTTCGACGGCGTCGCGGTCGGCGAGGCAGCCCGCCGGCAGTACGAGGAGGACTGGATCAAACGCGAGCAGGCACGCCAGGAACGGCACGCGCGCCACGAGCCCGAGAAGAACGAAGTCACGCTCGGCCCCGACGGCCTGCAGGTCAGCGGCGGCGGGCTCGCCGCGTCGGAGCCCCGCTTCGTCTCCGAGGCGTACTTCATGGACTTCAAGTTCGAGCCGGGCAACTACTACCTGGCGGGGCGGGAGAAGCTCGAAGGCCACGACGTACTGCGCATCGAGTACTACCCCACCCATCTCTTCAACGAAGACGACGACGAGAAGCGGCCGCGCGAGATGAAGAAGACGCGCGATGCCCGCGCGGAGCAGGACATCGAACGGAAGATGAACAAAACGGCGCTCGTCACGCTGTGGGTGGACCCGGCGGAACACCAGATCGTGAAGTACACGTTCGACAATGTCTGGCTCGACTTCCTGCCGGGCGCATGGCTCGTCCGCATCGACGACCTCCGCGCGTCCATGACGATGGGACAGCCGTTCGCCGGCGTGTGGCTGCCGCGATCGATCAACATCCACGCCGGCTTCACACTGGCCACGGGTTCGTTTGAAGCAACCTACGACCGCGGCTTCACCAACTACCGCGAAGCCGACATCAAGACGACGATCAAGGTTCCCAAGGGGGAAGCGGGGTTAAGGGTGCCGCGGAGGCCAGGGGTGCAAGGGGTGCCAGGGGTGCCAAGGGTGCCAGGGGTGCCAGGGGTGCAAGGGGTGCCGGAGCACGGGCCCTTTGTCGACGAGGAACAGCCGGTCGAGACGATTCGCGAAGTGCGGGTCCACGGGAACGCGACCCTGAGCGACGACGCGGTGCTGAAGCTGGCCGGAGTGGCGGTTGGCGATCCTGTGTCGCCTGCGGCGGAAAAAGAGATCGAGCAGCGGCTGAAGGCGAGCGGCCGCTTCGAATCGGTGGAGGTCCGGAAGCGCTATCGCTCGCTGGAGGATCCGACCGACGTCGCGATCGTGCTCGTCGTGCACGAGCGGCCGGGTGTCGGCAGCAGCGGTCCCGGGGGGGAGGCGCCTCCCCCGTGGCGGCGGTTCACGAGCCGCCTGATGTTCTTTCCGATCCTCAACTATGCCGACGGATACGGGCTCACGTACGGCGGGCGCGTGAGCACGGTCAACGTCCTCGGCGAAGGGGAACGCTTCTCCGTTCCGCTCACCTGGGGCGGCACGAAACGCGCCGCACTTGAATTCGAACAGCCGTTCAAGTCGGGTCCGCTCACACGCGTACTTGGCAGCGTGGGGATCTCGAGTCGCGAGAACCCCCACTTCAACATCGACGATCGCCCCGTCGAGCTGAAAGCCCGGGGGGAGCGTCTCTTTGCGCGGGTGCTCCGCGCCGGGGCCGACGTGTCACGCAGCTCCGTGCGCTTCGGGCCGCTCGCGGACGGTCTTTGGAGCGCCGGTGGGGACGTGGCGTTCGATACGCGGAGCGACCCGGCTTTCCCCGCAAATGCCGTCGTGCTCGGCGTGGGGTGGTCGGACCTTCACGTCTCCGGTCTGCAGGCCATTCATCGCCACACAGCCGACGCGCGCGGCTACCTGCGCGTGTTCCGGCAGCACGTGCTGGCCGGCCGCGTCCAGTACTTCGGCGCCGATGCCGCCCTGCCCCCTTACGAGCGTCTCCTGCTCGGCGGCGCTTCCAACCTGCGGGGGTTCCGCGCCGGCGCATTCGATGGCGATCACATGGTGATCACCTCCGGCGAATGGCGCGCCCCGCTCACCTCCGTCGTCCACGGGGCGAAGCTCGGGATCACGGTCTTTGTCGATGCTGCCCGGGCAGCAGACTACGGCACGAGCCTCGGCGACGTGGCGTGGCATCGCGGTGCAGGCGCGGGGCTGTTCGTGATGGCGCCGTTCGTGCACATCAACCTGTATGTGGCACACGGCGTGGACGCCGGGACGCGCGTCAACATCGGGACGGGTTTCAGCTTCTGACGCGGCTCCCGCCGTTCACGGCAGCGCCGGCACCATCCACTGCAGCGCGTACGCCTGGAGCATCACGATCGTCCCCATGATGACGACGAGGGCCACGCTGTGCCAGAACACGAAGCGGAGAATGCGTCCTTCCTGTCCCATCTGCCCCGTCGACGCGGTCGCAACGACGATGCTCTGGGCGTCGATCATCTTGCCCATGACACCTCCGGTGCTGTTGGCAGTGGTGATGAGCACCGGGTTGAACCCGAGCTGCTGCGCGGTGATCTTCTGCAGGCTGCCGAACAGCACGTTCGAGCTCGTGTCGGAGCCGGTCAGCGCCACGCCAAGCCACCCGAGAAGCGCGGCGAAGAACGGATAGAGAACTCCGGTCTTCGTGAACGCGAGGCCGAGCGTGGCGTCCGTCCCCCCGTAGCGCGTCACGAACCCGAGTGCCAGCATCAGCATGATGGTGGCGAGCGATGACCGCATCCGCCGTGCAGTCAGCCAGCCGACGCGAATCAGCTGTTCGACAGAGATCCGCAGATATAACGAGGTGGCGATCGCCGCGAGCAGGATCGCCGTGCCTGTCGCGGACGCCCAGTTGAGCGTGAACACAGCGGCCTCCGCTCGCGCGTTTCGATACGCCGGATCGCCGACGCGGCCGCGGTCCACTCGGGCCGGCACCACCGGATAATCGCGAAACACGGCGCGATGGAGGAGCGGAACCTCCCACGCCGGGGAGAGCACTGCGCTCGTCCGCGGTGTGCCGCCCTGGCGATACGCCGCCAGCGCTCCAGGGCCGCCGTTGAGGAGAACCTTGACTGGCGTCAGCCCCCAGAGGATCACCGCCACGCTCAGGAAGAGCCACGGCATCCAGGCCCGAAGAACTGCACCGGGCGCCTGCGCGGGCGACATGGCGCGTCCGGCCTGGACCACCTGGCCCGCATGCGCGACTTCAGCGCCGCGTGTCGCTGCGGGCAGCGCCGTGCGATGCTCCACGGGAAAGTCCCACACGTCTCTCGGCCGCCAAATGCGCGAAAAGAGCGCGAGCGCCGCAATCGACGCTAGCCCGCCGACGATGTCCACGAGCTCGACGCCGACGAAATTGCTCCAGGCGAACTGGACGCAGGCGAACGTCCCGCCGCACACGAGCACGGCGGGCCACACGCCGCGCAAGCCGCGCCATCCACTCATCGTGACGACGAGCCACGCGGGCACGAGCAGCGAAACGAAGGGGAGCTGCCGGCCCGCCATGACGCCGATCGTGTGGGCCGGGATGCCGGTGACGGCCGCGAGCGTGAGGATTGGCGTCCCGATCGCGCCGAACGCCACCGGCGCGGTGTTCGCGATGAGCGACAGCCCGGCCGCGTAGAGGGGCGTGAAACCAAGGCCGATGAGCAGCGCGGAGCAGATCGCGACCGGCGTTCCGAAGCCGGACGCCCCCTCGATGAACGCGCCAAACGAGAACGCCACGAGTAACGCCTGGATGCGGCGATCCGCGGACAGGCGGCTGACAGACGACTTCACGACCTCGAACTGTCCCGTCTCGACGGTCAGGTTGTAGAGGAAGACGGCGTTGAGGATGATCCAGCCGATCGGCAGGAACCCATACGCCGCGCCGTACGCAGCGGTCGCGCCGGCGGTCAGCAGCGGCATCCCGAATATGACCGTCGCCACGATCAGTGCCGCAACGAGACCCGCCAGCGCGGCCATGTGCGCCCGCCACTCGAACACCGCCAGGGCCACGAGCAGCAGCACGATCGGAAAAGCCGCTGCCGCGGTGCTGAGCCAGGGGCTGCCGAGCGGGTCGTAGCTCTGGATCCAGGGGGCCCACGTCATATTTGAACGCGGCCATCATAATATGGCGAAGTCTCGCAGGGGCCGGGATTGGCCGGCTCCATTCCGATACCCTTATATGTCCACTCCACGCGCCGTCGCGCCTCCCCGCATCGTCAACATCGAAGACCTCCGCAGGGCGGCACGGAAACGCCTGCCGCGGGCGGTGTTCGACTACATCGACGGGGGCGCCGATCGCGAGATCACTCTCGATCGCAACTGCCAGGCGTACAACGAGGTCGCGTTCCGGCCCCGGTGCGCCGTCGCAAACGCCAAGTACAACCTCGCGACGACGGTCCTCGGCATCCAGGTGGGACTTCCCTTCCTGCTCGCGCCCGTCGGGAGCTCCCGGATGTTCTACCCGCGCGGCGAAGAAGTCGCGGCGCACGCCGCCGGGGCGGCCGGCACGGTCTACATCCTCTCGACGCTCTCCGGATGCCTGCTCGAGGACGTCCGCCGCGCGACCACAGGGCCCGCCTGGTATCAGCTGTACCTGGTCGGAGGCCGCGACGTTGCGCTCGCGTCGATCGAACGCGCGCGAAAGGCCGGCTACTCGGCGCTCGTCGTCACCATCGACACACCGGTTGCCGGGCTGCGCGAGCGCGATCTGCGGAACGGCATGAAGGAGCTGGTGACGCGCAATCCCTTGCAGATGCTCCCGTTCATCTGGCAATTCGCCGCGCGGCCGCGCTGGCTGACAGGGTTCTTCCGGGACGGCGGGATGATGAGCTTTCCGAACGTCGTGCTCCCCGGCGAGGGCCCGATGCCGTACGCGGACGTGGGGAGCGCGCTCGAGTCCTCCACCGTGACGTGGCCCGACCTGCGCTGGATCCGCGAGGCCTGGAACGGACCCATCGTCGCCAAAGGGGTGCATCGCGGGGACGATGCGAGGGAGGCGATTGATGCGGGCGCCGACGCCGTCGTCGTGTCGAACCACGGAGGTCGACAGCTCGACAGCGTGCACGGAACGCTGCGCGTACTGCCCGAGGTCGTGGCGGCCGTGAACGGCCAGGTCGAAGTGCTGCTCGACGGCGGGATCCGCCGCGGCAGCGACATTGTCAAGGCGCTCTGTCTCGGCGCGCGAGCGGTCCTCATCGGCCGCGCCTACGCGTACGGGCTCGGCGCCGCGGGTGGCGCCGGAGTGGCCCGGGCGATCGAGATCCTGCAGGCGGACGTGATGCGGACCATCAAGCTGCTCGGCTGCCCTTCAGTGACAGCGCTCGACGGGTCCTACATCGACGTGCCGTCCGACTGGTCGATCACGCCCCGGCCGGGCGTGGTGCGTACGTGATGGGGGCGGAAGGGGGGATCCGGGATCCGGGATCCGGGATCCGGGATCCGGGTTGGGTATCGGCGATTCTGGCCTGCCGCGCAGAGGCTCGCACGGGCTGATGCTGATACCTGAAAGCTGACAGCTGATGGCTGATGGCTGATAGCTGACAGCTGGTACTCACCGCGTGACGCCCGTCACGGTGATCTTGCGGAACTCTCCGGTTTCGTCGAAGGAACCAAATCCAACCCGACCGGCGGTGATTGTCGTATCCGTGGCCTTGAGAACCGGCGCGCTCGAACCGTCCATGTAGATCTCGATGCGGCCGTTCGCTGGATCGCGTTCGAGCCGAACGTGGTGCCAGGCCTGGTCCTTCATCTGCGGCACGCTGTCCGGCTGATCGAGCCTGCGCCGATCCGCATCGGCGACCAGGAAAATCCCGTTGTGCACGGCGTTGGTGATCCCGGCCAGGTGCACGTAGTAAAAGCGGGACGGCGATTCGTATCCGAAAACCAGTTCCACATCGCGCACCGGCAGACCCACCGGCGCTGTCGATTTGATCTCCGCCTCGAGCGTGAGCCTGGTCAGCGGCGCGGACTTGAGGATGGCGAGCGCGGCGGGACGGCGGATCGGCCCGCCCGGTGTGCCGGCGCCCGTGAGGCGCAGGGTTCCATCAGCGACGTCCCAGGTTCCGGTTCCGTCGAGGGTCCAGTTGGTGATGCCGCGGGCGCTCCGGAGATCCGGACGCAGCGTCGTCGACCGCTCGGCAGCGGCAAGCGACACGAGCGCAAGAGCGGCTGGAAGGACGAACGAATACCGCGTTCTCATTTCGCGAGCGGGTCGGGACGCAGCTGGAACTTGATCACCTTGCTCGTCGTCCCCTTGCCGGTCTCCATGTGGAACGGCGCGCGCGTGCTCACGGTACTCCAGAGCCCCCGCCCTTTCCACCCGGCGTCCGCGTTGTCGATGCGGCCGTCCATCCATTTGGTGTAGTAGCCGGTCGGATACGGGACGCGGAGCACGACCCAGTTGCCGTCTTTCAGAACCAGCAGGCCTTCTGATTCGTTGCCGGTGTTGATTGGCGTGTTC
>JBBWZJ010000332.1:0-20503 GCA_039648985.1 Acidobacteriota bacterium | reverse complement strand
GAGCACACGCCCGAGCAGCACGAGCACGAGCACGCTCCGGCGCGCTGATGCTCGCCCGCCCTGCCGACCAGCCTCCAGATCCGCGCTGGGCGGTTCGGCCAGGATCCTGCTTACCGATTGGCGAGGTCTTGCATCAGCGCAACGGCTGGGGTTGACACTTGCTGTGCGGTGGCACGCGCATGAGGCGTCGCGACGTGCCGCATGGCTCGCCAGCACCTCGGCGCCACACAGATCGATCCATCGCGATGAACTCGTCAGAGTCGAGCGATCGTCGGGTCCCTGACCTCGCATTCCGCGCGATCGTTGCCTTGTTTCTCCTCTACGCGGCGGCCTTCATCTACCGCACCAGCTTCGTCGTGGCCGGCGAGCGATACTTCTCGCTTTTCGACGACGCGATGATCTCGATGCGGTACGCGCGGCACCTGGCGCATGGATACGGACTGGCCTGGAATCCCGGTACCCCGCCGGTCGAGGGATACACGAACCCCGCCTGGGTGCTGTACATGGCGGCGATCCATCTGCTGCCGCTTCCGCCCTCCAAGACGAGCCTCCTCGTCCAGGCGACGGCCGCGGTGCTGCTGGCGGCGAATCTGTTCGTCGTCCGCGAGATCGCGCTCCGCGTCTCCCGCGGGTCCGCAGCGGTGGCGCTCGGCGCGGTTGCGATCACCGCTTCCTACCTGCCGCTGAACAGCTGGAGCCTCCAGGGGATGGAGGTGAGTGTGCTCGTCGTGATGGTCAGCGTCAGTCTGAATCACGCGCTGCGATCGATGGACGACGGGCGGTTCCGCGCGTCGCCGTACGTTCTGCTTGGCGCCAGCACGCTCGTCCGGCCTGACATGGCGGTGCCGCTCGCCGGTCTGCTCCTCTATCACGTCGTCACCGATCCTGTCCGGCGCTACAGGCATCTCGCGTGGGGAACGGCGGCGCTCGTGGTCTTCGGCGGGCTTCAGACGGCGTTCCGGCTGTGGTACTTCGGCCAGATCGTGCCCAATACTTACTACCTGAAGATGACCGGCTATCCGGTTGGCCTGCGGATTACCCGTGGCGTGTTCGTGCTGGCCGAATTCATCTGGAAGTTCAACGTGCTCTTGTTCGCGCTGCCGTTTCTGCTGCTCGTCGGCCGGGAGCGGCGCCGTGCGTTGCTGCTCTGGATGGCCGTGGTGCAGATGCTCTACAGCGTCTACGTTGGCGGAGACGCATGGGAGTACTGGGGCGGCAGCAACCGCTATATCACAATCGTGATGCCGGGCTTCTTCGTCGTGCTTTCCCTTGCATTGTTCCAGGTGGCCGAGGCCTTCGCCACGGCCGTCGAGACCGCGCACGTTCGACGCCGGGTGTTTGGCATCCTGATCGTCTTGACGATCATGGCGGCGAACAGCATCTACGGTGTCCGCGCGTGGCTGGAGGTGCTGCTCGTGCACGCTCCCCTGCATTCCGGACCGGGTGGCGAGAACCACCGCGAGGTCGAAGAGGCGCTCCGGCTGCGCACGATCACGACACCGGACGCCGTCATCGCCGTTGTCCGCGCCGGGACGATTCCGTACTTCTCCGACAGGCCTGCGATCGATCTGCTCGGCAAGAACGACGCGCACGTCGCGCGTGAATGGTCCAGGGTCCCGGCAGGCCGGAACCGGTTCATCGAGTTCAGGCCGGGTCATATGAAGTTCGACTACGAGTATTCGATTGAAGCGCAGAGACCCGACGCGGTCGTCCAGCTCTGGCACGATCGCGACACGGTGCTGCCGTACCTCAGGACCTTCTACACGCCCATCATGTTGCGGGGCACCTGCATTTATCTGCAGAACATGTCGCGTCGCATCCTCTGGGACGCTCTCCCTGAAGCGCACTGTGACGACGACGGCTCCGGCCCGGATTCCAGAGACGATTCGGGAGAGTGACGATCGCGGGACCACTTGCCTCGCCGGGATGGACACGGCCAGCCCGGAGTAGAATGCGCAGCATGGAGCTAACGAGACGGTCATTCTTCGGTGCCATCGCTGCGACGGCCGTCGCGCGCGCGGCACGCGCGCAGACTTCGCCCGCACCGCTGCCCCACCCTCCAGGCGGGCGGCTGGGCCTGGAGCTATACAGCGTTCGGAACGAGTTGAAAAAGGACCTCCCCGGAACGTTGAAGCAGGTCCGTGGCTGGGGCTTCGAGGACGTGGAGCTCGCCGGATTTCCGGCGATGTCTCCCGAGGACACCGCACGGGCGCTGCGCGCGGCGGGTCTCCGCGCGATCAGCCAGTTCGTCGACTACGAACGCCTCCGCGACGACTTGCCGGGCGTGGTCCGCGACGCACGCACGCTCGGTCTGGAGACGGTGATCTGCGGCTGGATTCCGCATGGGAAGCTGCTCACGCGCGCCGATGCAGACGGCGCCGTCGCCAGTTTCAACAAGTGGGGTGCGGCGGCGACGCGAGAAAACCTTCGTCTCGGCTATCACATTCACGGCTACGAGTTCGTCACCAGCCCTGACGGCACGCTGATGGACACGCTCTTCAAGGGAACCGACCCAAAGCTCGTCGACTACGAGATGGACGTGTTCTGGGTGGTACGTGGGGGCGGTGATCCCGTGGCGCTGCTGAATCAGTACGGCAGCCAGATCCGGATCGTTCACTTGAAGGACATTCGCAAGGGAACGCCAACCGGAATTACGACAGGCCAAGCGCCGGACGAGGCGAGCGTCGCACTGGGGACGGGGACGATCGACTGGTCGCGCGTGATGGCGGCAGCCGTCAGGGCGCGGGTGAAGTGGTACCTCATCGAAGACGAGCACCCGGACGCAGTCCGCCAGATTCCACTGAGTCTCGACTATCTGCGCAAGCTCAAGGTGTAGCCGCCGGGTGTGTGCGAAGCGGTTACAACACGCCTCGCTTCAATTCGTTCATCAGGAAATCGCAGGAGCGCACCGCCAGCGCCATGATCGTCAGCGTGGGGTTCTGGCACGCGCTGGACGTGAAGCCGGCGCCGTCCATGACGAACAGGTTCCTGACGTCGTGCGTCTGCTGGAACTGATTCAGCACGGACGTCTTCGGACTCGCGCCCATCCGCGCGACACCGACTTCGTGAATGCCCATTCCCGGCATGCGATCGGTGACGGTCCACGGGCGTACATTCCGCGCCCCGGCGGCTTCGAGCATTTCGGCGGCTGACGTGGCCATGTCAGCGATCATGGCGGCTTCATTTGCGCTCCAGCCCATCCGGATGCGCAGCACGGGGATGCCGAACACGTCCACCACGTCGGGATCGAGCTCGATCGAATTCTCGGGCCGCGGAAGGCATTCGCCGAATCCCCCGAGATTCAATGTCGTGACCGAACCGAGCAGCGCTGCCTTGAACGCTTCGCCGAAGCCGGGTGCGCTCCAGTTGAAATCCGGACCTCCCCATCCACCCTGGAAGCCGTAGCCGCGCAGGAACGCCTTCGACTTCGGCCCGTTCTTCGTATTGCGGAAGCGGACCACGTAAATGCCATTGGGGCGTCGCGGCGCACCGAGCGACGGCTTCGCCGGGATGTCAGGAAAGTCGGCGGTTGCTCCGCCGCCGTTCCAGACGTGGTCCTGCAGGTAATGGCCGAGGACATCGCTCGAGTTCGCGAGTCCGTTCGAGAATCGCGGCGTTGCCGAGTTGAAGAGGACGCGCACCGACTCGAGCGCCTGCGCGCACAAAATCACCACGCGTCCATGGACTTCGCGCGGCTGCCGCGAGGCGCGGTCGATGTAGAGAACGCCACGCGCACGCGGCGCGTCCGGATCCATGACGACCTTGTAGACCATCGCGTCGGGGATGTGCGTGCAGTTGCCCGTCGCCAGGGCATCCGCCATCGTCGTGAACGCCGAGTTGAAGTACGAGTGCGTCACGCACCCGCGTTCGCACGGGCCGCAGTAGTGGCAGGCCGATCTCCCGTTGAGCGGACGTGTGAGGTTCGCGGCGCGGCCGATCGTGACCGTCCGTCCGAGCTTCTCTTTGGCCGCCGTGCGCAGCCGCACCTCCGCGCAGGTGAACGGCATCGGCGGAAGGAACTGGCCGTCGGGCAGCTCGTACACGCCTTCGGCGAGTCCACTGATCCCGACGTACTGCTCTACGAGATCGTAGTACGGCGCCAGGTCCGCATATCCGAGCGGCCAGTCCATCCCGTGCCCGTCCACCGAAGCCGCCTTGAAGTCGAGGTCGCTGAACCGGTAACTCTGGCGGGCCCACACGTTCGTGCGTCCCCCCATGATCCGCATGCGCCCCTGCCAGCTGAATGGCTTGTCGGCCGGCGTCGTGTACGGCTCTTCGAGGTCGTTGGCGAACCAGTCGAAGTTGTGTTCGGTGCACGCGTAGCACTCGCTCTGGCGCGGGCGGGTTCGCTTGACGACTTCCGGCGCGCGGCCTCGGTACCTGAGCTCGAAATCCGGTCTGTGCTCGCGGAAGTCGGCCGCCGTGTGGCGGCGCCCTGCGTCCACGACGGCGACTTTCAGGCCGGTCTCGCAGAGCCGCTTTGCGGCCCAGCCGCCGGACGCGCCGGATCCGATCACCACGACGTCGAACTGGTCCTCTGACCTGGCTGTCACGTCATCTCTCCACGCGGTGAAAGCCCGCGCCAAAGGCGCCTGCCGCAGCAGACGCCCGGATCCTTCGCCGACGGCTGTCGTGCTAGACTGCGCGCCACATGCGCGACGACGGAATCGATTCGGGGCGGCGGCGTGTCATCCAGCAGCTTGCGATTGGCGCGGGCGGTCTGCTGATGTTTCCGCTCGTCGCCTCGGGCCATCCCGTTCACCAGCACCTGCGCGACGAGGTTGCCCTCGGACGCGCAGATGCCCGGGCCGCCGCACTCGATTACGTGCCGGAGTTTCTCGATCCGCATCAGCTCGAGACCCTTCGGGTCCTCGCCGAGCGCATCGTGCCCGGATCGACCCGGGCGAGCTCGGCGCCGTTCATCGATCAGCTGCTGACGGTTGCCGCGGCTGACGCGCAGCGTAAGTTCCTGCAGGCACTCGGCGGTTTCGAGCAGCTCGCCATCGGCCACGCGGGCGCGCCGTGGAGCGCACTGTCCGAGCAGCAGCACACGGAACTGCTGACACTTGCGTCAACCGCGAAATCCGGCACCCCAACCGACCGCACTGGCCCGCTCCGCCCCGCCCGCTTCACCATCCGCGATCACTTCGAGCATCTGAAGGGATGGATCGTCGGCGCCTACTACTCGTCGGAGATCGGGATGCGGGAGCTCGGATGGACAGGGGGAGTAGCCTTCCCTGCGGTCCCCGGGTGCGCGCATCCGGATGGGCACTGACCGCGTTCAGGGCAGCGCAAACGCGACGTAGCTGCCGCCGGACGGTGCGTCCCACTTCCCGCCTCCGGCCGCGATCACGACGTACTGCTTGCCATTGACCGCGTACACGGCCGGAGTCGCGTTGCCGGCCGCCGGGAGCGTCGTCTCCCAGAGCACCTTCCCGGTGTGCGCGTCGAAGGCGCGGAATTTCCTGTCGTAGTTGGTGGCCCCGATGAACAGCAGGCCGCCGGCGGTGACGACCGGCCCGCCGTAGTTCTCGCTGCCCGTGTCCTTGAGCCCGGATCCCGGAACGTCCCCGAGGGGCACCTGCCAGGCGATCGCCGCGCGGTTCATGTCGATGGCAGTCAGCGTGCCCCAGGGGGGCGTGATGGCGGGAAATCCATCCGGATCGGTGAAACGGATGTAGCCGTCGAGCGTGTACTTGACGTCGAACGGCGTCGGCGTGTCGCCGCGGACCTCTGTGGACGTCCCCGTCGTCACGTAAGTCACGATCGCGCGGCGGATTGCGCTGTGCAGCTCTGGATGGCCGGGCATTCGCCCGGCACCATCGCGCACGATACTCTCGATGTCGTCCACACTGATCCGCTTGCCGACGTCGGTCAGCGATGGGAACTCAGGAGGAGTCCCGCTCATGTCGGCTCGATGGCACGAGGCGCAGTACCGCTCGTACAAGGTCTTGCCTGTCGTCGGCTCCCCATCGGGCATCTTGCGCTCGGCGAGCCTCACCTTCCACGCCATCTCGTTCGCGTTCACATAGAGAAGGCCTGACCGGGGGTCGTATGCCGTGCCGCCCCACTCGCCGCCGCCGTCCATCCCCGGGAAGAGAATCGTCCCCTGGGCACTGGGCGGATCGAACTCCCCCGCCTTTCGCAGCTTCAGCCATTCGTCGCGCACGGCCCTGTGCGCCTCAGGTGTCCTGTTGGTGATCAGGTCCTCCGTGAAGCGCTGACGCGTATACGGCGGGGGCGACGTGGGCAGCACCTGGAATGTCGAGAGCTTCTCCCCCTCGATGTCCGATGGCGGTGCCTGCAGCGGCTGCATCGGGAAGAGCGGCTGGCCCGTTTCGCGATCGAGGACGTACAACCGCCCGTTCTTGGCCGTTTGCGTGACCACGTCGCGTGGGCGCCCGTTGTGGCGAATCGTGATCAGCGATGGCGACGCAGGAAAATCGCGATCCCACACGTCGTGCTTGATGCCCTGGAAGTGCCACACGCGTTCGCCGGTCGCGGCGCGAAGGCAGAGGATGGTGTTCGCGAACAGGTTGTCCCCGATCCGATTGGCGCCGTAGAAGTCGTACGACGCGGACCCGGTCGATGCGTAGACGAGCCCCCGCTTCTCGTCGAGCGACACACCCGACCACGCATTGGCGCCGCCGCTGTATTTCCAGGCCTCCGCGGGCCACGTCTCGTACCCAAGTTCGCCCGGATGCGGGATGGTGTGGAAGGCCCACTTCTGCCGGCCAGTGTTGATGTCGAACGCGCGAATATCGCCGGGGGCCGAGGGCAGCCCCTCGGGGACGATCGAACCGAGAATCAGCAGATCCCGGTAGAACACCCCCGGAGTGTTGACACCGACGCTCAGCGTGCGCGGATCGCGACCCTCGAAACCCTCACGCAAATCAATACGTCCATCCTGTCCAAACCGTGGCAGCGGCTTGCCCGTCTTCGCGTCGAGCGCATACAACCAGTGGCGGGACGCGAAATAGATGCGCCGGTCCTCCCCGCGTTCCCAGTACATGAGCCCGCGAATGCGTGTCCTCGAGAGCGTCTTTGCGTCCTGGCTGGTGTCGAAGCTCCAGAGTGGCGCGCCTGTCGCGGCGTTCAACGCAAAGACGCGAAGTTTGGGGGACGTCGCGTAGAGGACGCCGTGCGCGACCACGGGCTGGCACTGCATTTCCGATCCCTTGAAGGCGTCCCGCGTGTCGTAGGTCCACGCGACCTGGAGCGAGCCGACGTTTGCCGCAGTGATCTGCGTCAGCGTCGAATAGCGGTTCTGCTCAGGTCCGCCACCGTACTGAGCCCAGTCGGGACCGGCGGCGGCCATCGACGCGATGGCTGTGAGTAGTAGAAGAGAATGTGCCCGCATGTGAGCACTCTTCTACACGGTTCGCGGGCGCGCTGCAACCGTTCGTTACTTCCGCTGCAGGACCAGCGGGAAGCTTCGCGTCCCCTGCGTCCACGTTCCGGTGAGCTTTCCGTCTGCCAGGTCACCTTCGTACTGGCCCGACACCGGCCGGACGTGCAGCGTGAGGTGCGCATCCTTCTGCACCACGGCCGTGACTGGAATCGTCGCCCCGCCCTGGTCGACGCTCAGGAGGACCGCGGTGGCCGCCCCGCCAGCATGATTCGCGAGCGTGACAACCAGCCGCAGAGCTGTGCCGTCGACATCGATAGTCCCTTCCCAGCTGCCTTCGAGGGCCTTCGTCACGGCGGTGCTCGCCGGAACCTGCTCGATCACGGCCGCGCCGGTCCGAGTCAGCGCAAAGGGCAATGAAGCGTCCCCCTGCGTGAATTGACCGGACAGGGCTTTCGCATCCGGCGACAGCGTGCCTCCGAAACGGGGCTCCCCCGGGACACCCTTCATCACAAAGCTCACGCTGCTGTCCTTGACGAGGATGTCAGCCAGGGGAAAACCCTTGAGGCCCTGCGCCGGTATCCCGATTGCGCCTTCCCACTTGTCGCCCGCGCCGGAGAGATCCACCACCACGGAGAGCTCCTGGCCTGGAACCTGGATGGTTCCTTCCCAGTGCCCCGACGGACCGGCCGTGACCTGGGCGGACGATGTGGCGCCGGCACCGAGAATCCCGAAGAACAGCACACCGGCAAGTGCGTGGCGACTCATGACCGCTCCTCCTGGTTCAGGCTCCCAGCCCCGTGCCTTCGCCCGATTAGTCCGGCATTACATTCACACCGGCGACCTGGAGATTCAACAGAAAAAAGCGCCGAGTATTAGCTGTCAGTTATCGGCTGATACTCAGCTCACCCCCTTCTAAGTTCGCAGTCGACCCACCGGTCCCGAACCCCCGAGACCCGAGCCCCGAATCCCGAGTCCCGCCTCATGCGACGGTACGGTCCGGCGGAGCGTCTAAGTCTGTGGGGTCACTCGAGCAGGCGGGTGAGGATGCGGACGAGGGTCCGTTGATCGCGAACGGACAGACGCTGGAGGGCGGCCGGCGGCTTCGTCATCCGATCCTGCAGGAGCGTGCGCAGGCGCGACCCGGTTGGCGTGAGATCGAGCACCTTGACGCGGCGGTCCACGGGCGAAGGCCTCCGGCAGACGAGACCGCGGGACTCGAGGCGGTCGACAAGCCCCGTGACGTTCGAGGCGTCGCAGGCGAGCGTTTCGGCGAGCTGCCCCATCGGCACGGGGCGGCCTGGCTCGATCAGGTGCAGCACGTGGCACTGGGCCGGCGACAGGTCCAGCTCGGCGGCCACGGACGGCAGGCTGGCGCGATGGACGAAGAAGAGCTGCGTCAGCAGCTGCCAGGCCTGGCAGGCGGGGGCGTGTGGCGGCGTCATACGGGCAGTATAGTTCATTTCATATATAGTTGACATCATCAATCAATGGGCGTAGGTTGGTTGACATGACTTCCCTCAAACTTGTTTCTCTGGACGACGCCGTCGTGTTCCCGGGCATGCCCGTTACGCTGCCGGCCGAAGTCGACGGCGACAGCCGGGTGCTCCTCATCCCCCGCCGCGGCAGTGGCTACGCGAAAGTGGGCGTGATCGCTGAGGCCTCGGAGCGGGTGACCTCAGGCAGGCACGGCCTCGTGTCGTACGTGGCTCTCCACCGCGGCGTTCCCGGCGCGGCGCATACCGACGCCGACGGCGTCCTGCGGGTGGAAGTGGACGAACGTCCCGACGTTACGCCCCCGCCGAGCCTCACGCGCAATCTCGATCGCGAATATCGCGCCGTCGTGGCGGAAATTCTCGACCTCCGTGGCGACGACGGCCGCATCGGCGCGTTCGTGCGATCGATCACGCACCCCGGCGCGCTCGCCGACACCGCCGGCTACTCGCCGGATCTGAGTATCGGCCAGAAGCTCGAGCTGCTCGAAACCCTCGACGTTGTCGAACGGCTGACACTGGCGTTGCAGTTTCAGCAGGATCGTCTGGCGGAGCTGAGGGTGCGGAAGCGCATCCGCGACGACGTCGAGACGGGCGCGCAGAAGCAGCAGCGCGAATACTTCCTGCGCCGGCAGATGGATGCGATTCGGAAGGAGCTCGGCGAGAACGAAGGCTCGATTGCCGCTGAGTACCGGACCAGGATCGCGGCTGCCGGAATGCCGGAGGCGGCGCAGCAGCAGGCCGAGCGGGAGCTCGCCAGGTTCGAGCGGATGGGCGATTCGAACGCCGAGGCGGCGATGATTCGCACCTATCTGGACTGGCTGCTGGCGGTCCCGTGGTCCCGGCGTTCAGAAGAGCGGCTCGATCCGGTGCACGCACGCCAGGTGCTCGACGGCGATCACGCGGGCCTGGACGACGTCAAACAGCGCATTACCGAATACCTCGCCGTCCGTAAGCTCCGGGCCGAACGCGGGCTGGTGGATGACCGGCGCTCCGGTGCGATCCTGACGCTCATCGGGCCCCCCGGAACCGGGAAGACGTCGATCGGTGAGTCGATCGCACGTGCGACAGGGCGGGAGTTCGTCCGGATGTCGCTCGGCGGCGTCCACGACGAGGCCGAGATTCGCGGCCACCGGCGCACGTATATCGGCGCGCTGCCGGGCCGGCTCGTGCGGGCGCTGCGCGACGCCGGCACGATGAACCCCGTGATCCTGCTGGACGAAGTGGACAAGCTTGGCGCCGACTGGCGCGGCGACCCGTCGGCGGCGCTGCTCGAGGTGCTCGACCCGGCACAGAACCATGCGTTCCAGGATCACTATCTCGACATCCCGCTCGACCTCTCGCACGTCCTGTTCATCGCGACGGCGAACGTCGCCGATACCATTCCCGGGCCGCTGCTGGACCGGATGGAAGTGATCCGCTTCGACGGGTACACGACGGACGAGAAGATCGCGATTGCCCGCGACTATCTCTGGCCGCGGCAGGTCGAGCGAAACGGCTTGCGCCCGGAGGACGTCACGACGACGGACGACGTCCTCCGGCTGGTCGTGAGCGATTACACCCGGGAGGCAGGCGTGCGGCAGCTGGAACGCGAGCTCGGCACGGTGCTCCGGAAGGCGGCGACGCGGATTGCCGCCGCACAGCAGCACCCGCCGGTGGTCGTGGACACGAAGACCGTGGTGGAAGCGCTCGGGCGGGCCAATGTGTTTCACGAGGCAGCCGCGCGGACGGCGGTGCCAGGTGTTGCGACGGGCCTCGCCGTGACAGGCGTCGGCGGCGACGTGCTGTTCGTGGAAGCCGCCTCCATGGCCGGCAAGGGCGGCCTGGTTCTCACGGGGCAGCTGGGCGACGTCATGAAGGAGTCGGCGCGGATTGCGCTCACCTACGTCCAGAGCCACGCGACCCAGCTCGGGATCGAGGAGCGGGCATTCGACGGCCGCGAGTTTCATCTGCACGTCCCGGCCGGCGCGATTCCCAAGGACGGTCCGAGCGCGGGCGTGACCATGGTGACGGCACTGGCATCGCTGCTGACCGGGCGCGCGGTCAGGAGCACGGTGGGGATGACAGGCGAAGTGACCCTGCAGGGACGCGTGCTGCCGATCGGCGGCCTGAAGCAGAAAATCCTGGCGGCGCACGCCTCGGGACTGACGACCGTCATCTTCCCGGATCGCAACGAGCCGGATCTGGACGAAGTGCCACAGGCGGTGCGTGAGCAGATGCAGTTTCACCCGGTCAAGTCCGTCGACGAGGTGCTCGCACTGGCGCTCGAGCCGCACGTGCTCGCGATGGTCGCCTAGAACCGCTCGGCACTCGCGCCGGACGTCGCGCCGCTCAGCGATTCAGCGCGAGGAGGTTCGCGAGCAGCCTGTACGCGCCGGGAACGCCGTACGGGAGCTGCCGATGGAACGCGTACGCGAAATAGGTGTAGTGGCCCTTGCCGTATTTCGCGTGGAGCCAGCCACCTTTTTGCGGCGCCTGTCCCTGGTCCCACGTCGCAATCATCGGAGTGTATGCAGGGTCCCATCGCGACCAGAACTTCGACCCCCGCTGCTCGACCCAGTTGTCGAAATCCGCCCTGGTGATTTTGTTCGGCGTGTTGAAGACCGGATCCGAAGGCGCCAGGATTTCCACAGGGGAGTCCTCTTCCGAGACTTCTTCCGCCGCTCGCGGCAGGTCCGCAGGAAAGGGCGCGTACTCGTCAGGCACGAACTCCTGCGTGTTGTAGAGCACGATCAGGTTGCCGCCGTTCTTCGCATATTCGAGCAGCCGGCCGTTGTAGGTCTTGAGATCTTGGCGGACAGCGTAGGCGCGCGTGCCCGTCATTATCGTGCTGAAGCGGCTCAGATCCGCGGCCGCGAGATCCTGCGCGTCGAGCAGCGTCACTTTCGCCCCGAGCTGCGCCAGGCCCGCGGGCACGTCGTCCCCGACGCCCATCACGTAGCCCACCTCCACTCCGGGCGGACACCTGACGTCGATCCCGCGCACGCGCGCTGCGGCGTCCCGATAGAGATACCGCGTCTCGAGATCGCGATGCTGGATGACGTCGTACCCTTCGCGAAAGGTCCCTGCACCAGAGACAGCGACAGCCTCGATCGTATAGTCGCGATTCTCGAGTGCGGGGATTGTGACGGTAAACGGGAAGAACGCGCGGTCCCCCGGGTGAGCGAACTGGAAGCGGGCCGACCTCGGCTCGACGGTCCAGCCGGTGGGCACGGTCAGGGTCACCGTCCCGGCCGACTTCCCTTCCACGTTATTGAGGATCTCCGTCCGGAGACGCACCGTCTTTTCGGTCGCCGCGAGGGGCACGATGGCCTCTCGCGGGCTGAGCGCAACGCCGAGCGCAGGCACGACGGCCAGCACGCGCCGGTCGTACCCGTACGGTGCGGCCGACTCGAGCCGGGTGACAGGTTCGCGTAGTTCGATCGGTACGCCATTCAACTCGTAGGTCGCCACCGCGACGAGCGCGGGACCGGCGGACGGGCGGTCCATGTGCGACTCATCGACGACGGTGTAACGGGGTTCCTGGATGGATCGGCGCGTGAAATGCGGCCGCGTCAACGGCGCGTCCGGCGGGACGGTGAGCGTGAACGTCCGAGCCAGCGGCACGTTCCTGCCCGCGGCGGCCGCGATCGTCGGCGCTCCGGTACTGTCCGTCGACCAGTCGCCCTCGCCTTCCATTCTGATGCGCACGTTCCGGACGTCCGCGCCACTGCGATTCGTAAACGTCGTCCGGACTGCGAACGTCTGTCGCGGAACGATCGGCGCCATCGTCACGGGCGGCGGAAATCCGGCGAGCTCGTCGGGCGCCGATGTTCTGGCGGGCTGGGCGATCGCGGTAAACGCCACACCGAGCGTCGCGCTGATCGCGGTCTGAAGCTCCTGTTCCTTGCGCGCCAGCAGAAAGGCGACGTCAGGATCCGTGGCAGGCTGCCGCTGCGCCGTGCGAGCGTCCGCGAGTGCGCGTGCCAGGCCGGGCGCCGATGCCGAGGGATCGGTCATCGTGAAGCCGTGGACAGCCTCGGCGACGCCGTCCGCGATCTTCTGGAGTGCCGCCTCCGCGTCACCGGAAGGCGTCTTCCGGAGTGCTCTGTAGATACCCGGAATTGTCGTGTCGATGCCGTCGAAGAAGCTGGTCTCCCTGACCGGCGCATCGACGACGGAATCCAGGCGCTTGTAATAGGATACGGATGGTCCTGGCTGTGGCAGCACCTGGCCGCCGTTCTGAGACCGCTGGAAGCTCAGCCCCCTGCGCGCGAACGCCTGGTAGGAATCGCCCAGGACCGGGTCATACGCGCCCGTGTCGACCCGGAGCGTCCAGTCCTCGTTCTCCCGCACGCCGCCCATGTACAGCTTCAACGGCTGCCAGGGCCGCAGACCCGCCGCAACCTGCTCCGGATACCGGGTGGCGTCCGCGGCGGCCCTGAAGGCCTCGCGCGTTACGACGCCTGCCGCCTGGTGATTGCCGTGGCCGTCGCGGTCATTGCCCTGAAACCGCGCGATCACGACGAACGGCCGCTCCGTCCGAATGATACGGACGACATCACGAAGAACGGTGTCGCGCCCCCATTTGCCGAGCGTCTCGTCGAGCCGCTTGGAGAAGCCGTAGTCGATGACGGTTGTGAAGTACTGCCGATCGACCCCGTAATACCGATCGGCAACGAGCAGCTCCTCGGTCCTGAGGAGACCCACCGCATCGAAGAGCTCGGCGCCAATTGCATTGTCGCCCGACTCGCCGCGCGTGAGCGTCAGCAGCGACACGCGCGCTCCCTGGGCGCGGCTCAACATCGCGAGCACGCCCCCATGCTCGTCGTCCGGATGCGCCGTCGTGTGCATCGCGCTCGCGGTCGTCTGCACCTTGAGCAGTTTCTGCCAGGCGCCCGCCGCGCCTTCGTCCTGCGCGGGCCGTTGCGTCTGGACGGGCGCTGGACGCAGAGCTCCGGCTGCCAGAAGAAGGGTCACGAACGCGAGTCGTCGAGTCATCGTGTGCCGGTCTCCCTGCAGACGTTTAGCTGTGGTTGAGGTTCGCCCGCGCGGTCCGTAGAATCATGCATGTCGAAATCGGCGACGGCCGTTCGATCAGGTGGTGGAGGTCAATTATGGCGAAAGCAAAAAGTTCAGTTCCCGCAGGGTTCCACACGCTCACACCGCATCTCATCTTCGACAATGCGCCCGAAGCCATCGAATGGTACAAGAAAGCCTTCGGGGCGGAGGAGGTCGTTCCCCGGGCGCTCGGACCTGACGGCAAGGTCATGCACGCCGAAATGCGTATCGGCAACTCGATCTTCATGCTCAACGACGCGATGGGTGGCGGCCGCAGCGCCAAGGCGATCGGCGGATCCCCTATCGGGCTGTGGCTGTATGTGGACGACTGCGACGCATTGTACAAGCGCGCCGTCGCCTCGGGCGCCCAGGTGCTGCCGCCGCCCATGGGACCGCTGGCGGATCAGTTCTGGGGCGATCGGACCGGCACGATCAACGATCCATTCGGGTACAACTGGACGATTGCGACCCGCAAGGAGGATCTCACCGAGGAGGAGTCGAACCAGCGGATGCAGGCGTTCATGAAGCAGTTCGCCTCGCAGGGACAGGGCACGCACGCCTGACGCGCCGCGGCGGTCGTCGGTGCCTCGCCGGCGACCGCTTCCGGTCTCAAGACAGGCACTAGGTCGAGCGAGTCAGATACCTGCTCGTCAGGGACTGCTTCGCTTTCACGAGCTCCGCCGGCGTCCCTGTGAACACGACGCGCCCGCCCTTGCTGCCCCCTTCCGGCCCGAGATCGATCACCCAGTCGGCGCGGCGGACGACGTCCATGTTGTGCTCGATGACGATGACCGTGTTGCCGGCGTCCACGAGCCGGTCCAGGATCGCCAGCAGGTGCCCCACGTCTGACATGTGCAGTCCGGTCGTCGGCTCGTCGAGCACGTAGACGCTGCCGTCCTTGTGCAGCTCGCTCGCCAGTTTGATGCGCTGGCATTCGCCGCCCGAGAGCGTGCTGAGCGGCTGGCCGAGCGTCAGGTAGTGCAGCCCGACATCGCGCATGGCCTCGAGCTTCTTGACGATCGGCTTCTGCGTGAAGAACCCGAGCGCGTCCGACACCGGCATCGCGAGCACATCGCTCACCGATTTGCCGTCCAGCGTGTAGGCAAGGACCTCGTCCTTGAAGCGCCGGCCGTGGCAGATCTCGCACGGCGTCTTCACCCCCTCGAGGAACGCCATGTCCGTATAGATCACCCCGGAGCCCTTGCAGTTCTCGCAGGCGCCCTTCGAGTTGAAGCTGAAGAGCCCGGCGTCCACCTTGTTCGCGGTGGCGAACGCCTTCCGGATGTCGTCCATGACGCCGGTATACGTCGCCGGGTTCGACCGCGTCGTGGTCCCCACGGCGGACTGATCGATGACGATCGCGTCCGGATGCTGGCGGAGGAACGCCTCGCTGATGAGTGAGCTCTTGCCGGACCCCGCGACGCCGGTCACGACAGTGAGAACGCCGGTCGGGATGTCGACGCTCACGTTCTGCAGATTGTTGTCGCGGGCGTTCTTGACCGCGAGCTTGCCCTTCGGGCGACGGACGCCATCTTTGATCGACAGCGCCTGCTGAAGGTGCCGGGCCGTGAGGGTGTTCGCTTTCACCAGCCGCGAGAAGCTCCCTTCGAATACGATGCGTCCGCCCGCCGTGCCGGCGTGCGGCCCGACGTCCACGACGTGATCGGCAATCCGGATGACGTCCGGGTCGTGCTCAACGACGAGGACTGTGTTGCCTTTGTCGCGGAGCTTCTGGAGCAACTCGTTGAGCCGATGGACGTCGCGCGGATGGAGGCCGACGCTCGGCTCGTCGAAGATGTACATCACGTCCACCAGGCTGCTGCCCAGGTGCTTGACCATCTTGATCCGCTGCGATTCGCCCCCCGAGAGTGTGTCGGTCTCGCGGCTGAGGGTCAGGTAGCCGAGTCCGATGTCCGCGACAGCCTGCAGCCGTCCGGCGAGCGCGGCCGAGATTTCCTTTCCGACCGGGTCGGTGATCTTCCTGACCAGCGGGGTCAGCTCGTCGACTTCCATCGCCGACAGGTCCGCGATGTTGTGGCCGTTGATCCTGCTGGCCAGCGCTGCCTGGCTGAGGCGGGCGCCTTTGCAGGCCGTGCACGGGCGCTCCTTGAGGTACGGCATCACCGCCTTCTGCGTCCGCTCCGAAAGCGTCTTGATGTCCCGGCGGACGTACGAGCGCTCGATCTTCTCCACGACGCCCAGATAGCTGACGTTCATCTGGTTGTCGCCGAACTTCATCTTGAACTTGCGGTCCTTGCCGTACAGGAGCAGGTCCATTTCCTCCTTCGAGTACTTCGACAGCTTCTTGTTGACGTCGAAGTAGCCCGATGCCGCATAGCCGCTGCCCTCCCATGGCGCCCAGAACGGCACCTGGATGGCCCCTTCCTTGAGCGACTTGGACGTGTCGACGAAGTCCTCCCATCGGACGCCGAGCTTCCGTCCGAGGCCGTGGCAATCACGGCACATGCCGGCGGGGTCGTTGAACGAGAACGCGTTGGAGTAGCCGACGTGGGGCTTGCCGATTCGGGAGAACAGGAGGCGGAGCAGCGTGTAGATGTCGGTGATCGTGCCGACGGTCGAATGCGAGCCGCCGCCGACGCGCTTCTGGTCCACGATAACGGCCATGCTCAGGTTCTCGATCGCGTCGGCCTCTGGCGGCGGGTAGCGAGGGAGAAAGCTGCGCACGAATAGACTGAAATTCTCATACAGCTGACGCTGCGCTTCGGTCGCGATCGTGTCGAACACGATGGACGATTTTCCGGAGCCCGAGACGCCGGTGAAGATCGTGATCTGCCGCTTCGGGATGCGAAGGGTGATGTCCTTGAGATTGTTCTCGCGGGCGCCGCGGATCTCGATGTACTCGGGCATCGGTCGCTCAGGACCTGGATTTTGTCGAACGTTTCGCCTTGCCGGAACTGTTGAGGGATGCCGCCTGACGAACGAGCGCCTTGAAGGCGGACTCGTCCACCTCTTCCCCTTCATGGATGTCGATCGCGCGGCGCGTGTTGCCGTCGAGACTCGAGTTGAACAGGCGCGCGGGATCCTCCAGGGACGCGCCCTTGGCGAATGTCAGTTTCACCACCTTCTTGTAAGACTCGCCCGTGCAGATGATGCCGTCGTGCGACCAGACGGGCGTGCCCATCCACTTCCACTCTTCGACGACGTCCGGAATGGCGTCGGTGATGAGCCTGCGCATTCGGCTGAGGGTCTTTCCGCGCCAGTCCCCGAGTTCGGTGATTCGCTTGGAGATCAGCTCGGATGCTGGTGCGCTCTTGGCCGGGTCTGGCTTTTTCGTGGTCTTCATCCGGGAAAGTTTACAGGCAATCGCGCCGAGTGTTACTGCCGGACGGCCACCGGACGCGGTGCGGCGGCGATGCGTTGAATCCACTCGACCACGCGGCGCTTGTAGAACATCCATTCCGGGTGCCCTTCCCAGTTCTCCATGCCGTGCGGAGCTCCGTCAAGCGCAATCACGTCGTGCTCGACTCCCACCTGCTGCAGCCGCTCGGCGAACGTCTGCGCCTGCGCCCACAGCCGTTCTCCCGTGCCGTTGACGAGCAGAATCGGCGGCATGTCGGCGTGGGCCTGATACAACGGTGAATACTTCCGCAGAATCGCCCTCGACTCGTCGTCCAGCACACCGCGCCGAAAGAGGCGCACGAGGAGCGACCGCGGTGACGCGTCGGTGACCATGGCGGCGATGTCGTACACGCCGTAGAACGAGACGACCCCCGCAAGCGAACGATCTTCAGCCGCCAACTGGGCCACCATCTGGCCGCTCGCCGACTCTCCGACCAGGAAGACTCGTCGCGGATCGATGTTGAAGCGCGTGTGCTGCGCTTTGAGGAAGCGGACGGCCTGTCGCACATCCTCGAGCTGGTCCTCGTTCGTAAAGCGCGGTGTCAGCCGGTAGTCGATCGAGAACCAGGCGAGGCCGGCGTCGGCAAGCGGCTCGAACAACGGCGTGACGTAGGTCACCTTGTCCCCCGCTTCCCAACCGCCGCCGTGTACGACGATCACGGCAGGCACGGGCTGCGCGGATTTCGGAAGCACGGCGTCCAGCCGGAGGTGCGCAGAGGGACTGTACAGAATGTCCTTCACGACCGCGCCCGTGCGCCGGCGATACACCGCGTGCTGCGCGGACCCGAGGGCCGAAAGCCACCTGACGATGTCCTGCTTGTAGCCCCACTGGCTGGGATACCAATTCTCGCTGCGGTGGCTCGCCCCTGCGACCTCGACGAACCGGCAACGTCCCCCGCTCGCCACGACGCGGGCGCAATACCGGTGCGCTTGTTCGGGCGCCGCCTCGGTATCTGCTCCGCCGTGGACGACCAGCAGTGGCGCCATCTCCGGAGGCACTCGCGCGAGGAGCGACACGCGCCCGAGCAACGCGGGATTGATGGCTCTCGCTCGGTCCGCATTGGCGTCAGGCTCGTACAGTGCGCCGATCAGGACTGTGCCGACAACCCCCGGCGGGCGCTCGCCTGCGAGCAGCGCCGCAAGATGCGCCCCCGAGTCCTCGCCGAGCAGCACGAGGTGATCGGGATCGATTCCGAATTCGGAGGCGCGGCACCTGATGAACGAGAGTGCGGCGCGGAGATCGGCGAGCGAGTCGTCCAGCCGGCTGAGTCCCCCGAGCCGATAGTCCACCGCGAACCAGTTGTATCCGGCCCCCGTGACGAGCTCCAGAATCTGGCTGACGTGCGCGACACGGCTGCCGGAGGACCAGCCGCCACCGTGAATCAGGACGATTGACGCCGGGCGTGCCGGCCCCTGCTGTACGTATGCATCGAGCGAAGCATGCTCGCCATACGGGATGTCCCCGAGGCTGCCAGGCACAATGTAGTTGCCGTGCGGATTTCGCACCTGGAGCGCGGGACAGGGCTGGGCCCCGACCGGTATGGCAATCGCGACGCACGCAATCAGCAACAGCAGCCGCGCGCCGCAGCTCACAAACGTGGACACTGGTGAAGAGGCGTCATGGATCGACGATGCGCAACCGGCATTGCGCGTGAGTGTTGCCGGAGCGGTTTTGGTGCTGACGAGGATCGACTGCATTGGCGGAGACCCTACCACAAGCGTTGCGAGTAATGACTGACCGGCCGTCCGCCTCGGAGTACGATGGCAGGAGACGATCTCCCACCTCCGGCGCGATCGCTCAGGTTCTCATGCCAATGTGCCCAACCGTGTCGACGCTCGTGTCGCGTGCATCAACGGACCACGTCATGCCGAGGGCGAACCGTCCATGGTCGTTGCCCGGTCGGGCTGACCTTTGATGAATCGCACCGACTCCAGGAGAGCGCAACCAGTGCTGTTGACGGGTGCAACGGGCTACATCGGCGGACGGCTCGTGCCGGTCCTCGAAGCGACGGGCGTTCGGCTTCGATGCCTCGCCCGTCGTCCTGGCGAACTGGACCCGCGGGTGGGGCCGGCCACTGAGATTGTCGCAGGGGATCTGGTCGATCCGGCGTCTCTCGATCGCGCGCTTGCCGGCATCGATGTCGCCTACTATCTCGTGCACTCCATGAGCGCACACGGCGACTACCTCGAAAAGGATCGCGTCGCCGCCCGCAACTTTGGCGGAGCCGCCCGTCGCGCAGGGGTGCGCCGAATCGTCTACCTCGGCGGACTCGCGACCGGAGACACGACGCTCAGCAAGCACCTCAGGAGCCGCATCGAAACCGGCGAGGTCCTCAGGGAGAGCGGTGTGCCGGTCGTGGAGTTCCGCGCGTCCGTGGTCGTCGGGTCCGGCAGTCTTTCGTTCGAGCTGATACGTGCGCTTGTCGATCGGCTGCCGATGATGATCTGCCCGCCGTGGGTCTCGACGCTGGCGCAGCCAATCGGCATCGACGATCTGCTCGCGTACCTGGTGGCGGCGCTCGCCCTGCCTGACGGCGAGGGCCGCATCTTCGAAATCGGCGGTGCGGACCAGGCAAGTTATGGAGACCTCATGCGCGAGTACGCGCGGCAGCGCGGGCTGACGCGCGTCATGATCTCTGTTCCGCTGTTGACCCCTCACTTGTCGAGCCTCTGGCTTGGACTCGTGACGCCCGTCTACGCGCGGGTCGGGCGCGAATTGATCGGCGGGCTGAAGAACCGCTCGGTCGTGACTGACACCACAGCGCTGTCCGTTTTCCCGATTCGGCCTCTCGGTCTTCGGGAAGCCATCGCCCGCGCGATTCGTTACGAAGATCGTGCCTTCGCCCTGACGCGTTGGTCCGACGCGCGGTCCTCTGGAGGCGAGCCGGCGTCGATCGCGGACGGCCGATTCGGCAGCCGGTTGGTCGATGCCCGCCGCCTGCGCGTCGATGTGGACGCCGATCGCGCATTCGTGCCGATCGCGACGATCGGCGGCGCGCGCGGATGGTACTACGCGACGATGCTCTGGCGAATCAGAGGGGCGATGGACCTGCTCGTAGGCGGCGTCGGGATGCGCCGCGGGCGGCGCGACCCGAACGGCGTGGTCGTCGGCGACGCCCTCGATTTCTGGCGAGTCGAGGCGTATGAGCCGGGTCGACGATTGAGGCTCGCGGCGGAAATGAAGGTGCCGGGGCGGGCGTGGCTGGAGTTCGAGGTAGTGCCGGATGGCAGCGGCGCCACGATCCATCAGACCGCCGTGTTC
>JBBWZJ010000294.1:0-23784 GCA_039648985.1 Acidobacteriota bacterium | reverse complement strand
TCGCCGAGGGCCTCGCCGACCTCGGGCACGAGGTCCATGTGCTCGTCACGCCCGGCGGTGAGTTTCCGCGCGGTGCGGTCCGGTGGATTGCGATGCCCCCGGCGCTCGGACGCAAAGAGCTCCGCTGGGCGAATGCGGCTCGGGTCCGGCGACTGGCAGCGGCGCTCCGGCCCGACGTCATCATGGAACGCTATTACAACTTCGGCGGCGAAGGGATCGGGGCGGCGGCCGGCATCGGCGCGGCCGCGGTGCTCGAGGTCAATGCACCGGTCATCGATTACCCGGGCTCGGCGAAGCGCCGGCTCGATCGCGCGCTGATCCTCGAACCGATGCGGCGATGGCGCGACCGGATCTGCGCGGCCGCGGACCTCATTGTCACGCCGAGCGCAGCCATTCTGCCCGCCGGGACGCCGGCGCGGAAAGTCGTCTCGCTCGAGTGGGGCGCCGACACCCAGCGCTTCCAGCCAGACCTGCGGGGGCCGGCACCATTCGAGCGGCCTGCCCCAGTCGTGGCGGTATTTGCGGGGGCATTTCGGAGCTGGCATGGCGCGATCCACCTGGCGGCCGCAATCCGGACGCTGCGCGACAGAGGGCGCCGCGATGTCGGCGCGGTGTTCATCGGCGACGGCCCGGAGCTCGCGAGTGTACGAAACGCCGCGCGCGGACTCGATGGCGTGATCTGCACAGGAGCCCTGCCGCACGATCGGATGCCCGCGAGCCTCGCCGCCTGCGATATCGGCGTCGCGCCATTCGACATCAGCCGGCATCCGGCGCTGGCACTCGGCTTCTACTGGTCGCCGCTGAAGATTTTCGAGTACATGGCTGCGGGCCTGCCGGTAGTCGCTCCCGCGGCCGACCGCATCCCGGCGCTCGTGGAGCACGAGCGCGAGGGGCTGCTGTACTCGGCGTCGGAGCCTGGCGCTCTCGCGGCGGCGCTCGAGCGCCTGACGGATGCGGCCCTGCGGAACCGGCTCGGCGCCGCGGCCCGCCTGCGCGCCGTCAGGGACTACAGCTGGACCGCGCACTGCAAGGCGCTCGAGGCGGCGATCGCCAGCGTGCGATCAGGATGCCCCACGGCGGGCGGCCAGGGCTGATGCACATTCTGATCGCGACCGACGCGTTCCCGCCGGTCTGCGGCGGCAGTGGCTGGAGCTCGTATGAGCTCGCACGAGGCCTGCGCGCCAGGGGCCATCGCGTGACGGTCGTCCAGCCCAGGCCCGGCACGCCGCCGACACTTCGCGAGCGGGCCTTCGACGACTTCCCGGTGCTCGAGCTCGGTGCGGTCGCGCCTGCCGTCCCATTCGTCCGCAACTACTACAAGAACGAACGGCTGTATCCGCGCCTTGCGGATTTTCTGGCGCAGCTGATACTGCGCGAGCACGTGGACCTGGTGCACGGCCAGCACGTGCTCACGTGTCTGCCAGCCATCGACGCGGCCCGGCGCACGTCGATACCAGCCGTGTGTACGGTCCGGGATTACTGGCCGGTCTGCTACTGGTCCGATCTCATTCACACGACCGATGAAGGCGCGCTGTGCCCTGGCTGCTCCGCCGGCATGATGACCCAGTGCGTCAGACCTCACGCCGGCGCACTCTGGCCGGCCGCGCTGCCGATGATCCCGTATATGCGCGGCAATCTCGCGCGGAAGCGCCAGGGCCTCGCTCAAGCGGATGCCATCATCGCGGTCAGCGGCACGATCGCGGCGGACCTGCGTGCGCGCGCACCGGAAATCCGAAACACCAGGCTCGAGATCATCCCGAATCCGGTGGACGTCACGTCGCTCCGCGCGGCCGGCGCGGCCTCCGCCGCACCGATGCAGGGCCCCTACGCCCTCTACGTGGGGAAGCTCGCGCCGAACAAGGGCACGCGGCACCTGGTGCCGGTCATCGAACGCGCCGGGCTCGACTGGCCACTCGTCATCGCCGGCACGGGACCCGAGCAGCAGGCGATTGCCGCCGCAGCCGCGCGGTCGGACCACGACGTGCGCCTGCTCGGCTGGATCGATCAGCTCACCACGGCCGCGTGGATGGCGCACGCCTCGATGCTGATCTTCCCCTCCCGCGGGCCCGAGTCGCTGAGTCGTGTGCTCATCGAAGCGAGCGCGCTCGGCGTCCCGATTGCCGCCATGAACACCGGCGGCACTCCCGACATCGTCCGCGACGAGCAGACGGGCCTGCTGTCCGACACGGCGGCGGAACTCGCCGATGACGTACGCCGGCTCCGCGCGGACGAACGGCTGCGTGCGCAACTCTCGGCCGCCGCGCGGATCCATGCGGCAGAGCGATTCGACGCACCCCAGGTTGTCGAGCGGGTCGAAGCACTCTATGTCGAGCTGACCGGCGGCCGGCGATGACGGGCCGATTACGCGTCGCGGTGGTATCGCGGGCGGTTTATCCGCTGCACGGGCTCGGAGGGCTCGAACGCAGCGTCTACGATCTCGTCAGGCACCTCGCGGGGGCAGGGCTCGCAGTAACGCTGATTACGAGGCCGGCCGAACGGAATGCGGTTGCCGGGTCGATTGGTCCAGGTATCGATATCCGGTTCGTGCCGTATCGCACGTTCCCGTTTGCGGGTCGGCGCGGCACGACCATTCTCGATCGCAGCACGGCGTATCCCCTGTTCGGCGAGCGCGCCGGGCGGGCCGCCTGGGAGATGGCGCGCGTCGGCGCGGTTGACGTCGTGCACGGGTTTGGCGCGAGCGTGCTCGGCTTCGCACGCCGGCGATCACAGGGCCTCGTGCCGCTCGTGCTGAATCCCCAGGGGCTCGAGGAATTCGGCGCTTCGGATCCGTCGCGCGCGCGGATGAAGCGCGCCGCGTACCTTCCGCTGCGCTGGGCCGTGCTCGCGTGCGCCCGCCATGCGGACGCCGTCATCGCCACGGATCGCAGCCTGACGCCTGTCGTGCGCACGCACTTGAACGTGCCGGCGGACCGTGTGTGCGTGATTCCCAATGCGCTCGACCTTCGCACGATCGACGGGCTCGCGACCCGGGCTGACGGCGCATCCATGCGGCTGCGTTGCGGAATTGCAGAAGACGACGCGGTTCTGCTGAGCGTAGGCCGGCTCGAGGAGAACAAGGGATTCCACGACCTCGTCGCGGCGCTTGCGGTGCTGCGCGATCGTGGCGGCCGGGTGGCCGACGGCCGCTGGCGCTGGGTGCTCGTGGGCGACGGACCGTTCCGCGGCAGACTCGAAAGCGCCGTCAGCGCGGCGGGGCTCCGCGATCGCGTCATCATGGCCGGGCGGCTGCCAGATGCGGACTTGCACGGCTGGTACGAGGCTGCCGACCTGTTCGTGCATCCCACCCGCTACGAGGGCAGCTCGCTCGTGACACTCGAAGCGATGGCACACCGCCGCGCCGTTGTCGCGACGACCGCGGGCGGGCTGCCCGACAAGGTGCGGCAGGGCGTCAACGGATGGCTGGTCTCACCCGGCGATCCCTCCGCGCTCTCCGCGGCGCTCAGCGGCGCGCTCGGACGCCTCGACCTGCTCCCCGCCATGGGCCTAGCCGGCCGCGCCATTGTCGAGCGCGAGTTCTCGTGGGAGTCCGCCGCGCGACAGACCATCGCCTTGTACGAGCGGCTCCTCGGCATGTCGCCCGCGGGCGCCGGAGCGAACGCGGATTGATGAGCGTCGAGGGTCACTGATCAGAACAGGCGCGCCAGACGATGCCGCTGCAGGATCCGTCCCCGACCGCCTCGCAACGGTGCACCGGTCGCCGCGGATGATTGGACCACTGCTATCGAGCTGCAGCGAGCGTTTCACCGGGACGGCCGGCTCGTAGCGCTGTAGTAAGCTAGCCAACTCACCCAGGGGATATTTCACATTGGTAGAGCGCGAGTGGCGAGAAGCGAGTGACATGCGGCCCTCGCGGGTCAACCTCGCGCTGGTGCTGATTGCCGCCGCGGTTCTGCGGTTCTGGGGACTGCGGCACGGGCTCCCCTACTCCCCGGCGATTGACGAACCCGAGATCGTCGATCGGGCGCTGGCCATGATGCGCACCGGCACCTTGAGCCCGCATCCCTTCTACGACTACCCCACGCTCTACATGTACGTTCAGCTGGCCGTCTTCATCGTCCGGTTTCTGATCGGCGCGTTCACCGGCGCATGGAGCTCCCTCAATACGATCGATCCGGTTCAGTTCTACGTGGCCGGCCGCGCGGTCACGGCCCTCATCGGAACGGCGACAGTGCTGCTCGTCTTCCAGGCGGGACTGCGATGGGGCGCGCGGCACGCGCTCCTCGCGGCAGGCTTGCTTGCCGTACTGCCGCTGCACGTGCAGGCATCCCATCACGTCCTGACCGATGCGCCGATGACGTTCTTCGTCACGCTCGCGCTGGTGCTGGCGCTCTCGGCGCACGAACGTGGTACCGCGGCAGCGTTCGCGTGGTCGGGCGCAGCGGCGGGGCTCGCGGCGGCAACCAAATACAACGGCGCTATTGCGCTCCTGATGCCGCTCGTCGCCTGTCTGATGACGCCGCGGGCCAAAGACTCCCGGCTGAAGTGCGCCGGCGCGGCGGTGGGCGCATGCGTCGCGGCGTTCCTCGCAGGTGCGCCGTATACAGTCCTCGACCTGCCGACGTTTCTGAACGCGTTCGCGCAGCTCTCGACGCATTACAGCGCCGGGGCGGGCCCTGGTGAGATGCCGGCCGCCACATACGTCAAGCATCTGTTGATCCACTTCGGATATCCAGCGGCGTTGCTCGCGTGCGCAGGCCTCATCATGGCGATCGTCCGGACGGTCAAGGGTCCGGGCCGCGCCCGGTGGGCGGTCCTGCTCGTCATGCCGGTCGTGCACTTCGCACTGATCTCGAAGCAGCAGCTCGTATATGGGCGGTATCTCCTGCCCATGGTGCCGATGCTCTGCCTGCTCGCGGCGAACGCAGT
Organism: Acidobacteriota bacterium; assembly: GCA_039648985.1. GTDB lineage: Bacteria > Acidobacteriota > Vicinamibacteria > Vicinamibacterales > 2-12-FULL-66-21 > JALZOC01. The sequence continues at coordinate 18,897 of JBBWZJ010000294.1, read as the reverse complement.
CGTGTCAGGGGTGAGCCTGCTGCGGCGCTACGAGATACCGCGAGGGCCGAGGGCGGCGCTCATCGCCGGCCTGACTGCCGCCGCGCTCGTGCACCCCGCGTACGCGTCAATCAGGTTCGACCGGCTGATCGGCCGCCGCGGCACGACGCAGATGGCGTATGAATGGATCCGGCAGCACATCCCGCCCGACTCCTCCGTCGTCATCGAAACGCGAGAACTGCTGCTGCCGCCGCCGTACCGTTCCGAAAACATCGGCCAGCTGCGCTCGCGCACGTACGAGGAATATCAGGGGCGGGGCGTGGAGTACCTGGTGGCCTCGGGACAGTCCTTCGGGTTGTACCTCGCGAATCCGCAGGATCATCCAATCGGATACGCACAGTACATGCGCATCTTCGAACAGAGCCGGGAGCTCGTGCGTTTCGTGCCCTCGCCGGACGGCAGAACGGTGCCGGGCCCAGAGCTCCGGATCTACAAGGTGAGCCCCGCGCCGCCCGAGAGCTCGGCGCCGCCGCAGAAGTCGCAGCCGCCCCGCACGCGATAGTCACCGCGGCAGGATATTGATGTTGGCGCGACGGCGAAGGCCCGCGACCCACTCCGACACCAGGCTTGCCCGGCGCTCGGCTGTCAGCTGCGCCGCGACGGCATCGTGGACATCCTGCAGGCTCTTGCCGCCGAACTCATTCGCGTGTTCGCGATAGTACTGCGCCACGTCGACCTCCGACGGCTGAATAGTGCCGAAGCGCTGCTGCAGGTACGCGGCAATCCGGAGATCGTCGCGTACGAACCGGCGCACCTGATCGGCGCTGGCGCCCGTCTGCAGCAGGACCTGTTCGAATGCGGCAGGCCCGAGACGCGCGCGAACGGCCTCGAACGCGCGATCGACATCGGGCTCCGGCGGATCCGGCGGGGCATAGCGATCGACTTCCGCCAGGATCAGCCGGCGTTCGATCAGCGCATCGAGCACTGCGGCGACCCGGTCCGTCCCGGCCCGGTCGGGCTCGAGATCCAGGCGGATCGCCGCCGTGACGTCGGACTGCGTGATCAGTGCGCCGTCCACGACCGCGAGTACGCGGTCGATGATCTCGCCCGAGGCGACCGACGGTATGCCGCCGAGCGCCATCGCGATGAGCGTGCACGCCAGCCACGTGCTGCGCGAGGATGCCCTGGCCGTGATCGTCCGGCTGCGCGTGGCCGTGTGAATGGGGGGCCTCGCAACTGCTGCGCCTGATCTCATGCGCACCTCAGAACGCCTGGCCGATGCTGAAGTGGAACGCATGACCCGACTCGAGCCGCCCCGCGATCGTCCGGCGATCGAGCTTGAACCCGACGTCGAAGCGGATCGGCCCGATGGGCGACTTGTAGCGGACGCCGACGCCGGCGCTTCCTCGCAGAGCCCCGAGATCGAGCTCCGAGACCCTGTTGAACACGTTCCCGCCGTCCATGAACACCGCCGCTCCGAGCTCGTGCCATACGGGGACGCGGAGCTCGCCGTTCAGCAGGAGCAGCGCGTTGCCCCCTTTCGGAAACCCGGTCGGGCTTATCGTGTTGGGCGCGCCGGCCGTGTCGAGCGCGAAGCCCCGGATCGTGGTGTCCCCCCCCGCGAAGAACCGCTCGCTCGCGGGGAGATCCTCGATCGGCTGTTCGGGGACGCCGCCGATCGTGGCAACCTCGCGCGGGAAGCCGTGGGCCAGCCCCACAGCCATGCGCGCGCCGAAGATGACCCGCTTCCGGACCGGCAGCCGGTGGAACCAGAAGCCCTGCACGTACGACTTCAGGAACCCGACCTGACCGCCCAGCGCCCGCGCCGCCACGCTGCCCTCCTCCGACACGAAGGCCCCACGCTCCGGATCGAGCACATCGTCCCTCGTGTCGCGCGAGATCGCTCCCGCGAACGCCGAGAGGCGCACCTGCGGAAACAGCCTGTCGATACGCGCCTGGTTCTCCGGCGTGATCTGGCCGTTCTGAAACGTCCTGGTCGTGCCAAACGAATAGCGCGCGCTGGCGCGCACCCCGGGCGAGAGTCTGCGGCCCACTTCCGCGTTGACCCCTTTTCGAGCGAAGTTGAAGGTGGAGCGGATGCCCTGTTCGACCGCGGCGGTGAGCGCGAGGTCCGCGTTCACGCCGATCGCCCGCGGCTCGCGGTACGTTCCGACCACGCGGTATTCGCTGAATCCGAATCCGGCCAGGCGTGTGGATCCCGTCGACGTCGTCTCGGGGTGCAGCGCCAGGCGGGAGTACAAGTCGACGGAACGGTTCTTCCCCCCGATGTTGCGGAAGCCCAGATCGACGAACCCACGCGGGGCAAGGTCGATCCGTTCCTGCAGGCCGCCGGTCGCGCTGGAGCTCAATCGCCGGGTCGCTTCGGCGCCGCCGCCGTAGCTGAACGTTCTCGCCGCCGCCTCCTCGACCGTGACGAGAACGTCCTTCGTGGCGGCGCTCCCATGGGCGAGCTCCTCGATGCGGAAGCGGCGGAAGAGCCCCAGTGCGCCGAGGCGCCGCTGGCTCTCCGCGATGTCCTCCAGGCCGAGCGGCTTCCCTTCCTGCAGCAGCAGCTCGCGCTTGATGACGCGCTGGTCGGTGCGCGTGTTCCCGATGATCAGGATGTGATCGATGATCGTCTGCGGGCCTTCGGTGATCCTGAACGTCAGCTCCGCGCGGCGGCCGTCGGCCGAGAGCTTCGGCACCACGACGGCGTTCACGGACTCGAAGCCGCGGTTGCGGTACTCGAGCGTGACCTTGTCGCGATCGCCCGCAATGCGCGGTTCGTAGTACGGCGTGCCCGGCACGGAGGTGACGAGCGGCCGCAGCTGATCCTCCGGAATGCTGGACGCACCTTCGAACTCCACGTCCCCCACGAGGGTCAGCGGTCCCTCGGTGATCGTAATCAGCGGCCGGACCAGGCCGTGGCCCGGCGCTGGCGGATTCAGCTCGTTCTCGCTTGCGTTCACCTTTGCCTGCGCGTATCCGAGACGCTGGTAGACGCCGGCAATCGCGCTCACCGCGGCGCTCAGGTTCGATTCGACGAACACGTCATTCGCCTGGAGCTTCACGAGCGCGGGTCGCAGCTGCTCGATCGGGACGGATCGGTTTCCTTCGACCTCCACCCCCTGGCTGATCAGGTAGTGCGCCCCTTTGTGAATGGTGAAGACGATCGTCAGTGCGCCGTCGCCGTTTTCCCGCTCGGCCGTCGCTTCCGCTTTCCAATAGCCCTGCTGATTCAGGTACCGTTTGATCCGCTGGACGGAATCCTCGATGAGGTCTTCGTCGACCGATCCCTCGCGCGCCAGCGGCACGAGCTCCGCGAGCCGCTCTTTCGGCAGGGGATCCCCCCTGTATGCAATCGTGACGACTCGCCCGGTCTGGACGAACATCGTCAGGTCCACCACCGTGCCGTCGGGAGAGGGCCTGGCGCGATACGAGGCCGCCGCCTCGAACCGCCCGCGTTTGTGCAGCTTCTGCACGTACGTCCCGAGAGCAGCGTCGATCGCCACCGGCTCATAGGGCATGGACGGAGACGCGTGGACCGCCTTCAGGAACGCGTCACGTCCCTCCGCGGGCGTGCCTTCGACCTGGACCGTGCCCACGACCGCGCGCGGACCGGGATCGATCTCGAAGGCCAGCAGCGTGCGATCCGGATCGTGCTTCTCGGTTGCCGACGGATGCACGGCGGCGTGGAGGAATCCATGATCCCGATAGAGCTGCTCGAGCGTGCGCGCCACCTCCGGTGCCCGGCCGACAGGCGGGGACGCTCCGAACCTGTTCGTCATCGTCCGGCGCAGGAGCCCCTCATCGAGTCCAAGGCCGCGCGCGGGCGCTGACGCGTTTGCGCTGTCAGCAGCGGGACGGAAGTCCACCTGCTGGACCGTGTGCAGGGGTATGAGATCGTAGAGCAGCCGCACCCCGCCTGGGGCCTCGCTCGCATCGACGCGCACGTCCTGGAACCGCCCGAGGCCGAACAGGTGCGTGATCGACTCGCGTACAGCCGCCATGGTCAGGGGCTCACCGACCCGGGTCTCGATCAACGCGGCTGCGGCGGGATCCTCGACTGGCCGGCCTTCCGAGAGCAGCCCGATCTCGACAATGGGTTTCCCGAGATACGCCGCTCCACCGCCCTGCGGACTCTGCGCGAGGGCCGCGTGCGCCACGAGCTGGACGACAAACGCGAGAACCAAGGGACTGCGCATCACCGTCTGTGCTGGACGCGGAAGTCGACCGAGAAGGTGCGGTCGCCGTTGGACGTGAGGACCCACCCGAGGCGGTCGTTCTCGTCGTACTCGAGGACCAGAATCTGATCGCGGGCCGCCGAGCCGAGCGGCCGGGCGAAGGTGATGTAGGCGCGGTTTGACAGCCGTTTGCCCAGAATCAGGCGTGCGGATGGCGTCAACGGATCGCCGTCGGCCACGCCGATTGACGGGGTAATCTGCAGATCGACGCCGAGCGTCTGCTCGACCGCGCGGTTCACGGGCGCCGCGACGCTGCCGGTCAAGAGCCGGGCGGTCGCGGCCTTCAGCAGGTCTTCCTGCGATCGCGTTGTCGCGGTCGCGTTGAGGCCCTGCAGCTCCGCATCGGTGACGTCGGTTGACGGATCGAACAGCAGCAGCGCAATCCCGACGCTCGAGAGCGGAGGATCCGAACTGAGATTGAGCGACATCCGCGCCGTCGTCCCGGTGAATCCAAGGGTGATGCGGTACGTCTGACCCTCGGGGACACGCACGCGCGTCTCGGCCTCGATGTCGAAGTACGGTTCAATCCGGACGGGGTTCGCGAAGCCGATGCTCCCGCGCGTCACCAGGTAGCGGTTCCCTTCGAACAGGATGTCGCCGCGCTCGATCTGCGCCGTGCCGAACAGCACCGGATGATCGTACGTGCCCTGCAGCTTGAGATCCGCGCTGGCAACCATGTGGGCAATATTGTTCTCGACACGCAGCGCCGACGGCGCGTCGATCTGCACGTCGAACGTGAGAGGCAGGGCCGGTGCAGCGGCGGCTCCGCCGATCCCTCCACCGCCCGATCCGGCGAGGCTCAGCAGATCCGCATTCGGCTCGAAGCGCTTGGCATAGAGGGCATCGTGCACCGTCACGGTGCCGCGGAGCAACAACGCCGCGAGGGTGCCGGTCAGGGAGAGATCGGCATCGATCACCGACTGGAAACCCTCCGGGTACCGAATCCGCATCTGCTGACCTGTGGCGGTCAGGTTGATGTCGCCGGGCGTGAACCCATTCAATCCCACGCGCCCGCTGAACGTGACGTCCCCGCTCGCGAGCCTTGCACGCAGCCCGTCGATGCGGATGCCGCCCGCGTCGAACGCCACCTGCCCGTTGATGGCCTCGAGCGAGTGTGGCAGCGCCAGCTGACGGATGCGGCCGTTGTTGATCGCGGCGCTGCCCGAGAAGACAGGCTTTTCGAGCGACCCGGTGATCTGCGCCTTGAGGGTGGCGCCACCGGAACTGCGGATGTCGCGGAAGAAACCCTGGAGAATGCCCAGATTCGCATCCCCCGACGCCTGGACGTCGATCGTGGACGCATGCAGGTTGACGTTGCCCTCGACCGCGAGCTCGGTCCCTTCGCCGTAAAGCCGCAGGCGGCCGATGTCCACGACGTCCTGATTGAGATCGAGCAGGATCACGTCCGGCCCTTCGGCGCAGCCGCCGCCGCTCGGCGGCGCTGCCGCGCGTGCCGCGTTCGCCGGGCTGCGGTTGCTCAGTTTGTAGTCGAACAGCTTCAGATCCAGCTGCTCCACGCACGTGTTCACCGCCAGGTGATCGATGTCCGCCAGCTCGCCGACGACGCGCACGGTGCCCCCGGCGACGGCACTCGCAAACGGCGACAGCTGCGGCGCGAAGAACCGCAGGTAGGGATCGAGAGAGGTGTTCGCAAACCGGAGGGTCAGCTCGGCGTCCATCTGGTCGGTCATGGCGATCCGGCCCGATCCTGAGACCACGAGCCGCGGCGACGCGGCCTCGAGCTCCACGGTGAGCAGCTCTCCCCGAAGCGAGAGGCGGCCTGTGAGCTGACCGATTCCTTCGTCTGCCGCGAACAGGTCGTCGACGCGCACGCGCACGTCATAGCGGGGCACCTGGAAGGTGCCGCTCCCCGTCGCACCGAACTGCAGCACGCCGGACAACGGCGCGCGGGGGAAGGCCGCCATTTTCAGCGACTCGACCGGAAGCGCCACGCCATCCGCGTCGAACGAGTAGTTGCCGTCCCAGCCAACCCATGCTGCGCCGGTGATCTTCCCGGTGCTCTTGTGAATTTCGAGCGCGTCGAGGCGCACGCCCGCTCCCTCGAAACGGAGCGCCGCTGTCGCGTTCTCGAACGGCTCCCCATAGGCCACCCCGTCGTCAATCGTCAGGCGTCCGAACCCGAACGGCGTCTCGTACTTTCCGTAGAGGTGGTACTCACCGGAGACGAGCCCTTCGACCGGATACGCATCGAGCTGGAACGCATGCCGGAGATCGACGAGCGGCCGCTTCGTGATCCGCACGAGCGCATTGATCTCTTCACCGCCGTCCTTGCGCGGGTAGCCGAGCGAGAACTTTCCCTCCGCGGTGATCCGCGAGCGCTCGCGCGTGATCGAGCTCTCGCTCACGTTCGCATAGCCGTTCTCGATGACCACCCTGGCCGTGCCCTCACCCCAGGTCGTGTCCCACGCCCGCATGTTCCGGCCGCTGAATGTTCCTTCGATACGCGGCTTCGTGAACGCGGCCAGCATCACACCGTCGAACTGCCCCGACCCGCCGACCGGCACGGCGCCCGTCGGTGCGCCGAAGGCCGTCATGATCCCCGCGAGCACGCGGTCGCTATCGAGCCAGTCGAGGCTCGTCACATGGAAACGAATTTGAGAACGCTCACCGTACGCCGTCCGGCCGTGGAAGTCGACATACGTCTTCGGCGTCGCCACCCAGCCTTGCGCGAGGGTGATCCACTCGGGATCGAGCGTGTAGACGACGCGGCCCGCGACCGGCAGGTACCCGAGCGGGGCGTGCGGATTGAAGGGTCCCGCTTCGGGCGGCAGCCGCTCCTGCGCGGCCAGCACATCCGGCTGGAAGTCGCGCGTCATCGTCGCGGCGCCGGGCGGCGCCGCGGCGGTGACCTCGCCGCTCCCCCGCTTTTCGGCCCATTTCCCAAGCTGCCACTCGAGATGATTCCTTCCGGTTGCCAGCCCGCCGAGGCGCAGCCCCTTCGTCTCGAGAAAATCAGTGAGCCGGGGGAGGCTGACGTCCCGATACGCCACGTCCCACAGAGCGCGCGTCGGCGTGTCCTTCTTGCCGAACGGCGCGAGGATGTAGTCGAACTTCGCGGTTCCGCCGTAGAGGCCGCTCGTCGTGTTCGTGACCTCGAGCCGATCCGGCACCCACAGCACGGAACCCTTCAGATCGGGAAAGCGCCACGCATTCACGCCTGCCATCGGGCTTGTGAACGTTCCCTTCAGTTCACGTCCGCCCTTGAACAGGTGGAACGTGCCCCGGAACTCTCCCGCGCCCGACGCGCTGAAGTTCTCCTTGTGAAAGAAGATGTTCTTCTGCGTCGGAAAATCGATCTGCGACGTGATGTGGTAGGTCTGCTCGGGCCAGTGCGACATGTCGATGTTCCCGACCATCGCGGACGTGGCGCCGTCGCTCAGCAGGTCGATTCGGCTGAACTGCAGATCCGCTCCCTCAATCGTGAAGCGCGAGTCCATGTGCGCATGGAAGGGCTGGTACGACTGGATCGTGATCGTCGAATCCGCGAACGACGCACTGCCTCGATACTTCGTGTCCACGAGTCCGCGGCTGATCGACACACGCAGGTCGCGGGCGACGGTGCCCCACGGCGTCCCGTGGTCCTCGTACGTGAAACTGCCCCTCGACGCGAGCATCCAGCGCAGCGTCGTGGTGAACCGCTTGGGTCCCTTCGACTTCGATTCATGGACGAACCGCGGAAAATTGTGGCGGCCGTTCGGATGCGCGGGCGTGTCCGGCCAGGTCTCGACGACCATCTGCCAGTCGGTCATCTCCACCGAGTCGATGGTCAGCCGACGCGTGAAGATCGTCCACCACGGGACGACGACCTCGATCTTCTTCGCTCGGAGAAACGGGCGGTCCGTGGGTTCCAGCCCTTCGATCACGAGATCCTCGACGACGAACACGCCAGGCGTGATGCGCGCCGAGCGGCGGCCGATGCGCATCGGCCGGTCGAGGTATTTCGACCCTTCCTTTACGGCCATCGCCACGAGCGACGGCCCGAGGTCCACCGTGAAGAGCGTCACGATGAGGCCCGCGATGACGGCCACCACGAACGCGAGCAGCCCGAGGCCATAGCGGCGCCAGGCGCGGCGTCGACGGGGCGCCGGCTCCGCCGGAACGTCCGGTGCCGCCGTGGGCGTCTCCTCTGGGTCCATCACTCGCGGGTCACTCAATGACGATGAGCACGCGTCCCCCTTCGACCGACATGCCCGGCGTGACGGCCACGCGGGTGACACGTCCGGCCTTCGGTGACCGCAGCTCGTTCTCCATCTTCATCGCTTCGACGACGACGACAGCCTGTCCGGCCGCCACCTCGTCCCCCTCCGCCGCCAGGACCCGCACGACGCGCCCCGGCATCGGCGCGGTGATCTGCTGCTCGCCGTCGGCGTGCACCTCCGGGCGGGCGCCACGGCCGGTCCGCCGCGCATTGACGCTGACCGCGACCGTCCGCCCTTCGAGGCGGACGAGCAGCTCCGCAATCCTGCCCGAGGGCACCACCTGCAGCTCCCGGCTTGTCGTGGCGTCGCCGTCGAAGAGCAGCGACAGCCCGAACTCACCCACGCGGGCCGCGTCCACCTCGTGCACGGCGCCGTCGAGGGTCACGCGATAGCACCCTGGACGCGCCCGCTCGACGGACACGCGCCGGAGGCGGCCGCTGAGCTCGATTTCGAACGTCACCCGCGGAGCGCCTCGCGGCGCGCCGTCTGCAGCCAGCGCCCGCGATCCGCCGCTGCCTGAGCGCCGTGTCCGCCGCTCGCGCGCAGGCACGCGTCGAGCGCGGCGCCGATCGCGACGACGTCCTCCTCGGCGGATGAGAGCGCGCTGAAGCTCGAACGGGAGGCGGCCGACCCCGCGGCCGTGCGCTCCGCAAGAAGTCGATCGAGATACGTCGTGTCGTACTCGCCCCGTCCGTACGCGGGCTGGCGCATCAGCCAGAGGAAGAACGGGATCGTCGTCGGGATGCCGAGTACCTGGTACTCGCCGAGCGCCCGCGCCATCCGTGCGACGGCGTCAGGCCGGGACGGCGCCCACGCGATCAACTTCGCGATCATCGAGTCGTAATGGACCGGGACCGTGTAGCCGGCGCTCACGCCGCTGTCGTCACGGACGCCTGGTCCGCCCGCGGGCCGCAGTCCCCGGATCAATCCTGGCGAAGGCAGGAAGCCCTGGTCCGGGTCCTCAGCGTAGATCCGGCATTCGATCGCATGCCCCTCGGGCGTCAGCGCACGCCCCGGATCGACGGCGAGCCGCTCGCCACGCGCGATCCGGATTTGCCATTGCACGAGGTCCACGCTCGTAACCATCTCCGTGACCGGGTGCTCCACCTGCAGGCGTGTGTTCATTTCGAGGAAATAGAAGCCACCCGCCTCGTCGAGCAGGAACTCGATCGTGCCGGCGCTCGTGTACCCGACGGCGCGCGCCACGGCGGCGGCCGCTGCCGCCATCTCCCGGCGGAGCGCTCCGGAGACCGCCAGCGACGGGGATTCCTCGACAACTTTCTGATGACGGCGCTGAATCGAGCACTCCCGCTCTACGAAGGGCACGATCGTGCCGTGCTCATCCCCCAGCAGCTGGATTTCGATGTGGCGCGGGCGCTGAATGCGGCGTTCCAGATAGACCGCCGAGTCGCCGAACGCCGAGCCCGCTTCGGATCGGGCGCTCCGAATCGCGCCCAGCAGCGCGGCGGCACGATCAACCGTGCGCATGCCCTTCCCGCCGCCGCCCGACACCGCCTTGACGACCAGCGGATACCCGACGCGCGCGGCGATCCGTGCCGTCTCCTCGTCGCTCACACGCTCGTCGAGCGGACGCTCGGTGCCCGGCACGACAGCCACGCCCGCGCGCACCGCCGCCTCGCGGGCCGCGGTCTTGCTGCCCATGGTCGCGATCGCCTCGGGCGACGGGCCGATGAACGTGAGCCCGGCGTCCCGGCAGGCGCGGGCGAACCCGGCATTCTCGGCGAGAAAACCGTAGCCAGGGTGGACCGCATCCGCCCCGGACCGGCGCGCCGCGTCCACCAGCGCGTCGATGCGGAGATAGCTTCGCGCCGCTTCGGACGGCCCGATGTGGTACGCCTGGTCGGCCTCCCGCACGTGGCGCGCAGCCCTGTCGCAGTCCGAATACACAGCGACAGAACGCAGCCCCATCTCGCGGCACGCCCGGATGATCCGGACGGCGATCTCGCCGCGGTTAGCCACAAGGATTTTCATCGGGGTCAGAGCGGGATGTTGCCGTGCTTCCTGGGAGGGTTCCTGTCGCGTTTCGTTTCCAGCCCGGCCAGCGCGGCAATCAGGCGCGGGCGGGTCTGGCGCGGACGAATCACTTCGTCGACGAATCCTCGCGACGCCGCCACATACGGGTTCGCGAACTTCTCCTTGAACTCCGCCACCCGTCTGGCGCGCGCAGCGTCCCGGTCTTCGGACGCGTCGAGCTCGCGCTTGTACAGGATGTTGACAGCCCCCTCGGGCCCCATCACCGCGATCTCGGCGCTCGGCCACGCGAAGTTGACGTCGGTCCGCAGGTGCTTGCTCGACATCACGCAGTACGCGCCGCCGTACGCCTTCCGCGTGATCACCGTCAACTTCGGCACGGTGGCCTCGGCGAATGCATACAGCAGCTTGGCGCCGTGGCGGATGATTCCGCCGAACTCCTGCTGCGTGCCGGGGAGAAAACCGGGGACGTCCTCGAAGGTGACGAGCGGTATGTTGAAGGCATCGCAGAACCGGACGAACCGGGCGGCCTTTACCGACGCATCGATGTCGAGTGTGCCGGCCAGATGCGCCGGCTGATTCGCCACGATGCCCACGGGCCGGCCCGCAAGCCGCGCAAACCCCACGATGATGTTCTTCGCGTAATGCCGGTGCACCTCGAGGAACGCGCCATCGTCGAACACCGCGTGCACCAGGTCGTGCATGTCGTACGGCTGGTTGGCGGATTCCGGGATCAGCCTGTCGAGCGCCTCGTCTTCGCGGTCGACGGGATCCGACGTCTCGAGCCTGGGCGGGTCGTCAACGTTGTTGCCTGGAAGGTAACCCAGCAGCTCCCGGATGAGCCGCAGGCACTCGCGATCGTCGGACACCGCGAAATGCGCGACCCCGCTCGTCGCGTTGTGCGTCATCGCGCCCCCGAGCTCCTCTTTCGTCACCTCCTCGTGAGTGACGGTCTTCAACACGTCCGGCCCGGTCACGAACATGTAGCTCGTGCCCTCTACCATGATGTTGAAGTCGGTGATCGCCGGCGAGTACACCGCGCCTCCCGCGCACGGCCCCATGATGGCGGAGATCTGCGGGATCACCCCCGAGGCGAGCGTGTTGCGCAGGAAGATGTCCGCATACCCTCCGAGCGACAGCACCCCTTCCTGGATCCGTGCGCCGCCGGAATCGTTCAGCCCGACGACAGGCGCCCCCATCTTGACGGCGAGGTCCATGATCTTGACGATCTTCGCCGCGTTCGTTTCCGACAGCGATCCGCCGAAGACCGTGAAGTCCTGTGCGAACGCGTAGACCGGGCGCCCGTCGACCCGCCCCTGCCCTGCGACGACCCCGTCGCCCGGGACGATCTGCTCCTCCATGCCGAAGTCGCGGCAGCGGTGCGTGACGAGCTTGTCAATCTCCTGGAAGGTGCCCGGATCGAAGAGCAGGTCAATCCGCTCTCTCGCGGTCAGCTTGCCCGCCTCGTGCTGCCGCCGGAGGCGCTCTTCCCCGCCTCCCAGCTCCGCCCGCCGCTCGAGCTCTTCCAGGTCGTTCGATCTGCTCATCATCTGGCGTGCCGGCCCACCCTACTTCGACTGCGCAACCGCCTGCGCCTTCTCCCAGTCCTTCAGGAACTTCTCGAGGCCGATGTCGGTGAGCGGGTGCCTGAACATGCCGTCGATGACAGCCGCCGGACACGTGCAGATGTCGGCGCCCATGCGCGCGGCCTCGACGATGTGGATGTTGTGGCGGACCGAGGCGACCAGGATCTCGGTCGCGAACTGGTAGTTCTCGAAGATCTCGACGATCTCCTGAACGAGGTGCATGCCCGACGTGGCGATATCGTCGAGGCGTCCGACGAACGGGCTCACGTACGTCGCGCCGACTTTCGCGGCGAGGAGCGCCTGGGTGGGGGAGAAAATGAGCGTGACGTTGACCCGCTTGCCTTCCGCCGCCAGGGTCTTGCACGCCTTGAGTCCGTCGCGCGTGAACGGCACCTTGACGACAATGTGTTCGTCAATCGCGGCGAGCTCGCGCCCTTCGCGAAGCATGCCGTCGTAGTCGGTGGCGACTACCTCGGCGCTCGTGGGCCCCTTGACGACCTGGCAGATCTTCTTGAGCAGGGCCCTGTAGTCGCCGCCCTCCTTCGCGATGAGCGATGGGTTCGTTGTGATGCCATCGATGATGCCGAGTGGGACCAGACTTTCGATTTCCTTCAGATTCCCCGAGTCGATGAACAGCTTCATTTTCACTCTCCCGCGGCAGCGCGCGGCTGCCCTTCCATCGTTGCCTGCGGCAGCCGCGAACGGGCTGCCCTCCATTCTGTCCTGCGCCTTACCGGGCAGCGGTTGACGCCACCACCGGATTCGTCAGCTCGCCGACGCCTTCCACCCGGACGGTGACGGTGTCCCCCGCGACGAGCGGCCCGATCCCGGCGGGTGTGCCTGTCGAAATGATGTCGCCGGGCAGCAGGGTCATCACCGACGAGACGAACGCGACCAGCCGGCGAATCGAGAAAATCAGCTCACGCGTGGAGGACGCCTGCCGCCGGACGCCGTTGACGAGCCCTTCGACCGACAACCCGGCGGCGCTGTCGTACATCAGCCCGGTCGCCACACACGGCCCGACGGGCGCGAAGGTATCGAATCCCTTCGCCCGCGTGTACTGGACGTCCTTCCGCTGCAGCTCCCGTGCAGTGACGTCGTTCACGCACGTGATTCCGAAGATGTACTGATGCGCGTCAGCCTCCGACACGCGTGAGGCCCGCCGGCCGATGACGACGCCGGCCTCCGCTTCGTGATCCACCCGTCCGGCGTTCCCGGGAAGCACGATCGCGTCCCCGGGTCCGATGACGGCCGTCGACGGCTTGATGAAAATCATCGGCTCGGCGGGCAGCGGCTTGTTCTGTTCGGCGGCGTGATCCCTGTAGTTCAACCCAACCGCCACGATCTTGGAGGGCGAGACGGGCGCGAGGAGGCGATGGCCGCTCGAGGCAATCACCGCACCGGGCTGCCACTGCTCGAAGATGTTCCCGTCCACCAGACGCCAGCCCGATCCGTCGTCGACGACGTGACGTCCCTCTCCATTGTGTTCGATCCGGAAGAATCGCGTCATCGCGCTGTTTCCTCGACCCGCGCCGAAGGAGCGCTCCTGTTGGGAGGCGTCGCCTTGTCGATTGCCACGATCGTGTAGACGTAGCGGACGCCGGGGGTGGCGGTCCTGTCCTCGAAGTTCGTCGCCGCGATGGGGGCGGGCGTCAGGGGCTGCAGTGTGCCACCGGGTGCCTCCCCGCGCAATACGAGGTACCCGGCAAGGTCGGGTTCCTGGTTGGCATCCCAGCTCAGGTTGATTGCGCCCGGCCCGGCGACGATCGAGAGGCCTTTCGGAGCGGCCGGCGGGAAGACGTCCCGCGGGGTCACGCACACCGGGTCGGACGGGGCGCTTTCGATCGTCGCGGCGCCGATCTTCTGAACCGCGCGGATGACGAAGCACGACTCCGTGCCCCAGGTGACGCCGGCCTGTTCGAAGGGGGGCGCCGCGACGGGTGCAGGATTGAGCGGATCCCCACCGTCGCGCTTGTAGATATTGAACGCGGGCGGTACCTCGGCGAGCGGCGCCACCCACGTGAGAACAATTGCCTTTTCCGTGACCGTCGCGAGCGCGGCCGAGGGCGCTCCCGGCAAATCCACGAGCGGCAGCTCCGCACGAGCCGACGGCTGCCCCGGACGGCCACTCTTCGTGGCGCCCTGCAGCGCGTACATCCGGACGGGATACTTCGGAATGGCGGCGGTGACCGCCGCTGACGCCGCGATCGCGAACGAGGCGGCGAAGGCCGCTGGGCCGGCGGTGGACGCCGCCGAGCTCGCCGTCGCGAACGGCACGCCGGCGGTGCGCGCGGGAATCGTCGCAATGGCGGTCGTGAGGAGAGCGGTGCCGGCGGTCCGGCGGGCGGCGGCCGTTGCTCCCTGTTTGTCCGTTGCCAGCGAGGCGGGAGCGAGCTTCTCCGGTGTGAGCGTCTCGACGAACGCGACCTTCTCGCCAGCGGACGGACGGGTGTCCGGCGGCGCGTCTGGAGCCGGAGGCGCCTCCCCTTCCGCGGGCGGCGGCTTGACCGGCACCGTTCCGACAAGGAACTTCGGTGTCAGGAACTCGCGATTTGCCGGGGCGGCCATGCCGGGCGCGAGCGTGACCGCATAGATCTGCACCCGGTCGAGGACGCTGGGGCCGGGGCCGTTCGCGTTGCCCGCCGGCAGCACGAAACGGAGCTGCGCGTCAGCGCCGGTGCGGCGCACCTCGATGGCGGTCGGCGGACCGGGAATCAGATGCAGCGGTGCGAGCGGCGGGCCCTTCTTCCCGCAGCCCGCGAGTACGGCCGCGGTGACCACGACGACAGCGGCGACGGACCTCATCACAGGATGTAGCGCGACAGGTCTTCGTTGCCGACGATGTCGGCCAGCATGCGCTGCACGTACGGCTCGTCGATGACGACCCGCTTCTCGGCCAGGTCGGGGGCGTCGAACGACACCTGATCGAGCAGCCGTTCCATGACGGTGGCGAGGCGGCGGGCGCCGATGTTCTCCGTGCGATCGTTGACGAGAGTCGCGAAGTCCGCGATGCGTCCAATCGCGTCGGCCGTGAACTCGACAGTCACGCCCTCGGTGGAGAGCAGCGCGACATACTGTTTGATGAGCGCGCTCTTCGGCTCCGTGAGAATCCTGACGAAATCCTCGCGGCCGAGCGCCTCGAGCTCGACGCGGATCGGAAAGCGCCCCTGCAGTTCCGGGATGAGATCGGAGGGCTTCGAGACGTGGAAGGCGCCGGCCGCGATGAAGAGGATGTGATCCGTCTTCACCATCCCGTACTTGGTGTTGACCGTCGTGCCCTCGACAATCGGCAGGATGTCGCGCTGGACGCCCTCGCGGCTGACGTCGGGGCCATGGCTGCCTTCGCGGCCGGCGACCTTGTCGATTTCGTCGATGAAGATGATGCCGGCCTGCTGCACGCGATCGACAGCGGCGCGCGCGACGCTGTCCATGTCGATGAGCTTCTGCTCCTCTTCCTGCGTGAGCGCGTCGAGCGCTTCAGGGACCCGCAGGCGGCGCTTGCGCGTCCGTCCCTGGAAGAGGCCCGGCAGCATGTCCTTGACGTTGATGTCCACTTCCTCGACCGACGATCCCGCGATGATCTCGAACGAGGGAAAGCTCTTCTCGCGGACCTCGATTTCGACCTGCTTGTGATCGAGGCGGCCGTCGCGCAGCTGTTCCCGCAGCTTCTCGCGGGTCCGCTGGGCCTGCTCACGGATCGTGGCGGCCTGTTCGTCGTAGCCGGCGGCGGGCGGCAGCGGCGGGAGCAGCAGATCGAGGATTCGCTCTTCGGCCGACTGGCGCGCCCGCTCGCGCACTTCCACCAGCCGCTCCTCGCGGACCATGTCCACGGCGAGCTCCACCAGGTCCCGCACCATCGACTCGACGTCGCGGCCGACGTAACCGACCTCGGTGAACTTCGAGGCCTCGACCTTGATGAACGGGGACTGTGCGAGGCGCGCCAGCCGGCGCGCAATCTCGGTCTTGCCCACGCCCGTGGGCCCGATCATCAGGATGTTCTTGGGCGCAATCTCTTCAGCGAGATCGAGCGGCAGCTTCTGCCGCCGCATGCGGTTGCGGAGCGCGATGGCGACGGCGCGCTTCGCCTTGCCCTGGCCGATGACGTGCTTGTCGAGCTCGGCGACAATCTGCCGCGGTGTCAGCGACTCGGTTGTCGATGCGGTGCTCTCCGGAAGGTAGATCGCCATCATCCCACTCAGAGAGATTCGAGCGTCACGGTTGCGTTCGTGTAGATGCAGATGCCGGCGGCAATCTCCATCGCCTGGCCGGCGATCGTCCGCGCGTCGAGCGCCGTGTGGCGCGCCAGCGCCTTCGCCGCGGCCAGCGCGTACGCGCCGCCCGATCCGATTGCAATGATCCCGTCGTCTGGTTCAATCAGGTCGCCGGTGCCGGACAGGAGGAACGTCGCCTGGGGGTCCATCACGATCAGCATCGCCTCGAGACGGCGCAGCAGGCGATCGGTGCGCCAGTCCTTGGCGAGCTCGACCGCCGATCGTTCGAGGTTGCCGCGGTACTGTTCGAGCTTGGCCTCGAAGCGGGAGAAGAGGGCGAAGGAGTCGGCGGCGGATCCCGCAAAGCCGGCAAGGATGCGATCGTTGTACAGCCGTCGGATCTTCCGCGCGGACTGCTTCACGACCGTGTCGCCGAACGTGACCTGGCCGTCGCTCGCCATGACGCTCTGGCCGTTGTGGCGCACCGAAAGAACCGTCGTGGCATGGAACATCAGAGGCGGGACCTGACTGAGTGTATCAGGCTGTATTCACGATGGGGACCGGGGATTCGCCCGCCTCCACTCGCGAACGGCCGAAGCGAGCTATGGCGAGGCCGGGCCGTAGCCGGTTCGCGGCGCAGGGCGGCGATCCGGTGTCCCCGACATCGGACGGCGTGAACCCGGCGGGTGACAGATATTCCGGACGGGAAGGAGTAAAATGGAAGGAAGTCAAAGGGTTAGCCGGGATACCCTCTGGCAGCCTCGTTGCTTCTTCTCTTCTCAGACGCGGGTCCTGCCCGCGCCGGCTTCGCATCGCGCAGCAGGTGCTGCACTTTCGCAGCAGGTTCCTCAGGAGCTTGTCATGATTCGTCAGAAGTTCACAGTCGGGCTGATCGCATCGGCCTTTACGCTCGGGCTCTCGCCGGCCTGGGCGGGACAAGCGGGATCCCGTTCCTCGAACGGCGACACGGTGGGATCCGCCGTGCCGCGCGACAGCGGCGGCGGCGGGTCGTCCTCGTCCTCGTCCTCGCCCTCATCTTCCTCCGCATCGTCGTCCCCTGCCGCATCCAGTTCGAGCGGCAGCTCGTCGTCTTCGAGCGCGGGGGCTGGCTGGATGGGAAACAATTCGTCGCCGAGTCAGCCGGTGCGGGCCCCTCGATCCGAGCGGCGAGACCAGCAACGGCGCGGTGGCAGCTCGAACGGGGGCGGCAGCTCCGAGGGGCAGGCAGTGCCACGCGGCTCGTCCGCGAGCGGCGGCGACACGAGTTCCACCGCCAGTCCGCGCGAAGGCAACAATCGGGGCGACGGTCGCAGCCGCGAGGCCGAACCGACGTACAGCCGGCCGCGTGATGGCCGTCAGCCTGTCGGGACAGCCGTCGATCGCCAGGGTCCGGCGCCGAGCCGTCGTGGCGGCGGCGTCGCCTATCCCGGCGTGATCTACGACCCGTACTATTCCTCCTACTACGACCCGTATTACTACGGCAGCCGCTACTCGAGCTACTGGAGCCCGTACGGATACGGCTACGGTCTCGGGTACTTCGCCTACGACCCGTTCCTCTATGGCGGGTACGGGGCAGGGTATGGCGGCGGCTACGGTCCCGGCGCATACGGCGGGTATGGTGGTTACGACCCCTACCAGGGGGGCGGCGGCGGGTACGGGACGTCGCAAGGCTACCGAGGGGTCGGCTCGATCCGCCTCAAGGTCAAGCCGGCCGACGCGCAGGTCTATGTGGACGGCTACTTCGTCGGTGTCATCGACAGCTACGACGGCGCGTTCCAGCGCCTCAGCATCGAAGAAGGCTCACATAAGGTGGAAGTCCGAGCCGAAGGCTACGAGCCCGTCCAGTTCGACGTCATGGTGATTCCGGGCGAAACCATCACGTACAAAGGCGAGTTGAAGCGGGTGCACTGACGCCGGCCGGCTTGCCTGATCTTCGCAAACCCTGCGGCGCGCGCCGCAGGGTTTTTTCTGTACCCCCGCGCTCTACGCGGAACGGGCGAACAGGTAATAGACAGGGATACCGACCGCGATCACGGCGAGGCCGGCGAGCGCCGGGAGGCCGTTGCGCATGATCTCGTTCACCACCATCGCGAGACTGGCGACAACGAAGAGGCCCGGCGCCCACGGGTACCCCCAGGCGCGGAACGGACGGACGGCATTGGGTTCTCGCCGGCGCAGCACGAACAGGGAGGCCACGCCGATCCCGGCGAAGAGGACGACGGCAAAGCCGGTGTAGCTGACGAGCTGCGAAATCGACCCGCACAGCACGAGCACCGAGCTCCAGATCCCCTGCGCGGCTATGGCTCGCGCGGGCGTGCGAAAGCGCGGATGCACGGTGGCGACACGTCGAAGGAACATGCCGTCGCGTGCCATGGCGTAGTACACCCGGGGACCCGCGAGCGTCATCGCGCTGATGCTCGCGCTCAAGCTGACAATCGTGAACACGGCGACAAGGTTCGCGACGGCAAAGCCGAACAAATGCTCGGCGACGATATCGAGGAGCCGGCCCCCCGGCAGCCTTGCGAGATCGGCGATCGGGAGCGCGTACAGATAGAGCGCGTTGAGCGCCACATACAGAAGGATGACGGCGGCGGTCCCGAGTCCCAGGGCGAGCGGCACGTTCCTGCCCGGGTTGCGAACTTCCTCGGCTACGTAGGTCGCGGCA
>JBBWZJ010000266.1:0-2557 GCA_039648985.1 Acidobacteriota bacterium | reverse complement strand
CCAGACGGACGGGCTGTGCGGGACCGCGCCCCCCTCGCCCGCCGCGACCACCACCAGCCGAGGGGAGCCCGGTGTCGAGTCCCTGGAGAATCGCGTTCCGCTGCCACACCGGCATCGACGCCGCCGCGGCGCGTGCGATGGCTTTCTGCACGCCGGCGACGTCCGCGCTCTTGGCGATCGCTGCCGCAAGCATCGTGACGGCATCCGCCTGCGCCGCGTCAGGGCTGGCCTGGAGCACGCGCTCGAGCACGTCCCCTTCGGCGCCGCGCAGGCCGCTGATCGTGGCGTCCACGAGGATCGGATCGGCGCCGTACCGCGCCAGCAGCATCACCGCCGGGTCGGTCCGGCTCGCCTGCGGGAGCTCGCCGACGCTCGCGCCAAGCTGCCGCCGTACGGTCCAGGACGGGTCCCCCGCTAGCCTGAGCACCGCCGCCGTCATGTCGGCATTCGCCTCGCAGAGCCATCGCTCGGACAGCCGGATGGCCGCGGCGCGTACGTCGGCCGACCTGTCGCTGAGCGATTGGCGCACGAGCGGCGCCTGGAGAGCTTCGAGCCCATCGAGGGTCCAGAGCGCGTGCAGCTTCACCCGCCAGTCCGGCGTCTGGTTCAGCAACTTCGTCAGAAGCGGCGCTGCTGTCGTCGCATGGCGCTCGACGAGCAGGCGCTGCGCGGTGTCGCGCCACCACCCATTCGGATGCGAGAGCGTCTGCACGAGTTCCGCGGGCGTGGCCCTGGTGAGGGAAGGCCGGCGATCGAGCTTTGTCGTATCGTGCACGATGCGCCAGATGCGCCCGTGCTTGATCGGCTGCTCCAAGTCACCCGCCTTGATGTAGTCGCGCAGGTAATCCGTCCAGTAGATCGCCTCCTGCACGACGCCTCGATACATGTCGACGACGTACATCGTGCCGTCGGGCCCAGCGAGCAGGTTCACCGGACGGAAGCGCTCGTCCCACGAGGCGAGGATCTCTCCCTTCTTATATGCGTCTTCCGCCGTCAGGCGCCCCGTGCCGTCGTCGACGATCTTGTATCGATGGACGAGGTTGGTGGTGGAATCGGTGATGAACGCGTCGCCGTACAGCTCCTTCGGCAGCCGGTCCCCACGGTAGATCACCGGTGTACCCACACCCTGGATCGTCACCGAGCTGTCGTCAGGGCGGAAGAACTGATCGCGATACCCGCGGTTCACGCCGCGGGATGCGCGCACCGGCCAGATCGTCGAGGCTTCGCGCGAGATCAGCGGATCGTACAACCCGCGCGTCCGCGCCACATTCGGGTTGCGCATGAAGTAGCGGGCCGGAATGAAGTCGACGAACAGCGGCGCGTCATTCACGTTCCGGTAGATGCGCCCGGCATCGTCCTGCGTCGCCCCCCATTGGCCACGGCTCAGCGTGGGTACCGTTTCGAACTTGTCGTTCTTCAGACGCAGGTGCCAGTCGTGCTCCGACGTGTAGATCGTGTTGTCGACGCCCCAGAGAAGGCTGTTCGCGTTGTGCTCGATGCTGGCTTCGCCCCTGCCGTAGGTATTGCTGACGAGCTCTTTCGTGTCGGCTTTGAGGTCGCCGTCGGTATCCTTCATCAGCCAGAGGTTCGGCGGCTCTCCGACAAGGACCCCGTGATCCGTCACCTTCAACGAGCGCGGCAGGATCAGCTTGTCGGCGAAGACCGTCCGCTTGTCCATGACGCCGTCCCCGTCCTGGTCTTCGAGCACCACTACGTCGTTGACCGGCTCCCGCGAGTTCATCGCGTTCGGCTCCGACATGAAGCCCGGCATCTCGAGCACCCACAGACGGCCATCGGGGTCGAAATCGATCGCGATGGGATCCATCACGAGCGGTTCCTTCGCGACCAGCTGCGCGTGGTATCCCGGCGGGAGCGAGAATGTCTTCAACTCGTCTTCCGCCGTGAGCACCGGGGCCTTGGTGGGGGTCTTGTGAACGACGGGTGGCCACTCGGCCGGGCGCGCAGCGCCGCGCGCCCTGGCGGCCGGGCGCGCGGGCCGCGTCTGCACGGCGTGCACGACGCCGACCGAGGCGACGGCAAGCACCGACAGGGACGCAGTGACCCGGGTCTTGAAGAAGGACATGATTACTCGATGCAGCTGATCGGAATTGCCTCGGCGCCGGGGCCGGAGCCGTGTGTTGGACCCTATGGCGCCGGCAGCAGGCGTGCCACGATACCGGGTGTTGACGACGACAGGCTCGGCCCGGGCAGCTGCATGATCACGTACAAGTAGCCGTCGGGTCCGACGATGACATCCCGAATGCGGCCGAACTGGTTGAACAGCACTTCCTGGTGCGTGACCTGCTCGCCGCTGATTTCCAGCCGGCGCAGCTGCTGCCCTGCCAATCCGCCCACGAAGAGATTGTTCGTCCAGCCCGGATATTTCGTACCGCTGTAGAACGCGATGCCGCTCGGCGCAATCGTGGGCGTGTAGTAGACGACGGGCTGATCCATGCCCTCTTCCGCACGCTTCGTGATGCCCGGCTGGATGCCCATGGTGATGACGCCCCACCCGTAGTTGTGCCCGGGCTTGATGATGTTGATCTCGTCGCCGCCC
>JBBWZJ010000256.1:0-6620 GCA_039648985.1 Acidobacteriota bacterium | reverse complement strand
CAGACTCCGGACACCGAGATCGAGCGCGGAGTAGGAGGCGAAGACCGCGATCAGAATCGACATCGCGACGAGCATCATGTCGTGCGTACCCGTTAGAATCATTGATCCTTGGTCTCCGACGCACCCGCATGTTCTGGCCCGCGTCGGATCCACTACAGGCAAGTTGGTAAACAGCTCGCGAACAGGAGCTTGATCGCCTGGGGAAGACGAGCACCGCCACTGCCGCTACAAGAGCATTATAGCGGATCCGGAACACGCTGGCGGGAGTTCGACTTGGCGCGCATCATCTACATAGAGGACGACGACCTGATCGCCGACGTCGTGAAGGACATCCTCACCGCCGCAGGACATCTCATCGGGGTGGTAAACCACGGCACGCTGGGCGCGGACACGGTGGCGTTCAAGAAGCCCGACATGGCTATCGTTGACCTGTCGCTGCCTGGAATCGGCGGACTTAAAGTCATCGAACATCTGCGCAGGACGTCCGCCACCTACATGATGCCGATCCTGGTGCTCACCGGCAACCGCGACCCCGCTGCCGCGGACGAGGCGATGGGCGTGGGTGCCAACGCCGTCATGACGAAGCCGTTCACTCCCGAGGATCTTGTTGCAAAGGTGTCGGAAGTGCTCCGGCAGAACCCGTTTCCGTCGCGCAGCTGACCGAAGGTCGACTCCTCGCCGCAGGTGGGCGGCAGTCTGCCCATCGGCACAGGCCGCCGTGCCTTGCCGACGTCGGGTGATCGTTCCCGATCTCTTCGTCCGATGGTCCGGCCGTCCAGATCGTGGCGCCGCGGCGATCCTTCCGGACGACCGTCACCCGTCCAAGGCGTCGATGGGCATGGGATGGACGCGCGAGACGAGGATCGAGCCTGCCGACTGATGACCGAGCACCTGCGAAGCGGGTACGCCGGGGTCGAGCCAGTCGACCCACTGCTGGCGACGCAGCGGGATGATCTGCCTGTGGTGATAGGGTGCGACGTCCGGGCCGGCGTCCATCGTCAGCATCGTGAACGCCTCGCCCGCCTGCACATCTGCGCGCCAAATCCCGGCGATGCAGAACCACGTGTGATCCTCCAGCGTGAAGAGCCACTTGTCCTGACGCTTCTGCCTGGGGTCTTCGGGTTTGGTGAACTCGTAGAAGCCGTCTGTCACAATAAGGCAGCGGTGTGAGGCGAAGGAGCGGTTCTCCGAACGGAAGTTGTAGACCGGTTTGCCGGTCGGGCCCGGCCAGCTCCAGCGGCGGTTCACGAGTTCGGCGGAGCAGCGCGCGCCTGCCGTGCCGCGGATGACGGGAGCGACGTCCGTGACTCGTATGTCCGCGCGCGGCGGCACGTTCGGCGTCCCTTCGGGCAGGCCGACCACGATCTCCAATGCTCGAAGATCCTCCAGCACCGACGCGACGTCGGTCTCGAGACGGTAGTCATTGCACATCTGCCGCGGACCCCGCCTCGCTTGTAGGACCTGTACGTTCCTACTACGTCCCCGGCGTGGATTGGTACTCATTTCGCTCGACGTCGCCGTTTGACCTGCGGGGATCTGGCGCGCCCGGTCGTCGCTCGCCATCCCGCGAGGGGCTGGCATGATGCCCGCACGCAGCGCGGGCATCATCCTCTATCGCGTCACGAGCCGTACACTCGAGATGCTGCTCGTGCATCCGGGCGGGCCGCTTTGGCGGAACCGCCGTCAAGGCGCATGGCAGATCCCGAAGGGGCATGTCGAACCGGGGGAGAGCGACCAGGCGGCGGCACGGCGCGAAGTGGCCGAGGAGTTGGGCGTTGCGATCGCGGACCCGCTCGCGCCGCTTGGGGAGATCCGCCAGGCCGGGGGCAAGATGGTGATCGCCTTCGCGGTGGAGCGGGATCTCGACCCTTCGTTTCTGGCGAGCAACACCGTCGAGATCGAATGGCCGCCGCGCAGCGGCCGCAAGCTGCTGGTGCCGGAGATCGACGAGGCCCGCTGGTTCGCCTTGGACGAGGCCCGCCGCTGCATACTGCCGAGCCAGGCCCCGCTCATCGACCGGCTGGTCTCGCTGCGAAGTCTCTCCGGAGAGGAGATCTGAGAGCGTGCCGTCGCGCCGTCGCGAGCGGCACCAGCTGCTTTCCGGCGCGCAGGCGTCGCGCGATGCGGAACCTCCCGTAGGCGCCGATCCTTTTCCGGGAACGGGGGTTTATCCGTGCGCCGGTTTCGGGCTAGCGACGAGCGAACTGCCGTCGCGACGCACGATCTGGAAGGATGTTCTGTGGATCTGAGTCCGTTACCGCTGGGAAGCGTCGTGGGAGCGTTCCTGCTGGCGTTTCCGACGCTCTTCTCGATCGTGAACCCGATCGGTGCGGCGCTGATCTTCAATCAGGTGATCAGCAACCGCACGCGCAAGGAGCGTCACGAGCTTGCTCGCAAGATCGCCAGCTACTCGCTCGTCGTGCTGCTTGCCTCGCTTCTGCTCGGCGGCATCGTACTGAACTTCTTCGGCGTGAGCCTGAGCGCCCTGCGCATAGGCGGCGGGCTGGTCGTCGCGGTTCGCGCCTGGGGCTTGCTCATGCAGCCCGAGGTGCACGAGGAGCGCAAGGCCACTTCGGCCGAACCCGCGCAGTCGGAGGACGACGTGGCATTCTTTCCGCTGACGATGCCGCTGACCACGGGTCCGGGAACGATCGCGGTGGCGATCGCCCTGTCGTCGCAGCGTCCGGGCGGGCATGGTGGCCTCATGGGCTTCTACGTCGGCGTGAGCCTGGCTGCCGCATCCATCGCCTTCACGATCTGGGTCTGCTACCGCTGGTCGGACAGCGTCACTGCTATGCTCGGACCAGCCGGCGCGCGCGTCCTGTCACGTCTCGTCGCGTTCCTGCTGCTCTGCATCGGCGTGCAGATCATGATCACCGGCGTCGTCGGCGTGGCTCAGATGCTCGTTCCGCACCGCTAGCCGGACGGCCGGCTATCTGAGGACCGACCTGAGCGTCCGGGCGGTCAAGGCGATTTCGAAGCGGACGCCGATGCGCCTGCCATCCCGCCAGATCACGCGGGCCTCCTGTTCGGCGCCGTCCAGCTTCAGCCGGATCCGGGCGCCGGGTCCCGGAGGATTGTCGTTGTGGACCAGCGCTCCGGTCGCCGAGATGTTGAGGAGATGCGCTCTGGAGCAGGATCGATCCAGGAGGAGCTCCACCGGCTCGAAGAGCTTGTGACGACGCGCGGCGCGTTCGGCTGCGTCGGGAGGCGGCTCGCCTCGGTCATGCCGGCGCGCATCGCTGGCGGCGTCCACCGGCCATCGATCCGTCTCGCGTCGGCCGCGGAGCGAAGACGTTCCACCCGCCGGACCTCGGAACGGGAGATCAGGCGAGATGCTGCGCGGTACGCCATCGGGCGGAATCGCGGTCGACAGACCCCGCCGGCGGTGAGTGCCCGTCGTCTTGGATCGGCCGGCCCGCCTACCGCGGTCCGAGGTGGGCGTCGGCGCCTCGCCTCGACGCGGAGGTGTTGGGAACGCAGCGCGGGTCGGGGCGAGCTCGGCTAGCCGTCCAGGTCGGCGGACGTCAGCAGGATCGGCGGCTCCCCGCCAAGGCGCTTGACGAACTCCCGCGATGCGATCCGGTGGATGTCGGACTCGAACTCCGCGAACACTTCGAGCGCCGTATCGCCGTCGATGGCGTCGAGGTCGGGGTTGAGCAGCTCGGCCAACGCGGCGGACGTGATGAGGAAGTCGACCTGGCCGAGATCGGTGGTGCCGACGAAGCCGACGCTGTCGCGCTCGGCGACCCACTCGTAGTCGCCACCGTCGAACCGGACGCTCGGGCGGGTCATCCGCTACACGCCCGAAGGGGCGTCTGACTCAGGCAGAAGCTCCGCCAGGCCAGCGATGCCCTCGCCGGAGAAGGTCTTTGACGAGACCCCGTCGATCTGGACCGCACGTTCGGTCGTCAGCGTCGCTGCCGCCTTGTGCTCGAGGTCGAGGCCGATCCATGCGCGCACCGCCCGCTCCAGGCTCGTCACCTCCGCCACGTCGCCGCCCCCGCGCGGCACGTTCTCCAGAGCGGCGCTCATGTGCCAGTCGATCTTCGGCGTCTTCGCGTCGGAGCCCCAGGTCGCTTCGGTCATGTCGCTTCGCCTCCTATGTCGTCCGCCGATCGCCTCCAGCATAGGCGCAGAGCTCGGGAGGCGCCAACGTGTATGTCGAGGCTACCGCTCCGTCAGCGCGTCCATGACGGTCAGCGTCAGAGCGTCCGGCGACGGACCGCAGGACGCGATCAGACGATGGGGAGGGGGCGCGAAGTCTGTGAGGACCGGGATCAGCCTGCCGGATTCCAGCGCATGTGCGACGACGTGGTCCGGGAGCTGCGCCAGCCCGAGCCCGGAGGCCGCGGCTCTGGCGGCGCTCTCTTCATCGGGTGTGATCAGGGCGGTTCTCGCCGGGCCGCGCCATGGCTCGGAGAGCTCCCATTCGTCCGCCGGGCAGCGCACGGCGATGAGGTTGTGGCCGCGCAGGTCGCCTGGGACCGTCGGCGAGCCGCGGGCTTCGAGGTACGCGGGCGAAGCGCAGATGACGAGCGCGTGCGAGCCGAAGGCACGGTTCATCGCCCCGACGACCTCGTTGCCGCCGATCAGAATGTCGCTTCGCCCGGCGTCCTCCTCACCTTCGCGTGTCGCCAGGAGGCTCACGACCACCCCATCGAGGTCTCGACTCCGCTTCCGGAGCCGGTCGGGCAGAAGGTGGATGATGACCGAGGCCGGCGCGGCGATGCGGAAGCGACGCCACCCGAGCGTCGAGGACGCCGACGCGTCCAACTCGTCCAGCGATGCGAGAATCGCCTTGGCGCGTCGAAAGTACTCGATCCCGGCGCGGGTCGGCTCGAAGCTGCGCGTGGAGCGGCTTATCAACGTGACCCCGAGACGTCCCTCCAGCTCCGAGACACGGCGGCTGACGGCCGACTTCGCGATGCCCATCTCGGACGCGGCCGCAATGATTCCGCCGGCGGACATTACGTGGACGAACGTGCGGAGATCCTCGAACTTGTCGGCCACGTACGCTCCCCCGCAGCCGGCGCCAGTGCCGGCTGCGGGGGGACTAGCATCGGAGCGCACCCTCGGACCAGCCACGAACGTCGGGATCGCTCGCGAACCGTCCGGATGGGCCGGACCGAGACCCCTGGACGCGTGCACGACGAGCGGGGCGTTTCGCGGAGGCGTCTCTTCGGACCGATCCTGGACGTCGACGTTCCGGCGGAAGGACCGGGAGCGGCTTCGTGGCATGGTCGGCTCGCCGCTAGTGGGAGCGCGAGGCATGCCGGCGATCGCGAACCGGCCGCCGATCCGCGATCGAGCCGGTCCGCGACGGCCTTCTTCACCTTCGCGGACGATTCGTGAAAGACGCCCCTTGTCATATGGTGCATATACACCATATGACCTTCAGAGGACGCGCCGGGTCGGGCGATCCTCGCCGCAACGGCAACCGACCGCGCGAACAGGCGCGGCGCCCGGGGACGGAACCGAACCGATCGACCGAACTCGACGAGGCGCACGCACAGCTGCGCCAAGCCACGCATCGAAACTATGAAAGGTATATAGCATGAAGAAGGTCCTGGTTACGGCCGCCGCGGGTGACACCGGCCGCCCAACCGTCGAACGGCTCCTCGAGAAGGGCTTCGCCGTTCGCGCGTTCGTCCGCAAGGACGACTCCCGCGCCCAGAAGCTGCGCGATCTCGGCGCAGAGGTTTTCCTCGGCGACATGGGAAGTCTGCGTGACATCCGCCTCGCCATGGACGGGGTCCAGCTCGCCTACTTCTGCTATCCGCTGGCCGAGGGTCTCGTCGAGGCCGCCGTCATCTTCGCGCAGGCCGCGAAGGAGCAGAAGCTCGAACTGATCGTCAACATGTCTCACAAGCAGTCGCGTCCCTACGCCCGCAGCAAGGCGACCCAGAACCACTGGCTGTCGGAGCAGATCTTCGACTGGTCCGGCACTCCTTCGGTGCATCTGCGCGTGACGTTCTTCGCGGAATGGCTTCTCTACATCGCTCCGCAGATCAAGTACGGCCGCTACCTCATGCCCTACAACAAGGATAACCGCTTCGCGCCGCTCGCCGGTCGTGACACGGCGAAGATCGTCGCCGGCATCATGACGGATCCCGGCAAGTGGGCGGGTCGCGCTCTTCCGCTTCACGGACCCGTCGAATACAGCCACGAGGAACTGGCGGCCGAGGTGTCCCGCGTCCTCGGCAAGGAGCTGAAGTACGAGCACGTCACGGTGTCGACCTTCCTCGAGGCGTTCGGGCTGCAGGACGTCACCGCGATGCGCAAGCACTTCGAGGCGGTCACGATCGATCAGCAGGAGGGTCTGCTGGCCGGCACCGACACCACCGGGGTGGAGATCATCGGCGGTCCGCTCACGACCGTCGAGGAGTTCATCAACGACAACCGGGCGGCTTTCGAGCTGAAGTACCCGCTGTAGGACGTCGGGCGCCGGCCGAAGGCACGGCGGGGTGGAATGCGCCCCACCGTGCTGAGGCGTTGGGTCCGAGCGTGCCGCGTGGGCGGCACGCTCGGACGGTCTCGATCAGAGGCCGCTGCTGCGCTGCTGGGTGCGGTTGCGCGCTGCCTCGGTCTCGTCCGCATGCCTCTGGTCGATCGCCGAC
>JBBWZJ010000252.1:0-28770 GCA_039648985.1 Acidobacteriota bacterium | reverse complement strand
GCGAAAATGCCCGTTGCGAACGTCCCGCCGGTGCTCCATCGGGGGCAGGGGGGTCTGCTCGGCATCTTCCTCTCACCCCATTACGCGACGGATCACAACGTCTACCTGACGTATTCCGAACCTGGAGACGGCGGATCGAGCCTGGCGCTTGCCCGCGCCCGGCTCGCGATTGGCGATGCCGCGGCGAGCTTGGACGGCCTCCAGGTGCTCTGGCGCCAGATGCCGAAGGGCAAGGGCGGACAGTTCGGCGCCCAGATCGCATTTTCTCCGGACGGCCAGTACCTGTTCCTGACCGTCGGCGAGCGCCAGCGCATGACGCCGGCGCAGGACCCCGACCAGGAGCTCGGCAAGATCCTGAGGCTGACGCTCGACGGCAAGCCCGCGCCGGGCAATCCCATGGCAGGCAAGACCGGCGCGAAGAGCGTTCCACTCATCGATCCGCCGTCTGATACGGAAGCAGCGAAAACGGCGCCCGTCGTCAGCACGTACACCTTCCCGGGACCGAACCTCGCGCCGGCCGAGACCTGGAGCAGCGGCCACCGCACCCCGTATGGGCTGGCGTTCGCGCCTGATGGCCGCCTGTGGGAACTCGAGCACGGTCCGAAGGGCGGCGACGAGCTGAACCTGATCGAGCCCGGCAAGAACTACGGCTGGCCGCTCGTGTCCTACGCGGTCAACTACAACGACGTGCCGATTCCCAACCCCGGCACACGGCCTGACCTGACCAAGCCGGTGATCTACTGGACGCCCGTCATCGCGCCGGGGAGCCTGACGTTCTACAACGGCGCGATGTTCCCGCAGTGGAAAGGCTCCGCGCTCATCGGCGGCATGGGCGCGAAGTCCCTCTCCCGTGTCACGTTCGACGGAAAGGGGGGTGCGAAGCCGGCGGAGCTCTGGAGCGTGGGCCATCGCATTCGCGACGTCGAGGTCGCGCCTGACGGCGCGGTCTGGATGCTCGAGGACGCCAATCCCGGGGGACTGTTCCGCGTCACGCCGAAGTAAGCGCGCCCGTCCGAGAATCCGACGCACCTCCGAACCGCGGCTCCGTGACACGATCGACCGGCTACCGTTCGTTTGCGATTCCGGACCCCGCAACGGGACCGGACATCCGGACCGCCGTGTTCTATCCGAGTCTCGCCGCCGAACGTTCCGAGCCGCTGGGTCCCTTCACCGAATCGATCGCTCGAGACGGCGCACTCGCACCAGGGGCGACTCGGCTCGTTGTCGTCTCACACGGGACCGGCAGCATGCCGCTGCTGCATCGCGGACTCGCGATCCATCTCGCACAGCACGGCTTCGTCGTCGCGGCCCCCGAGCATCCGGGCGACAGCCGAACTGACCATCGGCTGGCCGGCACCGAAGCGAACCTCCGGAATCGCCCCCGCCATCTGACCGCTGTAATCGATTGGATGTTCGACGAGCCATTCTTCCGCGCGTCGTTGTTACCCCACGCGGCGGCGGTGGTCGGCCATTCCCTCGGCGGCTACACGGCCCTGGCGATTGCTGGCGGCCGGCCTGCAGCATTTCCGTGGGAAGCAGACAGCGGCCAATCGAGCCCGGTCGACGTCACGCCGGATCCGCGAGTGAGGTCGCTGGTCTTGCTGGCGCCAGCCGCGGCATGGTTTCTCGCCGATGGAGCCCTCGAGCGCGTGTCGATTCCCATCCTGATGATGACAGGCGAGAACGACGATCTAGAGATTGCCGGGCACAAGACCCTTCCCGACGGTCGCGTCGTCTTCATGCCATGGGGGCACAGCGAGATCATAAAGCGGGGCATCTCCAGCCGTTCGCTCATCGACCATCGAACGATCCCGAACGCCGGACACTACTCGTTCATGACGCCCTATCCCGCCGCAATGAGGACGCCGGCAGTCCCTCCGTCACAGGATCCGGTGGGTTTCGATCGCGTGGGATTCTACGAGCAGCTGTGTGCTGACGTACTCAGCTTTCTGCAGAAGACCCTCACCGCGTAGGCACCCTTGGCACCCCTGGCCCGCCTTCGCCGCGTAGCGGCTACGGCGAGGTCTCGCCATAGCCCGTCCGACTGACTCGCGGGCGGAGGCGGACACCCTGCTAAGGATGCCGCGAGAGTCCGATCGTCACGCAGAGCCAGGCAATCGTCAGGCATCCGAACGCGAAGAACAGGGGCGCCAGGCCCTCTGCAAGGCCGGCGGCGATCGTCGTCGAGAACGCCAGCTGCCCCGTGCGGCTGATGTAGCGAAGCTCGTTGATCCCCCCAAGCGCGAGACTGGCGATCGCGGCGAACATGGTCGCGACCGACAGGGGGCGAACCAGGGCGAGCCGCTGCTCACTCGGCCAGATCGCGTAGACGACCGCCATCCCCAGCGGCAGAACGCCGACGAACATGCTGGCCAGAGCCGCGATCCCGGCATTGGCGAATACTTCCACAATCACCTCCTCGGTAGCCGTCGACCTGATATAACGCTCTCGAGCCGCTGGCGTGACGCCGTCACGCTTTGCGGCCTCCCGCGTTATTCCTGCGATGGATCGCGATGTCGAGCTCCAGCTCGTAGACCGCCTGCGACGCGGCGATCCGGACGCGTTCGATGCCGTGTACAACGAGTTCCACGCACGGCTGTACAACTTCCTCGCAAGGTTGTCGAGGCGGCCCGACGTCTCTGAGGATCTGCTCGAGGAAACATGGTTGCGGCTCGTGAAGCACGCCGGGCGCCTCGGCCCTGACACGCGCCTCGGGCCCTGGCTGTTCACGGTGGCCCGACACCTGCACGCGAGTTACTGCCGTTCACGGTTCCTGGAGGACTCGCACGCAACCGGCCTGATGTGCCTGTGGGTCCACGGGCGTCGTGAACCGTCGCCGTTCGAGGCTCTGGAATCCGGCCAGTCGGCGCAGCGGCTCGCGGCGGCAGTCGCGTCGCTGCCGCTCGCGTATCGCGAAGCATTGCTGCTGGTGGCGGTGGAAGGACTGTCACACTCGGACGCGGCTCGCGTCTGCGGTGTGAACGCAGGAGCCATGCGTCAACGGGTCAGCCGTGCGCGTGCGCTCCTTGCCCGTCGATTGTCCGATGCCGACACCGCCTCTCTTCCGCGGTTGAGCGAGATCACCACATGACTTCCCACCACGCTGACGATACCGTTGCGAACAGCCTGCGTCGCCTGTCGCGGCTGACGCCCGATTCGGACCGCGCCGAACGCGTCCGGCAGCAGTGTCGAACACGGCTCGAACGACGGTGGCGCCCCGAGTCGGCGGTCACGTCCCACGACAGCTCCTGGCAGATGCTTACTCCAGTTGTCGTCGGCGGGGTCTGCCTCATCTACGCTCTCGCGCTGGTCGTCACGACCCTGCGGCTCGAAGGCGTGTTCTGATCGGCCGTCCGCTCGCGCCCTCTGCTAAGCTCTGCGCGAATCGTTTCGACGCCTGAATCGCCACCGCGTACTCGCGTGGAGGAGTGCTCATGTTGCGCGTCGCAGATCCCCGGGTTAGTGGCGCACTGATCCGCACCATCACGATTGCCGTGATCGCCATCACCGGTGCGCTCGTCCAGCCTGTCCGGGCTCAGGACACGGCGGTCTACGGCGATGTGGACAGGTCGATGGAGAACTACCGGCTGGACGCCCACATTCCCGGCATGGTCTGGGGCATCGTGCAGGATGGCCGGCTGGTGCACGTGAAGGGCGCGGGCGTGCAGGACGTCGACACGAAGCGGCCCGTCAGCGCCGACACGCTCTTCCGGATCGCATCGATGACGAAGGCCTTCACGGCCTTGTCCATCCTGAAACTCAGGGACGACGGGAAGCTGTCGCTGGATGCGCCAGTCGAAACGTACGTGCCGGAGCTGCGCGGGTGGAAGTACCCGACGGAGGACTCGCCCACGATTCGCGTGCGCGAGCTCCTGACGCACACGGCCGGCTTCGTGACCGACGATCCGTGGGGCGACAGGGAGACGCCGCTGCCCGAGGCGGAGTTCACGCGCCTGCTCCGCGACGGCGTGCCCTTCACGCGCGCACCAGCGACCGCGATGGAGTACTCGAATCTCGGGTACGCCCTGCTCGGCCGCATCGTCGGCAACGTCTCCGGACGCCCGTACAAGGATTTCGTGCAGGCCGTGCTGTTTGCGCCGCTGGGCATGACCGCGACCGGGTACGAGGTCGCTGCCTCGCCCCAGGAGCGCCGCGCCCGGGGGTATCGCTGGGAAGACAGCACCTGGAAGCTCGAGCCGACGATGGCGCACGGCGCGTTCGGCGCGATGGGCGGCATCCAGACCAGCGCGGCTGACTACGCGAAATGGGTGGCGTATCTGCTGTCGGCGTGGCCGGCGCGCGACGGCGCGGACGCCGGGCCGGTGCGACGATCGAGCGTCCGGGAGCTGGCGCAAGGAGCGAATTTTCCCGCCCTGCGGCTGCGACCCGGATCGAGTGGAGCAGAGGCGTGCCGGGAAGCCTCCACATACGCGATGGGCTTTTTCGCCGCAACCGACTGCGAGCTCGCGCTCACACTCAGTCATGGCGGTGGTTACCCCGGGTACGGGTCGCACGTGCTGCTCCTGCCGGAGTTCGGTGTCGGGATCTTCGCGTTTGCGAATCGTACTTACGCGGGCCCCCGAGCGCCCGTCTGGGACGCAGCCGTGACGCTGTTGCGAGCCGGCCGCCTCAAGCCGCGCCCGGTCGCCGTGTCCCCCCCGCTCGCGAGTGCCTATGCGGCTGCCGTGAGGCTGTTCAGGGCAGGCTCGGTGACGGGGATGGGGGATGTGCTCGCGGCGAACTTCCTCATGGACCGCGACGCGGAGCACCGGGCCGCCGACCTCGCCGCGCTGAAGACGGAGGTCGGCACGTGCGACACAGGCGCTCCGCTCGTCGCCACGGGCGCGCTCGCGGGAGAGTTCACATGGCCCTGCGAGCGCGGTCGCGTCAGGGGCCAGCTCCTGCTCGCGCCGACACCAGCACCGCAGATTCAGTCACTCACGTTCGTGCGCGCCAATCCCTGAACGGTGCTGCTGTGCAGCTAGCCGCGTAGTATATGTCCTTAGACATATAAAAACATATGCCTTTAGTGGGTTCCACCTGGAGCACGGCTGACCTAGTGTCTTCCCACTACCCTAGGCACAGGGCGTCCCGGGTGCTTCGCGTTCATACGTCGTCGGTCCTGACTGGAGCATCTGATGTCCTGGCACGCGCTGCGGCGGTCGAACCGCTGCATCCTCTTTCTCGCCTTTCTGCTCTGGTTCGCTGGTGCGTCTCACGCCCAGAGCCTCTTTGGCACCATTTCCGGTACCGTCCTCGATGAGCAGGGCGGCGCGCTCCCTGGCGCGGACGTCACGCTGACCGACCAGACGTCGAAGGCTGTCCAGCACACGACCACGAATGCCGACGGGGTCTTTGTGTTCGCGGCGGTGGGCGCTGGTACGTACAGCGTGAAGATCGAGCTCCAGAGCTTCAGTTCCTGGGAAGCGACCGACATCGCGCTGCGATTGGGCGAGCGGCGCGCCCTGAGCGGCATCAAGCTGCATGTCGGCGCCCTGAGCGAGACGGTGTCGGTCACCGCCCGCCCGGAGATCGCGTCCTTGAGCTCCGGCGAAAAGAGTGCGCGTCTGACGTCCGAGCAGATTCAGAACGTGCCCATGGTCGGGCGGTCCACGGCCGAGCTCCTGAAACTGCTCCCCGGGATGACACCGACGTCCGACGGCACCAGCAACCGTCCCGGATTCAACGGCGAGGTGATCGGCATCAACGGCAACGGCGACGGCGGGAAGCAGAGCGCGGTCGGCAACTTTTCCGGTAACGGTACGCGCGTCGACGCGCTCGACATCGTCATCGACGGCGCGCACGCCTCCGATCCGGGGTGCAACTGTGCCACCTCAGTCAACCCGAATCCGGACATGGTCGGCGAGTTCAAGGTGCTGCAGGCGAACTACGGCGCCGAGCACGCGAAGGGCCCGATTACCATCGACGCGGTCAGCAAGGCGGGCGGACGGGATTTTCACGGCATGGCGTACACCTACATGCGTGACTACCGGTTGAATTCGAACGAGTGGTTGCTCAACCGGTTCAGCAGCGTGCCGGGACCGGAGAACAAGCCGAAGAATCAGTTCACGTATCCGGGGTTCAACATCGGCGGTCCGCTGCTGATCCCGGGCACGAACTTCAACAAGAACCGCGATCGCGTGTTTTTCTTCACGGGCTACGAGTTCTACCGACAGCGGCTCGACACGGGGACGCTGCAGTCGTGGGTGCCAACACAGGCCATGCGCCAGGGGGATTTCAGCAACACCGCGTCGTTCTCAAAGCTCAGCAACGGTTATGTCAGCACGACGCCGACCAATCTCGAGAACGGCCGCATCCCGACAAGTCTGATCGATCCGAACGGTCAGAAGCTGATCAACTTGTTTCCGCTGCCGAACACGGATCCAGCCGTCACAGACGGCTACAACTACGTGCAGAACGTGCCCATCAGCCAGAACATGCATCAGTGGCTGACGCGGGTCGACATGAACGTCAGCAATAACACCCGCGTGTTCGCCCGGTACAACCTGCAGGCTGAGGAACAGAATTTTCCTGTCGGTCTCTGGTGGCGCAACGCGGCCCAGGTTCCGTATCCGACGGCGGTGACGGCGCCGAACCGATCGCACTCCGGGACGTTGAGCCTGACGAAGATCTTCGGCTCGTCGTTGACGACCGAGTCTACGTTCGCGACCACTTACATCAACTTTCCGAACCAGTTCCAGGATCCGAGCCGCGTGTCGCGCTCCGCGCTCGGCTACACGAACCAGGGGATTTACAAGAGCGGTCTGGACCAGATCCCTTCGATGCTCAACTGGGGGAACGGACCAACGCTGTTCAACCCGGGCGGCTTCGATCCTGTCCTCTTCGCCAAGAAATGGCTGGTGTCGGGGGCCCAGAACCTCACCAAAGTGGCCGGCGCGCACACGATGAAGGCAGGTGCGTATTACGAGTGGGTCAATAACAGCCAGCCGGGGAACGGCAACTCGAACGGCCTGATCGTCCCGGCGCCCTGGGGAAGCGGATCCAGCGGCAATTACTTCTCAGACCTGCTGACAGGCACGCTTGCTGAGTACGACGAGCAGTCGCCCAACGTCGTCCACAACATGGCGTACAACATCGTCGAGGGGTTTGCCCAGGACAGCTGGAAGGCGAAGAACCGGCTGACTCTCGAATACGGTCTGCGCGTGTCGCATCTCGGCGGCTGGACTGAACGCAACGGCAAAGGCATGGCCGTCTTCGATCCGGCGCTTCTCGCCGCCGCGCCGGCGGGGACCCCGTTCCCCGGCGTCACGTGGACTGGGCGCGACAGCAGCGTTCCGCTATCCGGCGTCAAGGTGCAGCCAGTCTTCTGGGCGCCGCGTGTTGGCCTCGCGTACGACGTGTTCGGCACGGGCAAGACGCTGCTGCGGGGCGGCTACGGTGTGTTCAACTTCCATGACGCGCAGGGACCCTACTCCGGGTTCATCGATCTTCCCTATGGTGTGACGAACACCACCGCCTCGAACATGCTGTTATCTCAGGTTTCGACCGTGGATCCCAGCAAGCAGCCGGGCCTGTCGGGCGCGATTCTCAAGAGCGACAACAAACAGCCGCGGACCCAGAGCTGGAGCATGACGATCCAGCAGCGCATTCCCTTCAAGATGATGATTGAAGCGGGATACGTCGGGAGCAAGAGCGACCACCTGCTGAACTCCGGCCTCAACAACTTCAACAGCGTCCCGTTCGGCGCGATGCTGAACGATCCGAACGGTGATCCCAATCTCTATCGACCGCTTTCACAGTATGGAGACCTTCCGGTAGTCAGGCACACGCATTATCAGAACTACAACGCGTTGCAGACACTGCTCAGCCGGCAGGGCTCCCGCTTCAGCTTCACGACCGCCTATACCTTGTCAAAGGCGCTCGGCATCCGCGGCAACGAGCAGGGTAGGACGACCCAGCCCCCCGGGGACATCCGGAATTCTGCATACGGCATCCTCGCTTACGACCGGCGCCACGTCGTGAACGTCGGCTACAGCTGGCTCCTTCCCGACGTCGACCGGAACCCGGTGCTGAGGGCGGTCGCCGGAGGCTGGCAGTTCACCGGAGTGTCCACCTGGATCAGCGGCGCGCCCCTGCAAGCCTCCGGGCCCAGCGTAAACTTCGGGCTGACCGGCACGCTCGCGAACGGGACCACGATCAGCGACACGCTCATTACGGGCTCACCTTCGATCGCGGCGATGCCGGTATTGACATGCGACCCGACGAGCGGGCTGAGCGGAGATCAGATCATCAACCCGACCTGCTTTACTCTCCCGACGCCGGGCCACAACGGGGGCTACATCATGCCGGACATGCGCGGGCCGGCATACATGAACCACGATTTCGGGCTGTTCAAAAACTTCAAGCTCACCGACACCAGGAAATTCCAGTTCAGGGCGTCGTTAACCAACGTGTTCAACCACCCGCAGCGGTTCCTGGATGACAACGTCAACCTGAAGCTCGCGTACGACAATGGGATCCTGTCGAATGCAGACTTCGGGGTGCTCCCCAAGAACCGCAAGTACGGGAGGCGTATCGTCCAGCTCGCGTTCAAATTTTATTTCTGAGGCTCCGAAGGTCGACGGCCCCGGCGAGGGGCCGTCGGCTATCATGGGCGCCATGCTGACCGGGTCGCTGTTCCCGCTCGCGGTGCTCGTCTCGATGATGGCCGCACCGGCCACCCAGCCCCGATCGCCCTCATTCGACAGGGCCGCGGCCTTTCAGAGGAGCGGCGATTTCGACGCCGCCGCCGCAGAGTATCAGTGGTTCCTCGATGCGTTCCCGAAGAACGTCGAGGCGCGTTCCAACCTCGGCGTCGTCCTCATGCAGCTCGGTCGGTACGAAGAGGCCATCGCCGCGTATCGAACGGCCCTCGCGGTCGCCCCGTCCAACCCCACGGTGCTGTCGAACCTCGGGCTCGCATTCTACAAATCCGACCAGCTCGGCGACGCGGCGGAAACGTTCCGCCGGGTGCTCGCTGTGGAGCCCGACAGGCTTCAGGCGAGGTATCTTGCCGCCGACTGTCAGCTGCGGCTCGGACAACCGGCTGACGCAATCGCGCTGCTCGCGCCCCTCGAGAGCTCGCGTGCTGACGATCCGACCCTGTCGTATCTGCTCGGCATGGCGTACCTGAGCGCGAAGCAAACTGACAAGGGGCAGGTGCTGCTCGACCGCATCCTGAAGAACGGGGATTCGGCCCAGGCACAGGTGATGATGGGCGTGGCGAAACGCGGCGCCGGGGATTTGAGGGGGGCCGCAGAGGACCTGAAGCGCGCCGTGGCGCTCGATCCTGATCTTCCGGGGGTGCGCACCATGTATGCGCAGGCGCTGCTCGAAGCAGGTAATCCGGATCTCGCCCTGGGTGAGTTCCAGGCTGCGTTGAAGCGCAACCCGCTCGATTTCGATGCGAACCTGTACATGGGCGTCCTCCGCAAGGCCGACCAGGACTACGACGCGTCTCTGGGATACTTCACACGGGCGCTCGGCGTGCGTCCGGGCGATCTGCGGACGCGCAATCAGATCGCGAGCATCGCGCTCGCCAGGCACGACGACGCCACCGCGGTGACGATGCTCGAGGCCATCCTCAAGGAAGCGCCCTCGTTCGTCGAGGCGCACGTCGCGCTCGCGACCGCCTACTACCGCCTGCACCGGAAGGAAGATGCCGATCGTGAGCGAGCCATCGTGGAGCACCTCAACCAGGAGAAAGACGCCAGCGATCGGGGCCGCACGCCGCGCTGAGCGAGCGGAGCATCCCATCATGTTCCGGCCACCACGCAGCGAGCGTGTCAGGTTCGTCTCCAGCATCCTGAGCATCGCAGCGGTCCTCCTGGTAACGGAGATGCGATCCGCGCCGCGGGCGCAGGCTCCCGCCGCGCAGGAGCCGGCCGCGGGCGCGTTCCGCGCCGGGGCGAGCGCGGTCGTTCTCGACGTCGTGATCCGTGACAAGCGCGGTAAGCCGGTCCGGGACGTGCAGCCGGGGGAAGTGACCATATTCGAGGATGGCGTCGCGCGGGAGGTCCGTTCGTTCCGTCTCGTCGAGCGTTCTGCACGTCCCGCGGCCCTCGAGGCGCCAGCCCCGCCGACAGCCGGCGGCGAGAATCTCCCTGATGCGTTGCGCTATCCGATGCTCGTCACCCTTGTATTCGATCACCTGACGCAGAACTCGCGGACACTCGCCCGCCGGGCGGCCCTCCAATTCGTCTCGCGCGAAATGCCGGCGAACCAGTGGGTCGCGGTCTACGCGCTCGAACAGCGGCTCCGCCTGGCGCAGACGTTCACGCGGGATCCCGAGGCCCTCAGAGGCGCCATCGATCGGGCCACGACGGCGAGCATTGGTGAAGCGCACGATGTCACCCCCAGGGGCGCAGGCGACGAGGAACAGGCGAAACGGGCGGCCGAGGCTGCGCTCGCGGCGGTGACTGCTGGAGCTTCCGCGGGGAATGCCGCGAGCATGGGCCCAGCCAGCGCCGAGGCACAGATTGCCGAGGTCACGGCGCGCATGGAGCGGATGGTCGAGACCGCCGATGCGCAGCAGCGCGGTCAATCGACGTTGTTCCCGCTGATGGCCCTAATGAAGGCGCAGGGCACGCTTGCCGGCCGCAAGGCGCTCCTGTTCTTCTCGGAAGGATTGCCAATCCCTCCGAGCCTCGAGGAAGCCTATCGCTCGGCGATCAGCGAGGCCAATCGCGCCAATGTGAGCGTATACGCTGTGGATGCACGGGGGCTCGATACCAGCCGTTCGCTCGAACAGTCCCGTCAGATGCTCGACAGGTCCGGCCGTAACAGTCAGTCGCAACAAGCGTACGGGGCGAGCTCGCGCCCGGTCACGATGGACGACGTCATGAATTCGGAAACGGCGGAAGGGGCGCTACGGGCCGATACCCAGAACGCGCTGCGGGTGCTTGCGGAAGAGACCGGCGGCACGCTCATCGCGAATACAAACGAGCTGGGGCCGGGGCTCGTGGAGCGAGTCACGGCCGATCTCGACAGCTACTATGAAATCGGTTACGCGCCGCCCTCCGTGCCGCCCGACGGCCATTTTCGATCGATTGCGGTCAAGCTTGCGCGCCGGGGCCTCACGGTCAGTTCGCGAAGCGGATATTTCGCCCTTCCTGATACGGACGCCGCTCCGCTGCTGCCGTACGAACTGCCGATGCTGGCGGCCGCCGCCGCCGACCCCTCTCCGCACGCGTTCGACTATTCGTCCGCGGCGTTCCGGTTCGAGGCGTCCTCGAAAGGGGTCCAACATACACTGCTCATCGAGGTCCCCATCGAGCACGTCACGTTGCAGGAGAATCGCCAGACACGCACGTACGCCCTGCGGTTCACGGCGATGGCCCTCGTCAAGGATTCCACGGGTCGGGTTGTGCAGCGCTTCAGCGAGTCTTATCCGCTGACCGGGCCGCTGGATCGCGTGGCCGCACTGAAGCGCGGCCGGATCCGGTTCAAGCGTCAGTTCTGGGTGCCGCCCGGGCATTACACGCTCTGGACGATCGCGCGGGATCAGGCGACGGATCGGTCGAGCGTACGGTCGATCCCGCTCGACGTGCCGGAACCGTCGGCCGGCATTCGCATCAGCCAGCCGTCCATCATTCGAAGCGTCGATCCGGCGGGCGATCCCGATCTGGTAGAGGACCCGTTCAGGACAGGGGCGATGCGGGTGACGCCCAATCTCGATCTGCCGGTCTCGAAAGCCGCCAATGCGCAGCTATCGGCGTACGTGACCGTCTACCCCGGCTCCGGCACGGACATCCCCGCGTTAGTCTTCGAGTTCATGCGCGACGGGAAGATCGTCGGGCGGTCGTCGACGCAGCTTCCCGCCCCGGACGAAGCGGGCCGGATCAAGTACGTCGCGTCGTTTCCGACGGAAAGCTTTGCGCCGGGCGAATACGTGCTGCGAGCGTCGGCCACCCAGGGATCGGCGAGCGTGAGCGCGCAGACGATGTTCCGGTTGATCCCATGACGGCGCGTCTGACGGTGCTTGCCGCGCTCGCGGTCGTTGCGCCGCTCCTGACTCAGTCGCCGGGCCCCGCCGTCGCCTGGAGCGGCGAGGCGCAGTCGCAGCAGACGTCTCCGTTTCGTTCCGAATCAGAACTGGTGACCGTCGACGCGGTGGTCGTGGACAAGCATGGCGAACCGGTCCGCGATCTGGTCGCAGCGGACTTCACGATCGCCGACGAAGGCCGCACACAGTCCATCCAGTTCTTCCAGCCGGTGGCTGCCAGCGGCGACATGCCGCGGACGGCGTCCGTCGAACGCCGTTACAGCTATTCCACGAACGTGGGCGCGCACGCACGCCCCGGGCGCTCGTTTGTCATCTTTTTCGACGACGTGCACCTGACCGCGGAACAGGGCGAGCGCGCGAAATCGGCGATCCAGCGGTTTCTGGAGGAGGGCACCGAAGCTGGCGACCTGGTTTCCGTCGTTGCGCCTTCCCGTGGTGTGCGGTGGCACGCGCGCCTGCCTGACGGCCGCGGGGAGCTGGTGAAGCTCGTCGCCACGTTGCGCGGTGCTGGCCCGGCGGACGTCGCCCAGGAGCACATCAGCGACTACGAGGCGTACCGCATCCACGTCCTCCAGGATGAACAGATGGCGGAGCGGGTCGGGCGCCGATTCAGCAATTTCCATGTATTCGGCCGCGACCAGGTGAGCCTTCAGAATGACCAGGGCCCGCGACCTGAAAAAAAAGGGGGGACCGCCGGGCTGATCGAGCCGCTCGTGCAGTCACGGGCGGCCGAGGCGTACACCCACGCGTCCGCGCGCAACCGCGCGACTCTGGGCGTGCTCGCGTCGACGATTGAGTCCATGGCCGCCGTGCGTGGACGAAAATCCCTCATCCTCGTTTCCCCCGGGTTCATTGTCGACCAGGAGCTCTCTCTGAACCGGCAGGTCGAGGACGCCGCCCGCCGGGCGAACGTCGTTCTGTATTTCGTGGATGCGCGCGGCCTCGAAGTACAGTCGGCATTCGCGTCGGCGCAGTTCGGATCGCCGCTCGACTCGCGTGACGTCGGCGCGGCGAATGCGGACTCGTCGCTCGAAGCGGAAGGCGCTGTGTCGGTTGCCGATGCGACCGGAGGGTTCGCGGTCCAGAACAGCAACGATCTGGCGACGGCCATGCGCCGCATCGGCCACGAGTCGCGAGTGTATTACCTCCTCGGGTACAGGCCGAGCGAGGCGGGGACGGACGGCAAGTTCCGGCGCATCTCTGTGCGGGTCGACCGACCTGACGTGCAGGTGCGCGCCCGGAAGGGATACTACGCCGGCGGCGTTCCGGCCAGGCCCGGCGAAGCGCGGCCGGCCGCAGAGGCCCTCGAGCTGGCGCTGCAATCGCCCTACGATGTCGACGCGGTGCCCGTGCGTGCCACCGCATATGTGTTCGGCAGCGCCAACGCGAACGCGTCCTCCGTGCAGATTGCCGTCGAGGCCGATCTCCGCGGCTTTCAGTTGAAAGGGACGGCCGAGGGATCGCTGCACGACGTCCTGGATCTGCGCCTGCTCGTCACCGACCTTGCGGCTGGCGAGACGAAGCGTTACGAGCGGAGCGTCGAGATGAATCTTCAGGGGTA
Organism: Acidobacteriota bacterium; assembly: GCA_039648985.1. GTDB lineage: Bacteria > Acidobacteriota > Vicinamibacteria > Vicinamibacterales > 2-12-FULL-66-21 > JALZOC01. Next base: position 15,205 of record JBBWZJ010000252.1, on the reverse strand, counting down.
CGTGCCGAGACTCGAAGCGTCGGCGTGGTACCCCCTGTCCGAATCGTTCGATCTCGTGCCAGGGCGATATCAGGCGCGCGTCGCGATCCGCGATCGCAACAGCGGCCACCTCGGGTCGGTCACACACGAGTTCACCGTCCCAGTCAGATCGGGCTTGAGCCTGTCCTCGGTCGTCGTGACCGACACCGTCGAGGTGCCGGCAGAGGGTCCGGACCGATCACCAGTCCCGGTCTTGATCGTGCGCCGCCTTCTGAGTCCGGGTGCGACGCTGTACTACCAGTACTCCGTGTTCGATGCCGCGAGGACGTCCACCGGCGACACGCGTGTCAAAGCCGGACACGTCGTTCGACGCGCTGACGGCACCGTCATCAAAGAGCTGAAGCCCACAACGCTCGCGCCCGTTTCCGGGGCCTTGCGTCGGTTCGCCGCGATTTCGCTCGCGGGCGTGCCAGCGGGTGAGTACGAGCTCGTGCTCGAGGTCACTGACGAGATCCGCGGCGAGACGGTGACGGTCCACGAGCCCTTTGCTCTCGCGGAAGTCCAGTGGCCCTTCTGAACGCCGCGGCTTGTCGTCCAGTCGTTCTGCCGGAGCGCGTTCGGCCACGGCCGCTCGCCTGGCAGCTTTGCCTTCAGGTGCTGACGCTCGCCGGCGGCCTCGCTGTGTCTACGCCGTTGGCGGCCGCCTCGGCGGAACGTGCCGAGTTACCGGTGCCGCAGTCTCACACGCCACGGCGCCCCGAGCGGGCAGCGTCGTTCGACGATCTTGCAGCCCGCGCCGCGGCCTCCCGCGACAACGGACGGCTGCAGGAGGCGCTGAGTCTGTATCGCGCCGCGCTGACGGCCCGGCCGGACTGGGACGAGGGACGGTGGTACGTGGCGACGCTGCTGTACGAGCTCGATCAATTCGCCGAAGCAAAGGATGCCTTCGCCGACGTGCTCCGTCGCGAGCCGGCGCACGCGGGTGCGATCGGGCTCAAGGGCCTCTGCGAATTCGAGCTGCGGCAGTACGACGCCGCCCTCCCGGACCTGTTGCAGGCGCGCCTGATGGGTGTCGCCCAGTCCGGCGGAATCGCCACCGCCGTGAGCTACCACGCCGCGATCCTCCTCACGCGGCGCGCGGAGTTCGAGGTGGCGAACCAGATGCTGATCGAGTTCGTCGCGTCTGGCACGGACACGCCCCAGGTCCTCGAGGCTTTCGGCCTCACCGTCTTGCGAATGGCCGTGCTGCCGTCGGAGCTGAGCGACCCGGCGCGTGAGCTGGTGCAGCTGGCTGGCCGCGCGGGGTACGCGATGGCGGCGCGACACGTGGACGCCGCCCGAACGGCGCTCGACGAGCTCGCCACCCGCTACCCGAAGACACCCAACGTGCATTACGCGCGCGCCGTGTTCTTCCTGACCGAAGACTCGGCGCGCGCAATCGACGAGTTCCGCCGCGAACTGGAAATCTCGCCATCCCACGTGCCATCGCGACTGCAGATGGTCTTCGAGTACTTGAAGCGGGGTGACGCTGCCCAGGCGCTGCCGATCGCCATCGAGGCTGCGACGCTGGCGCCCGACCTCTTCGCCACACGGCTCGCACTCGGCCAGGTGCTGCTGGAGACGAACGAAATCCCGCGCGCGATTACGGAACTCGAAGCCGCGGCCAGGCTCGCGCCCGGGAGTCCTCAAGCGCATTTCATGCTGGCGCGGGCGTATGCGCGCGCGGGCCGTGAAGACGATGCGGCGAAGGCGCGCGCGGAGTTCACCCGGCTGGATCAGATCGTTCGAACGACGCGTCAGGGCTCGCAGGCCGTCGGCGGGATTCCCAGCCCGGGCGTCGACCGGCCGCGCTGAGGGCATCGCGTTATCCGCGCGGGTCGACCCGCGCGGTTGCGCCGGCCGCCGCGGCTGTCCGCTCAGGCCGGAGGTCGGCGGGGGGCCGTTTCCGTCAATGCGGACGACCGCCGCCACCTCCGGCAGGAGGCGTCTTCGGCGCCTTCCCCTCGTTCGTCCACACATCAATCCAGGCCGCCGCCGGCTTCTCGATCGAAAAATTTCCAACGACGATGTCGATGTCGCCGTCACCGTCGATGTCGCCGGCGTCGAGCGTCGCGTGGCGCGGCGATCCCATCTCGATCGTGTGACGGGCGAATACGCCGGGCCTGGTCTGCTCGAGCCAGACGAGTGCCGGCAGGGCCTTCTCGTCCACGTCCGCCCCCCCGGCGAGCAGCCCGCACGCAATGATGTCGAGGTCCCCGTCCCCGTCGAGATCCGCCGCGACCGCCCGGTGCACCCCGGGCATCTGCGCGAGCGTGTGCTCGACGAACGGGTAACCGCCCTTGTTCTCGAGCCACTGGATCCCGTGATACGGCTTCACGATTCCATCGTCGAAGCTGTCGCCATGCGTGAGCAGGACATCGAGATCGCCGTCCTTGTCCAGGTCGACCATTTGGATGCCCGAGGAGCCCCAGTTGGGGTGCGGCGCCGTGTAGATCACTTTCCGCTCGAACGAGAAATCGCCCGTTCCCTTGTTGATGTAGGCGAGCACCGTCTCGTGCTCCTGCGCGAGGAGCGTCACGAAGTCCAGTTTGCCGTCATGGTTCAGGTCGACGGGAACGATGTGTATGCCGCCAGAGCGTGGATCGATCGTGTGGGTGATGAACTCGGGCTGCGATGGATCGGTCGTCCGGTTCTCGAGGATCGCGATCTGCCCGGTCTTGCGCCACCCGAATGCCGCCACCGCCAGGTCGTTCTTGCCGTCGCCGTTGAAATCGCCGCTCTCGACGTCCGCCACACGCGGCCACCCCTCGAGGTAGAAGGCGCCGAGTGTATGGTTCGGAAGGCCTCTGAGCCAGAACACCGCGCCCTTGTCGTGATCGGCCGGAAAGAACTCGCCGAGGTCGGCGACGAGCAGATCCTGAATGCCGTCGCGATCCACATCCGTCAACGCGACATGCGACGGGTGCGGGATGCTCGCGACGACCGTCAGTGCGCCGGCCGGATCGGCCGGGTGCCCTCGGAGGAGCAGACCGTGCCGCATGTCGGTGCCCAGCACCTCGAGCTGCTTGTCGCCGTCGACGTTCACGAGCGAGACGTTCGACACGGCAGGCGTGTTCGGACGGTCGGCCACGGTCAGACCACGGCGCGTGAACTGCACGGGCGATTCGTTCGGATCGGGCCAGGGTTGTGGAGCCGGGAGGCGCTCCGGGGCGCGGCTCGTGAAGTACGGAAGCACCTGTTGCATGTCAGGCGGCAGCTGCACCGTACGGTTGTAGACGCTTGGCGGCACGGGCGGGGCCACGCGATTCTCGCGGATGAGCATCATCGTCACGAACTCGTCACGCCAGACATCCTTTGGGAGGATGTCCGACGGCGGAAGCACGTGGCACCCGCCGCACACCGCACGAGCCTGCTGCTCCGTCGGGACGCGCGCCGCTGGCTGTGCTGCCCGGGGCTCTGAAGCCCTGAGGCTCGAGATGCGAAGGTCACGCGTCGCGAACGTGATGACGCACGCCGTGGCGAGCAGCCACGCGGCTGCATGGGCCGTGACTCGACGCAGGCGCAGTCGGAGGCCGGCCATGAAAATGGATGCTAGCACAGCGATCTGCCGGTCATGGCTGATGCGCTCGCCCTCGAAATCGGGATTCGCCGCCCCCGGTTGGGGGAGTTGCGGCGAGCTGCGCCCCGGCTCTCCGAGCCTTTCGCGTCAGCGCTTCGCTCGCTCGTACACGACCTGCCCACCGAGAACGGTGGCTTCCGGGTGAATCGAGCGAAGCTGCTCAGGGGTGCAGGTCAGGAGGTCGTCAGAGAGGACGACGAGGTCGCCCAGTTTCCCGGCCTCTATCGAGCCGCGGTTCCCTTCATCGAAGCTGAGATATGCCGCTTCGACGGTCATCATGCGCAGCGCCTCCTCACGTGTGACGCGCTGGTCCGCCCCCAGGACCTGTCCTCCCTCCGTTCTCCTTGTCGTCGCCGCATACATCGTCAAGAACGGATTGAAGGGATTCAGGGCCGTGTCCGGGTCCATCCCGAACATGTGATCCGTGTTGATGGCGGTATGGACGCCCGCGTCCAGCCACGTCCGCAGGCCGAGGAACCGCTGGAGCCGGGCGGAACCCAGGCCTTCCGCCAGGGCGTCGGCGTCCTTGTAGTACCAGGCCGGCTGCGTGTCCACCGGGACCCCGAGCTTCGCGGCGCGTTGTGCGGTCTGCGGTGTTACGAAATACGCATGTATCAGGGTGTGGCGGCGCGGCGGAGCGCCTGCCACAGATTGCGCCGCTTCGTACGCGTCCAGGACGACGTCGACTCCGGCGTCGCCTGTCACGTGAGCCACCATCTGCCATCCGAGCGACTGCCCTACGAGGACCGCGGCCCGGATTTGCTGCGGTTTGAGTGTCAGGGCGCCACGGTACTGCGGGTCCTCGACGCCGTATAGAGAGCGCGCACGGAGCCCGTACGGTTCCCGCATGAAGGACGTCCCGATCAGAATGCCCCCGTCCACCACGATCTTGAGCGGGCCGGCCTTCAGCATGTCGTCGCCAGACCCGAACTGGAAGGGCAGGCTCTTGACGAACCTGGTGATCTCCGCGATCTGTGCCGGGCAGGGCTCCGACGCGTCCGCGGCGGAGGCTCCAGTCGAGTCGGAGCACTCGGGAATCCGCGGCAGCAGGATCGTCACCGTGGAACGGACCCGCAGCCGGTTCTGTGCCTTGAGCGCTGCGTACTCCTGGTAGTTCTCGGGGGTGGCAGCCCGCTCGATGACACTCGTAATGCCCACCCGGTTGTACGCACGGTGGACGCGCTCGAGGTGTTCGAGCGAGCTGGCGGTGTCTGCCCGCTTGAATCGCGAGAGCATCCTGCCCACGTTTCGCAGCAGCCCTGTGGGTTCGCCGGCAGCGTCCTTGACGATCGCACCACCGGGGGGAGCGGCCGTGTCACGCGTGATCGCCGCGGCACGAAGCGCCGCCGTGTTCAGCACGAGCGCATACGCGCCGTCGACCACCACCGGATGGTGAGGGGCCACCGCGTCGAGTTCGGCGCGCGTCGGGAAGCGCCGCTCGCGCAGACGGGTCGGATAGACGCGCGGGCACCAGATCCACGCGTCGGCCGGTGTGCGGGCCGTTTCCGTCCGCAGCCATCCCTGGATCGCCTCGATAGAGGTGAGCGCCTCGAAGGGCTGGATCGCTTCGGCGGCGGCGACGCCCGTGGCGTGCACATGCGTGTCGATCAGTCCGGGGATGACCGTCCGCCCGCCCGCGTCGATGACCCGCGTCCGCGCGGCGATGAAGGGCCGCACCTGATCGTTGCGCCCGACCAGCGTGAACCGGCCGCCGCGAATGGCCACGGCTTCGGCCACGCTGAAGGCCTGGTCCACGGTGACCACCTTCGCATTCACGATGACAAGGTCTGCGCTGTCGGGAGACTGCGCACCGATCGCAGATGCTGCTGCGACGAGAGTCAGGAACGTGAGCGCATATGTTCGCAAAGCAGCTCCAATGCAGCCGGAAAGTCGACGCTTACCGTGTGGCCTTCAGGAAGGCGAGCAGATCGGCGAGCTCCTGCCGCGTGAGCAGCGCGTCGAAGCCCGGCGGCATCAGCGAGACTGTCCCGGGCTGCACGTCCACGATTTCCCCTCTCGGAACCCGGATTTCGTCGCGGTCGGTCGCGACCACCACGTCGTCGCCCGGTTCGTTGTTCCGGAGCACCCCCATGTGCACTGCGCCCGAGCGTGTCCGCACGACGATCGGCTCGTATCCGCGCGCGAAGCTGGCGCTTGGAAAGACAATCGCTTCGAGCAGGTCGCGCTCACTCCGAACCTGACCGATGCGTGTGAGGTCCGGGCCGATCGTGCCGCCCATGTACCCGATCGCATGGCAGGCGTAACAGCCGGCTTTCGGACCGTTGAACACCGCCTGGCCGCGCGACACGTTCCCGTCCCGAACCGCCGGCAGCAGTGCCTCTAGACGACCGACCTGACTGGCGGCATCCGTGCTGAAGGAGGTCAGCAGCGCCTCACCCTGCTTCTGCACGGCGTCCGAGTACCTGGCGAGCACAGGCCTGAGCACGTCGGGACGGACGCTGGATCGGCTCTTCGCTTCCCGCAGTGCGGCGAGCATCGCGAGGCCCGGACCGTCATCACCCGGTCGATCGAACGCGCGCAGGAGCCGGGGAAGATCAAGGGGGCTGGCGTCCTGTAGAGCGGGCGCCAGCGCCATCAACTGGGTCCCGTCGAGGGCGCTCTTTTCAATCACGCCCCCGGCCGCCGACCTGACCGAAAGAGGCTGACCGGGTTCGAGTGAAGTTCGCAGCAACCCGAACAGGTCGGGATCGACGCGAGTCAGCCCCCCGGGTACGGCGCCGAGCGCACCCAGCCGGATCTCGAGCGGCCGCGCCTTGCTGCGGCCTACGCGCAGCAACGCGTCCGAGAGGGCAGGCGAGGCCTCTTTCGTCGGGGGAACGGCGCGGATCACGCTGAGCGCCTGCGTGGCCACGCTATCGTCGCCGGACTCCAGCACGTGGACGAGCGGTGCGACCCACCCACCGGGCAGGACCTTGATGCGCGTGCGGGCGACCGTGGACATGGCACGCAGCGCCGTAAGCCGCTCCGGATTCGACGCGGCGCGCTCGACGATGCTGCCAAGCAACGCCTGGATGCCGGGATGCTCGCCGAACTGCGCGAGCTTCTGCTGGAGGTCGTCCAGTTCCGCTCGACGTGTGCTGGCCGACTCGAGGCGGGCCTCGAAGAATGCTGCGAGCGCGTCCCCCCATTCAGCGTGGCGTGCGGCGATCCACCAGGCGGTGTCCTTCAATATCGGATCCGCCGAGTCGAGCAGTGCGACGACGCGATCCGGCGCGAGGGCGCCGTTGTCCATCTGGTCCAGAGCGATAAGCGCCGCGCGGGTTGCGCGCGAGCTGGTCGCTTCAAGGGCCGCGGCCCGCGTCGCTGCCGGGTCGTCGATCTCGATGAGGGCGTATACGAGCGAGTGCTCCAGGATCCGATCGACCTGCGCATTCGCTGCCGCGAGCAGATTGGGGACCGCGCGACGATCCCCGATCCGGCCGAGCGCTTCAGCGGCGGACCGCTGGATCGACGGTGTGCCGCTTTCGAGAGCTTCCCCGACGCGCGACAGCCCGCCAGCATCCCGCCAGAGTCCTGTCGAGTGCAGCGCTGCCCCCCGCACGCTCTCGTCGTGGTCATCGAGCGCAATCCGAATGGCCTCGCGCGCATCGGGTGCGTCGATCCGGGTCAGGGCCCAGACCGCGTTGCGGCGGGCGTCCGCGGAGCTCGACGCCTTCAAAAGCTGCGCGAGCGGTGAGATCGCCGGTCCGCCTCGCATCGCGAGCTCACGAATCGCGCGGTCCTGCACGGCGGGCGCCCCGGTGCGGCGCACCCGGTAAATTCCGCCCAGGACCTCCGGCTTCGCCAGCTGGGAGGTCGGGCAGCAGAGCTTGTACCAGGGGCCGGTGTCGATCACCAGCAGGCTGCCGTCCGCATCTTCGATCACGTCCGTCGGATGAAAGTCTCGATCCTCCGACACGACGAAATCCGAGTTGCGGGTCGAGAACGTCGCGCCGCTCGGCTCGAGGACGTGGCGCGTCACCTTGCGCAGGTTGAACATCGCGGCAAAGAAGTTGTTGTGGAAGCCGTCGCCAAACACGAACGACGCGTACCGCGTCAGTCCGGCGGGAACCGCCGGACCGAGCTCGGCGAGCACGGGCAGGAGGTCGCCCGTCCGCGCGTGACCCTCGATGACGGCGTGCGTCTTTCCGTACACACCGCCGTAAACCGCGTGAATGAGTCCGTCACGTCGGCCCAGTTGCGGATGTTCGACGAACGTGGCGGTGAGAATCCGCTCTCCTGCAGGGGTGAAGGCTACATCGACGGGATTGTCCATCCCACCGGTCATCACAACCTCGATCGCGGGGCTTCCCGGGCGACGTCGGAGGATGTGCGATGCGCGCGTGACGAGGGGGGGCTTGCCCGCCCGCTCGTATCGCTGTTCGGCGAATGCCCCCTTCGTCCAGTAGATCCAGCCGTCCGGGCCGAGGTACGGTCCGTGGAGGTCGTTCGCGCAGCCGGTGAGGGTCTGGCCCTGATACCACTCCTCGCGCTGGTCGGCGACGCCGTCGCCGTCGGTGTCGGTCAGCTTCCAGATGCTCGGCGGCGCCGCGACGTACAGGGACCCGGCAAACCACATTGCCCCTTCGGGGAGCATCATCCTGTCGGCGAACACGGTGCTCGTGTCGAAGCGACCGTCCCCGTTCGTATCTTCCAGCCGGACGATCCGATGCGGCCGCTCGGTCAGCTGCTTGTCCACCTTGTCGTTGGACCCCGACGAGTCGGCCACATACAGCCGTCCTTCGTCGTCAAAATCCGCGACGATCGGACGATTGACGAGCGGCGCTCCGGCGATTCGCTCGATGGTGAAGCCCGCGGGAACGGTGAGGATTGGTCCCGGCTGCGCGGGCGGCTGTGCCCGGAGGGCTGCCAGAGAGCCGACGACGATCGCGGCGGCCGCGGCGAGACGCGGGAGCTGGTAGTTGGTGGTCATCTCAGGCGCGTATGTTACGCCAGGTACCGAATCCGTCGGTGGGGCGTCAACAGCTGGGCTCGCGGGGCTCCGCGATGCGAGCCTTCTCCGTTTCCTCAACACCGATGCGCGGCACACGAGCACTGGCGCTGATACGGACCATGGCACGTGCCCCGTTCACGGGGCTACCGCCGCTCAGGCACGATCGTCTCGCCGCGGGCGAGCATGTCCACGAGCGCGGCGATCTTCTTCGCCCGACCGGCCGGCGTCTTCATGTTGTTCGTCCGGAACGCCAGCGCAAACAGGTTCATGCGGCCGAGCGTGTGGAAGGTCTTCCGCGCGCGGGGGTTGGCGTCGATGGCCGCGCGCAGATCGTCGGGGATTGACGCCTGGCTGGCGCTGCGGATCGGGGCATAGGCCGCGTCCCAGCGGCCGTCGGCCTTTGCCGCGTCCACCTGGCGCTGGCCGTGTGGCGTCATGCGACCGGCGGCGGTCAGCCGGGCGACGTGGTCCCTGTTGATCTGGCTCCAGATGCTCCGCGGCCGTCGCGGCGTGTAGCGCTGCAGGAACGACTGCTCGTCAAGCGACTTGCGTATCCCGTCGATCCATCCCCAGCACAGCGCCACATCGAGCGCCTGAGCGATCGTCACCGTTTGCACGCCCGAACTTTTCTTGTAGATCCTGAGCCAGATTTCTGTCTGGCGGGCATGGTTCGCCTTCATCCATGCCTCGAATGCCGCCTCGCTGCGGAAGGTCTTGATCTTGCCCGGATCAGGAATGATCGGCGCCATGAGCCCCTGCTGCCTCGCCAAGGCTGATCATATCGTGGCGATGCTGAATCGCGTTGGCGTTCGCGCCGTGGCATGCGTCGGAGGATTGCTGACGACACGTGAAGTCGCTACGGCCACGCTGCACGTGGTGGATAGCGGGACGCCGGGCTTCGTGCTATAAACGGCGCCAGCCGAGGGAATGCCGCGGCGCAGCAGTTGTTGCGACCGGGCGAAAGGGCGACCCGCGCGAACGGATCCGCTCGAAAGTCTGTGTTTGGAAGGAGACATCCATGAGCATTGGCAGTCGGTGGATTGTGCTGTCAACGGCGCTGGCCGCATGCGCGCTGGCCGGAGGGATGTCGATCGACGGGAGCGAGGCCGCCCCCGCCCGTGGCCTTCCGGCGAGCCTTCGCCCCGGGCTGTCGTCCCCCGCGCCGGCGCCGGCGCCGGCAACCGGTCGATACAAGAAGTCGGGCAGCGCCTGCGTCTGGGATGCGAAGGATTCAGGACCCAATCAGTGCACACCACTTGCAGAAGGCCGGTTCAGGAGAGACGGCCGCGCCTGCGTGTGGGACGCAGCAGGCCGGGGACCCAATCAGTGCAGGCCCACGACGGGACGATTCAAGAAAGAGGGAGACGCGTGCGTGTGGAATGCCACGGACACCGGACGAAACCAGTGCAATCCGCGGCAGCCGAAGTGAGCGGCACGCCGGGGCGGACGCACGCCAGGGTCAGGAGCCTCTGACGCATGCCCGTCCTGAACGTGGAACATGTCGCGTGCAACGTCGCTGAACCGGTCGCGATGGCGGCGTGGTACGTGGACAACCTCGGGATGCGCATCGTCCGGCGGATCAGCACGGCGCCGTTCATCCATTTCCTCGCGGACGCGCGGGGGCAGGCGGTGATCGAGATCTACAACAATCCTGCGGACCCGGTCCCGGATTACCGCGCCCTGCACCCGCTGCGGTTTCACGTGGCGTTCTCAGCGGCGGACCCGGACGCGGCCGCCGCCACTCTTGTTGCCGCCGGCGCGACGCTCGTCGACGCGCAGACGCAGCCCGACGGCTCGCGCCTGGTGATGCTGCGCGACCCCTGGGGGCTCCCGCTGCAACTCTGCAAGCGCACCGCTCCGCTTCTCTCCGGGCTCTGACCGACCACGACGTCCTCGCAACACCGCACGTCGCCACGCCTCCCGCGCGTGAGCACGAGCGCCTCGTCGCCCGGCAGCGCGCCGCCTTTTGCGGCAGCGTCACTTGACATCGGCCGAGTACGCGAATATATTCGCGCTGCGCGAAATATTTCGCCTTCGCTCACACCGCCCATGCCAAAGCCCACGAGCCTCGATCTCACCCGCCGCGAAAGTCAGATCATGGAGATTCTCTACCGCCGCCGCCGTGCGACAGTCGAGGACGTCCGCGCGGAGCTGCCCGACGCGCCCGGATCCTCGAGTGTCCGAAAGCTGCTCGACATCATGATGGACCGTGGCCTGCTGGCGCGAGAGTACGACGGTCCGCGCTTCGTGTACTTTCCGGCCGTGGAACCCGCAGCCGCCAGCCGTTCGGCCCTCCAGCAGCTTGTCCGCACGTTCTTCGACAATTCACCCGGATCCGCGATCGCGGCGCTGCTCGACAACAAGTCCATGCAGCTCTCCGAGGCGGAGTACCGCAAACTGAGCCAGCTGCTGAAACGCGCCCGCGAACAGGGGGAATAGCGATGACTACGCTGTTTGGTGATTCGTTGGGATCCGCAGCCGTGTGGATCGTGCTCAAAGCGTCGGTCCTCGTCACGATCGCCGCGCTCCTGCAGGCGACCTGGTGCCGCCGCGCGTCAGCCGCCACACGCCATATCGTCTGGACGCTCACCCTCACGAGCGTGCTCCTGCTGCCCGTCGTCTCAGCGTTCTTCCCGGTCTGGCCAGTCGTGATCGAGAGACACATGCGCGTGCCGGTAGATGCGGCGACGGTGACGACCGCCGGTACGCCGCCATCGGGCGGCGTACAGCTGCCTGGTGCGTTCGCGCGGGCTGGTCAGGCGGACGTGGCCGTCACGGCGACCGCCTCGCCTGCCGCGAGAGTCCTCCCGATCTATCTCGCGACGGCGATTGCCTTCCTGATGCTGGTCACGATACAGCACGTGAGATTACGCCGCCTGCTCAACCGCGCAACCATCGTCCGCGACGAGGACTGGACGCGTCTTCTCACGGACTGTGCCGCGCAGCTGCGTCTTCGCCGCTCCGTCGGCCTGGTGCGAAGCCGTGATGCGAATGTGCCGATGGCGTTTGGCACGCGGCGTCCGGCTGTCATCATTCCCGTCATGGCGGAGGCGTGGGACGAAGACCGCCGCAGGGTCGTCATGCTTCACGAGCTGGCGCACGTGGCCCGTTACGACTGTCTGACCGACGGCCTCATGGTTGCCGCCTGCGCGATGTACTGGTTCCACCCGCTGGTCTGGTGGATCGCGCGACAGGCGCGCATCGAGCGCGAGCTCGCCTGCGACGACCGGGTCATCGCCGCCGGCACCGAACCTCGAGAGTATGCCGGACATCTTCTCGAGATTGCTTATTCCTTCGGAGCGCGCCGGGCACCAGCCCTCGCGTTGACCATGGCGCGCCCGAGCCAGCTCGAGGGCCGCATGCTGGCGGCGCTCGATCCGCGGCGCAACCGGATGGTTCCGGCGCGGCGTTCCGGCCTCGCGGCGATCGCGGCCGCCGGTGTGGCGGTTGTGGCGCTCGGCGTCACACGACCGATCCTGGCTGTCGGTATTCCTGCTGGTCAGGATGGCGGCGCACGCCTGGCCGGCGTTGTCGGGGTGACCCCGATTGCCGCACTCGCCCCGAATGTGAGGACGCCTCTCGGCGCCGCGGGCACATCGGCCGCCGCGGTGCGTCTGCCGAGCCAGGGCGTCGAGCGCATCGGCGTCGCACTCCCGTTCGCGCTCGCCGCAGCCCCCGAGATGGCCCAGGACGCGATGCCGGGTACATGGGAGATCCGCCTGGCGGACGACAAGAACACCGTCCACCTGCGCCTGGTCGAACGCGACTCTTCATCCGGATCGAACGTGCCGATCGCGGAGCTCGAGGGGCTCACGTCTGCTCAGGTGACGGGTGCTGGCGGGCCGGTCCAGTTCAAAGTTCGTCGCGACGCGGGGACGTTCGTCTTCGACGGCGTGATGCGGAACGGCGTCGGAGCCGGCACCTTCACGTTCGACGCCGCGGCAGCGTTCCCCGACGAGCTCGCCAGACGCGGGTTCAATCGTCCGACACCGAATGAGCAGTACCAGATGGCGCGCTACGACATCGGATTCGCATTCGTGGACGAGTTGAACAGGCAGGGGTACCCGAAGCCTCAGACGTCAGACCTCGTGCGTGCCGGACAGCACGGGGTGCAGACGACGTACCTCCGGGAGATGGGCGGTCTTGGATACCGCCTCGGTTCCCTCGCGCCGCTGATCACGCTCAGGGATCACGGGATCACGCCGTCCTACGTGCGCGAGCTGGGCGACGAAGGCTACAAGGGGCTTTCGGCCGACGATCTTCGCGAGGCGCGCGATCATGGGATCACCCCGGATTACGTCCGCGGAATGCGGGAGGCGGGCTACGGCTCGCTCACGATGACCGAATTGATCAAGGTCCGCGATCACGGTGTGACCCCGGAGTACGTGCGTCAGCTCGGCGACGCCGGGTACCGCAAACTCGCGCTCGATCAGGTGCTGCGCGTCCGCGACCACGGTGTGTCGTCGGACTACGCGGCGGAGATGCGCAAGCTCGGTTACACACTGACGATCGACGATCTCGTCCGCACCCGCGACCACGGCATCAGCACCGAATACGTGCGCGATATGGCGGCGCTCGGATACGGCCGGGAGCCGATCGAGGCGCTGATTCGCGTGCGCGACCACGGGGTCACGCCCGAGTACGCGCAGGAATTGAAAGCGCTCGGGTACGACAAGCTGCCGCTCGACGACCTGGTCTCGCTTCGCGATCACGGCCTGACGCCCGACCGCGTGCGCGCGGCGAATGCGCGAGCCGGGACGCACCTGCCGATCGACATGCTGAAGTCTCTCGCCGCGGGCGGCATGCACTGATGCGGCGGGCCCGGCCCGCACCGGGCCCTGCAGTGCACGCCGACTGATATATCGCGTCTCCTTCCAGCCGGCGCCCAGGGCGTCGTTGATCTTCTGCATCGGACCGTCTCCAACTCGCGACCGGCGGAGTGTGTATGATGCACCCCGGAGACGCACATGATGAGAAGAAGCCGGCGTGTCGCGAGTGCGATGGTGATCGGCGGCCTGGCGATCGCGTTCATCGCGGTCCCCGGCACGGTGCTCGATGGGCAGAGCGCGGCGCACGCGCGGCGGCTGACGCGGTCCATCCTGGAAGACAAGATCCGTGGCGGATGGGCGGGTCAGATGATCGGGGTGTCGTTTGGCGCTCCGACCGAGTTCCAGTCGAACGGCAGGATCATCGAGGGGGCTCTCCCGTGGACGCCCGGGCGCGTCAGCGAAGCGCTGCATCAGGACGACTTGTACGTGGACATGACGTTCGCGGCGGTGATGGACACGGTCGGACTCGACGCGACCATGGACGACTACGGCGCGGCGTTCAGGACCTCCAAGTATCCGCTCTGGCACGCGAATGCCGCGGCGCGCCGGCTTCTCAACCAGGGTGTGAAACCGCCGCTCACGGGTGACCCTCGCAACAACATTCACGCCAACGACATCGATTTCCAGATCGAGTCCGATTTCATCGGCCTGATGACACCGGGCCTCCCGCAGGAATCAAATCGGTACTGCAGCCTCGTGGGTCACGTGATGAACCACGGCGACGGCGTGTACGGGGGCATGTTCTTCGGCGGGATGTACTCGGCGGCGTTCTTCGAGCACGACCCCGCGGCGATTGTCGAGGCGGGGCTGGCGACGATTCCGGCTGGGAGCGGCTACGCACGGATCGTGCGCGATGCGCTGGCGCTCTGGCAGAAGTATCCGTCCGACTGGCGCCGTGCGTGGACCGAGCTCGGGGCGAAGTGGGATCGTGACGACGCATGCCCCGACGGGGCGTCGAGGCCCTTCAATATCGACGCGCGGCTGAACGGCGCGTACGTGGCGCTGGGCCTGCTGTACGGTGGGGGCGACTTTGCCCGGACGCTCGACATCACCACGCGGTTCGGCCAGGATTCCGACTGCAACCCGTCGAGCGCCGCCGGGATCGTCGGCGTGATGCTCGGCTACTCACGCATCCCGCCCGGCTACACCGCCGGAATTCCTGCCCTGGCCGATACGAAATTCGACTTCACGGAGTACTCGTTCAACGCGATCACGCAGTCCACCGTCGCTCGCGCGCTGAAGGTGATCGTCGGCGCAGGCGGCAGCGTCGACGGCGACACGATCTCCATCCCGCTGCAGCCGCCTGTCGCCGCGGCGCTGGAGCAGTGGGACATGGGGGCGCCCGTCGCGCGGCTCGACGCCGGCAACGCGGCCTGGACGTTCGCAGGGGAGTGGACGACCGAGGCCGGATGGAACGGCGCCGGCGTTGCAGAACGCAAGACATCCACCGCGAGAGGCAATGCCGCGACATTCGCCTTCGAGGGCAGTGCCGTCGCACTCGTCGGCCGCATGTCGCAGGACGGCGGCCGCGCCGACGTGTTCCTGGACGGGGCCCCGGCGGGGACGCTCGATGCGTACATCCCGGCCCGCACCTCCGACAACGACCTGTGGCACCGCGACGGCTTGCCCCCGGGTCCGCACGTCGTGCGTGTCGTGACCCGGGACGACGCCAATCCCCAGTCAGCGGGCAAGCGGATTACATTCGAAGTCGGCATCATCTATCGCGCCCGGTAACCCGCACCCGTGGGCCTCACAGAACCCGGAACCCCGAACCCCGAACCGTGAACCCTGAACCCCGAACCCCGAACCCCGAACCCCGAACCC